>NZ_JAVDWS010000007.1:0-205350 GCF_031457395.1 Algoriphagus sp. 4150
TCTGCCCAACTCAGAGATCCTATGCCCCTTGTTTTTTTTTCTTTTTGTCGTTTCATAGTAGTTTACTTTGTGTAAACTCAATTCAGGACGAGTCAAATCCTAGAAATCCCCCTTGCCCCCTTAAAAAGGGGGAATTGTCTCGATGGAACTTCTAGTATTAATAGTGATATTGATCACTTTTTTAATTGCAGATCTGAAGTACAGTTGACACGACTCTCCCTTTACAAAGGGGGCTAGGGGGATTTATTTTAAAAATTAATGTAAGTCCCTCTGCCGTGAAGGATGGCAAAGTGGGTAGGTTATCTTGATACTAAATTCTTGCTACTTAGTACTCTTTTAAAACAAATTCAAATTTCCACCCTTTCGAAACTTGCTAAGGTCAAATTCGGGCATGGCTTTGCCCGCAAAATGTTTCCGTTTTGATGTAGCAAATAGCAGATTGATCATTTCTGCGACTTTGCCTTCTCCCCGCATCCTTCTTCCAAACAGCGAATCATTGAGTTGCCCGCCATGCATCGAGCAGATTTGAGCTATTACTTTATGTGCCCGGTCGGGAAAGTTTTTATGAATCCAGTCTTCGAAAATCGGCCCTACACTGCCATTGAGCCGAACTACGGTCATTCCTGCGGTAAGAGCTCCGTGGTCTGCAGCGGCTTTGAGGATGGCGGGAGTCTCGTGATCAGTCAGACCCGGGATGATGGGGGCACACATGACCCCCACCGGAATACCTGCCAAAGAAAGTTCTTCTATTGTTTTCAGCCTCTTGGATGCACTGGCAGTTCGCGGTTCCATGGTACGTCTCACATGCTCATCGAGTGAAGTGATGGAAATAAAAACTTTGATCAGTCTATCCTGAGCCAGATCCTGAAGCAGATCTTTGTCCCGTAAGATCAGGCTGTTTTTAGTGATCATTCCTACAGGATGACGATACCGGGCAAAGATTTTCAGCAGACTTCTGGTAAGTTCCATCTTACGCTCCAGCGGCTGGTAGCAGTCGGTGTTGCCTGCTATGCTGATCGGCACGGGTTTCCAGGTAGCTTTATGAAACAATTTTTCCAGAAGCTGGGCTGCATTTGCCTTAGCTATAATTTTACTTTCGAAGTCCAGTCCCGCATCAAACCCATAGTATTCATGCGTATTTCTTGCATAGCAATAGCTGCACCCGTGTTCGCAACCTTGGTACGGATTAAGTGAGTACATCATGCCCAAGTCAGGGCTTTCGATTTTGTTTACTATACTTTTGGAATGCTCGTGATAGACTTTGGTGTGAGGTGATTGGATCAGCGGTTCATCCAGTCCCTCAATATGCTCGCTGACATAGCGGTACTTGAGGAATTTGTTGTCAGTTTTAATCTGTGACCCACGTCCTTTGAAATAGCTTTCTGCTTCGTTCTTCTCCATTTGATATCAATGTAGTGGTAGTTTGGGATACGAAAAAGGAAAGAAAATGATCCGGACGGTAGATGTCCGGTTTAGGAGGGGTAGGTTCTGTTGACAGTGCGATTTGGGATAATCATAAAAAACTATCTTTTCCAAAAAAATCAATAAATAACCAGTGACGTAAATAAAATTTTTAATTAAGTTTTTTACGCCAAAATTGGTTTGAAAAGTTAAATTGCATTTCGATTATTCTTATAATCCAATACTTAGAACAAATGAACTTCTTAGTGACAAAATTCGAGCTTCTGATTTTTACAGCAGTTTTCCCCGGTGCTGTCCTTATATTGTCCTGTAGTAGTCCGTTTTGAAAATATCAGAATCAAAGAACTATAAAATAACCTGGAAATAAATTCATTAAAACATGAGTAAGAATATTGAAAGTATTGACCGTAGAGATTTTGTCAAAAAGAGTGGTTTAGGACTGTTAGGCGCTGCTTTGGCTCCTTCACTCTTAGCCAGATTAAATGCCGGTGAACGTCTGAGGACGGCTCATATCGGTCTTGGAATGATGGGGATGGCTGATTTGGATGCGATTTCTTCCCATGAGCTGGTAGATGTGGTGGCGCTTTGCGATGTAGATTCCGCCATGATGGCCAATGCAAAGGCACTTCATCCAAATGCCAAAACCTATGCTGACTATCGGGAGATGTTGGCAGATATGAAAAATGAAATAGATGCAGTGATCGTTTCTACCCCGGATCATACGCATGCTCCTGCATCTATGATGGCTATGGAAATGAACAAGCCTGTTTATTGTCAAAAACCACTTACGCATCATGTCAGTGAAGCAAGGGCGATGAATGAGTTAGCTACAAAGAAGAATCTAGTAACCCAGATGGGTATTCAGGTTCATTCTTTTTATGATTACAAGTTGGCGACCTTACTTATTCAATCCGGAATCATAGGTAAAGTGCATACCGTTCGCGCCTGGTCACCAAAAGACTGGGGGTACGATGGGCCTGAGCCAGAAGGAGCAGATCCTGTGCCTGCTAATTTGGATTGGAATCTATGGCAAGGAACTGCCCCGGAGCGTCCATACAAAGAAGATTTCTATCATCCGGGAAACTGGAGAAAAGTCATGGATTACGGTTGTGGTACACTTGGTGATATGGGGGTGCATATTTTTGACACCCCATACAATGCGCTTGAACTCGACGTGCCCCGTACGATTATCAATGAGTGCCGGGAGCCTACAGGATTCGGTTTTCCTGCAAATAATGTAGTAACCTATGAATTTCCCGGGACTAAGCATACTGCTGAGACGTTGAAATGGGTATGGTATGATGGAATCGGGGCTCCGGCGTCACATGAGGATTTGGTATTGCCAAATGGAGATGAGCTGCCAGACCAAGGGGCAATGTTTATGGGAGAAAAGGGCAGACTGTTGCTTCCGCACTTCCAACAGTTGCCTCGAAAAATTGTCGATGGCAAGTATGTAGAGATGGATATAGAATCATTTAATCTGGGTAAGCCTGTGAAAGATTACGATTCCGAAAGCAAGAAACATTACCATCAGTTTGTGGATGCATGCCTAGGAAAGGGTGAAACCACTGCACCATTCTCCTATGCATCTAGATTGACAGAAACTATTTTGCTTGGAGTGATTGCAGGCCGGTTCCCCAACGAGACACTGCACTGGAATAGCAAAAAAGCGAAGTTTACTGAGAAGAAGGCCAATAAATTCCTGAAAGGAAAGTATCGCAAGTTTTGATTCTAGTAGAAAGTATCAAGATATAAGATTTTAGATTCAAGAGCCAAGATTTTAGATTGGATTTGAGGTGTGACATTGGTCTTAAGAATTGATCATTGAATTTGAAACTTGGTCATTGATAATTTTTTTTGTTCGCCAGCGAACAAAAATGTTCGAGATAGTAATCCTGCCAAAAGTATAAAAATGCCTCTGGAGTTTATTCAGAGGCATTTTTTTGTGGCATAAAAGTGGAAAAGAATAAAAGCAGTAGTAAGTCACAGTCACAGTGGGGCAATGAAATCCTGCAACACAGTTCTTAACGATTAGCATTTAAATTTTCCAGTCTTCCAATTCCTTATGTGGAAAAACTACCTTAAAATATCCTTTCGCAATTTGCAGAAACGCAAACTGTACACCGGTATCAATCTTATTGGATTGACGGTAGCCATTGTGAGTTTTTTGGCTATTTGCCTCTATATCCAGCATGAGTGGAGTTATGATAAAATGTATTCCGGGTATGAGCGCATTTATAAGTTCAATCAGGAATTTGTGTCTGAGGGAGAAAGTCAGTTAGTCAGTTCCACTCCCTCCAGTCTGATCCCTACACTGATCGATGAAATTCCTGATGTGGAGACAGGCACACTGCTTTTTGACCTTAGTATTTTCTCCTCTGTACTGATAGATGCCGGCGAAGGAAATCAGGAGGAGGAATCCTTCGCATATGCAGATGAAAACTTTTTTAAGGTATTTGACTTTGATCTTTTGTCAGGGAATCCAAGCCAGGTATTGTCGGAACCAAATCTTCTTGTGCTGACCAGAAGTACTGCTGATCGCTATTTCGGTGATGCCGGATCGGCTGTGGGCAAAGTTCTAAAGGTTGAAGGTATGGACTTCACGGTATCCGGAGTGATGGAAGATTTCCCAAGCAACAGTCACATGGTATTTGACTTTTTGGCATCTTTCAAATCCCATAGACATGGGAAAAATCCTGAATGGTCTCCAAGCAATTACTACACTTACGTAAAACTGAAATCAGGAACGAATGTGGTTGATTTTCAGGATAAAGTAGAGAAAATCAAAGAAAAATATCTTGGCAAAGAACTGGCGCAATATGGCTATAGGACGTTTTTCCACCTGCAGCCGGTCAGTGATATACATTTGGGAGACCAATCGCTGGGCAGCATCAAGCCGGGAACCGACATTCGCTACTTATATATTTTCGGAATAGTTGCCTTGTTGCTTATTGCGATAGGGATTATCAATTATGTGAATTTGGCCACGGCAGAAGCTACCGAGCGTAACAAGGAAGTTGGGCTTCGCAAAGCGATGGGAGCGGGTAGGGGACAACTGTTTGGTCAGTTTGTCTCTGAATCTACGCTACTCACCTTTGCAGCTTCGGTATTGAGCGTGCTGCTTTTGTATTTGATTCTACCCAAATTCTCAGCAATCAGTGGCGTCTCGCTTAGCGCGGATTCTTTAATTAATCTTGGTGGGCTTGGCTTTATTATAGGATTGATTCTGATCGTTGGCTTGTTGGCAGGCATGTATCCGGCTTTGATTTTGTCAGGCATGGAGCCGATCAAAGCGCTGGCAAATAAAACGAAAATGGGTGGAGGAGCTTGGGTGAGAAAATCTCTGGTTGTATTCCAATTCTTTGTTTCCATCGGGCTGCTGATAGCTACTTTTATCGTGAAAAATCAGCTGGATCACATGCAAAATGTCAGTTTGGGCTACGATAGGGAACAAGTGATAACGTTACCCTATCACTATAGTATGCGAAATGCAGTAGAAACAATGAAGGCTGAAATGCTGAAAAGTGGTGCTGCGAGTTCCATAGCCCTTGCGGGAGATATACCTGTACATATCAAGGCAGGATATAGGATATTTCCGGGTGGAGACAATCAGCGTGAGTTTATGATTACGGGATATTCCACAGATGAAGATATAGTGAAAACATTAAACCTTACAATTCTCGCAGGTACTGATCTCAATGATAATGATTTCTCCAGAGAGGAAGCTAATGATAAGGAAGACTTGGTTCCGATTATCCTTAATGAATCAGCTATCAGGGAAATGGGCTGGAATGCTGAAGAGGCCATTGGAAAAACGGTGAATTTTGGGCATTCAGATGCAAGAATTAAAGCTGTGGTGGGGGATTTCTATTTTAATTCCTTGCATGAAAACATTGGCCCGCTGGGTATATTTAAGGATCAGGGAAATGCGAACGTGCTTCTGGTGAAAATACCTCCAGGAAATCCAGCTGCTACTCTTGCTACTCTTGAAGAAGTTTGGAAAAAACTTGTTCCGGAACGACCATTCAACTATAAATTCATAGATCAGGAATATGCACAGCTTTATCGCTCAGAAGAGCGGGTAGGTGTGATTTTTACCCTGTTCTCGGGCATAGCTGTTTTGATTGCATGCATGGGTTTATTTGGATTAGTCTCCTATGTAGCACTTCGCAGGACACGGGAGATCAGTATCCGAAAAGTGCATGGTGCTACTCAAAAGGATGTCATCTCGGTATTGGCATCTGATTTCTTCAAGTTGCTCTTAGTAGCCTCAGTATTGGCGATTGGTTTTGGACTTTGGTTTAGTGATACTTGGCTGCAGTCCTTTGCTAACCGGGTTTCATTCTCCCCATGGCCTTATATTTTGTCGATTTTGCCGGTGTTATTGCTGGCAGGATTGACTATAGGATATAGAAGCTGGAAGGTATTCAGATTGAATCCTGCCAAAACACTAAAAACAGATTAATTAAATACTAACTATATAAGTATCATTAAAATGATTGAACTCAAAAACTTAGATAAATACATAGAATCAAGATTCCAGCGTGTATTTATTCTCAAAGGAATAGATCTTACTATAAAAGAAGGGGAATTTATCACTCTTATGGGGCCGAGTGGAGCAGGTAAATCCACCTTGATGAATATTTTGGGTTTGCTGGATGAGGACTACGATGGGGAATATTTTTTTGGTGATAGAAATATTAAAAAAATGAAAGAGCGCGAACGGGCAGCACTGCATAAAAGTGAATTCGGATACATCTTCCAAGCCTATCATTTGATCGATGAATTGACAGTGTATGAGAATATAGAGACTCCGCTTCTGTACAGAAACGTATCTTCCAATGAGCGTAAAAGCATCATAGCGAATCTTCTGGATAGATTCAATATGGTAGCCAAAAAGGATCTTTTTCCAGCCCAACTTTCCGGAGGACAGCAGCAGCTGGTCGGTATAGCGAGAGCTGTGGCGGGAAAACCCCGGGTGCTTCTGGCTGATGAGCCTACGGGAAATTTACACTCCGGTCAGGCGAAGGAAATCATGGAGGTCTTTCAGGAATTGCACCGCGAAGGTACTACTATAGTTCAGGCTACGCATGCTAGAGAAAATGCGGATTACGGCACACGGCTAATCGATATGCTGGATGGTAAAATAGAAAAAGATGAAGCGATTGTTCATGTGTAAGAAGTATTTAGGCCTTATTACGGCAGTCTTGCTTGCAGGTACTCTTCAGGCTCAGGATACATTAAGGATTAACTTCCGTCAGGCAGTGGATTTGGCTTTGGCTGCAAACGTGGATTACCGGACCCAGTCCAATAATATGGAAGTATTAAAGCTGGAGAAGCAGTCAGCTCTGCTTTCCCATCTTCCGAATGCAAATTTCAATAGCTCATTTGGCCGACAGGCGGGACAGCAAACTCAACAAATAGAGGGTGAGATCGTCGTGACAAGTGTAACCAATGAAGTTGTGAATGCCGGATTGAATGTAAATATGCCAGTTTTCAATTCGAGAAGAAGGATTTTGGATACTCAATCAGCAAAATTGGCTTATGAAGCCGGAGAAAAGGGACTCGATAGAGCATCGCAGCAAGTGATGTTTGATGTGTCCAGAAGATACCTTCAAGTACTATTGGACAAGGAATTGGTGAGAATAGCTATTGAGAATCTGGAGAACCAGAAAGAAACATTAAGGCAGATTGATGGGTTTGTGGATGCAGGGCTTCGTACCCTGTCTGACAAGTACAATCAGCAATCTGAGGTGGCGAGACTGGAATCGGTACTGGTGGATGCTGAACTACAATACCAGAATGATGTGTGGGATCTGTCGGAATACCTGCAACTGGAGACAGGAGTAGTGCCTCTTCTGGAATCAGTCGATTCCCGTACAGATGAAATAAGCATGGGAAGTATGAGCATGGAGGAATTGTATGATATAGCCCAGTCAAATCGTGCTGATGGTACTCAGCAGAAGCTTTTGGCAACTTCCTACCAAAAGGATATGCAAGCCATCAAGGCAATGTATTACCCTAGAATAAATGCATTTTACAATTACAATACTTTCTTTACTACACTTGACGACAGGAGTCTCAGGAACCAACTCCTGAAAATATATCCTCAGAATATAATTGGACTTAGCCTAGCTGTTCCAATATTCAATAATTTCCAAAACAGAGTGGATGTAAGTAGAAGCCGGGTAGCTTATAAAAACCAAATTCTGCAGAAGGAATCAATAGACAGGAAGATCTACCAAGATGTGAAACTGGCCCATCTCAACTATATAGCTGCAGTGAAGAAGCAGGGAAATACCAGGGTACAGGTGATGGCAGCTGAGGAGGCTCAAAATGCAATTTCAGAGCGTTTTCGACTGGGGATTTCCAATTTCGTGGATTTGGCAACTGCCAATCAGCAACTAGTGAGCGCTCAGGCTGATCAGGCCCAGGCCATTTATACACTGTATTTCCAGGAAGTCTTGATGCAGCACGCCTTGGGTACCTTGAATGTGCTGGATTGAAACCGTTCTATTGATTGTTACCACAAAGTCGCAAAGTCAATAAAGAAGAGAAATTTAAAATATTTCAAAGTAGAAGAAAGCAAATCTAGCTTCTTTGCTTTCTTTATGACTTTGTGGTTAAACAATCTTAGCCTCTGTCTAAATTGGAGAAGTAATTATTGACAAAAGTTTTTTGTCCTTCATGATAGAGATTTACTACATTGAAATTCAGTAAAATACCTTTTGGGGCTTTCATTAATTTCATATAAGTCATTAATTGTGCTTGATGTATTGGAAGGATTTCAGAAACTGACTTTATTTCAACTATTACATTCTCTTCAATAAAAAAATCTACCCTTAAATCAGCTGTGACTGAAATTCCCTTGTACAGAATAGGAATACGAATTTCTTGATGGAAAAGAATATTTCTTTGTCTTAGTTCTTCTGCGAGGCATTTATGATATACACTTTCCAGCAGTCCGGGGCCTACATGCTTATGAACCTCAATGGCAGCACCATTTATTTTGTAAGTTAATTCATCTAATTTCTTCTGTGTCAAAATTATAAGCCCTTTAGTAGGGTTTAATTTACTGAAATTTTCATAAAAAAAGCAGGCTCGGAAGCCTGCTTTTTTGGTTGTGGTGGTTAATCGTAGTTGGTGGTTTTAATCTTATAGCATCGCAAAGAACATATCCAAATCAGGAATCAATACGATTCTTGTTCTTCTGTTAATCGCCATATTTTCAGGAGTATCATTGTCTACCAGTGGCATATAGCTCGCTCTTCCTGCTGCAATCATCTTTTCAGGAGCTACATTGTAATCTTCCTGAAGTTTTCTGACAATACTTGTGGCTCTTTTCACCGAAAGATCCCAGTTATCCTGAACTACTCCTGTAGAAATCGTTCTTGGATCCGTATGTCCCTCGATCATCACTTGTAAGCTTGGCTCTGCATTGATCACCTCAGCTAATTTTGCCAACAGAGGATCAGCTTTGGTGCTAATTCTGTAGCTACCTGTGTTGAATAGCAGTTTGTCAGATACTGAGATCATTACTACAGTCTGGTCAATGCTGATATTGACATCATCTTCATCTCCATCTACCGTAGTTTCTGTGATGTTCTTCTTTAGATTGTATTCAACTGCCAGATTGACAGAATCTTCCAGAGTTTGTGCCTGAGCCAGTTTATTAGGGTCTACATTGGCTAGGGTTTGCTTCATTTTTTCCTTAGAGTTTTTGGACATCAGTGTCGCACCCTCTAAGCTAAGCATACCGTCGTTTTGCAGTGTCAATGCGTCATTGGTGTCACGTAGAGAATTGATCCTTGCATTATACTCTGCCACTCTATTCTCTATGATTTGCATTTTCTCTTCGAGCTCGGCTTTTTCTTGAGCGGTAGTGGCCAGTTCAGTTTGGGTTTTAAAAAGATTGCCTTCTAGTTCTGTGTATTTTTTCTTTGAAACACATGAGACCATCACAGTGGCGCTCAACAGTCCGGTAACAATAAGTGATTTTTTCATAATTGATTTCTTTGTATTTCGATCACCTATTTCAAAGCCATTGCCACAACCGTAAATCTGTTGGTTTTTCCCCTGAAAGTATTCAAAAGGCTCAAATGAAGCGTGTAGGCTGGGGGTAGACAAAAAAAAGAAGCTCCAAAACAATAGGGGAACTTCTTTAAAAAACTGTGGAATGACTACACAACTTGCCTAGGGGATTACTCAGGAAAATGAATTATTATTCCAATTGCCTATTCAGAACTTTGAATTCATTCATTACGCGATAAGCCGCCCGGGTGATGTCAGATTGGAAATGTGGAGAATCCAAGTCAAAATTGGCAGCTGTATATCCTTGCCAGATCGTATTCCCTCTTTTGCTGTCAATCACATAGATTACCAGCATGCCTTGGTTTTGTGTGTACCTGACCTGATTGTAGGTCTCGTCTTTTTCCTGCTCTTTGTCGAGTTCGCCTTCATCTGTCTCAGGCACAGTTCCTACACGCTTTAACCAATAATCGAATTCGGGTTGAACATAGCCACGGTATCTAATGGAATCAGTGAAAATTTTATAACTCACCAATAAGTCCGGTTTGGTGTCATTTTCTCTAAATCCCTGAGAACCCAATCTAGCACCAATAGTTGCACTTAAAACAGGTGAAATTATGCTGGTGTCTTTTTCCGTAGGAACTACAAATGCAAAGGTTTTGTATCTTTTAAATGATGCTTGATAATTGTAGTCATAGTTGGTCACGTAATCCTTGGAAGAAAAACATCCTGAACAAATAAAAATAAGGATAAGAAAGGAGCAAGTATTTTTCATGATGTAAGGGATATGTGGTTGAAAGATATTTTACTAAATACGGGCTAACATGGTCAGGTGGATTTAACCGGTGGTGATAAAGTAATAGGTTGAAGCTCAAGAGGCTAGACCTTTAATTTACTACAAAATCAATATAATAAACAGATGAACACTGCATTACTTTCGGTTCCTCATAAAAAAATGTATAAAAACGATAAAAATGATTGCTGATGAATAGTTTTCTTAGGTTAGTTACTGAAGCACAGGCTTGTACTATATGCAAGGAGTTTTTGCCACTAGGTCCCTTGCCTGTCTTCTCGATCCATCCAAAAAGCAAAATTCTTGTCATTGGTCAGGCACCCGGAACAAAAGTCCATGCTACAGGAATTCCCTGGAACGATGCCAGCGGTAATGAACTCCGGCGATGGCTCGGGGTCGAAAAAGAGCAGTTTTATGACCCGAAGATCTTTGGGATCATGCCGATGGGATTCTGCTATCCCGGGAGGGGCAAAGGAGGAGATATGCCACCCCGGCCGGAATGCGCACCTACATGGCATGCTCAAATGAGGGCAGTGATGCCTGAGATCCGATTAACCTTGTTGATTGGGCAATATGCGCAGAAATATTATCTGGGAAAGAACTGTGGGAAAAGCCTGACTGAGACAGTGAGGAATTATGAGACTTATCTACCCGAGTTTATGCCCCTCGTACATCCCTCGCCCCGCAATCTTATGTGGAGGAGGAGAAATCCATGGTTTGAAGACGAAGTGGTGCCTACCTTAAAGGATATTGTCTCTCCATTTTTACTTCCGTAGGGACATGATATAGTATCCGAGGAATTAGTTTTCCGGACTTTTAAGTTCTTCCATATTTCTCCTGATCAACATTTGGTCACACGTTGCATTGGCCAGTTTTAAGGCAGTTTGATAGTGGGAGAGTGCGAGTTCTGGATCGACATCAGAATAGAGTTTTCCCAGAAGCGAATAATAGAATTGATTGTCTTTGAGGTCTAGTTTTTCTGCTTCTTTGATAGCGCTTTTTGCTCCTGATACTTTGGAGAGTGCATAGACTCTATTGAGGGCAGCTATCGGCGAGTATTCCAGCTGTAGCAGATGATCATAGCTTTGCAGGATTTGCTGCCATTTGGTCGGAGTATCGCCTTTCCGGGTATGGCAAGCTGCGATTCCTGCTTCCAAATGATATTTTGACAGGTGGGTTCCGGTAGCAGCATTGTTTAGAAAGTAGTTCCCACGCGCAATAAGTTCTTGGTTCCAGAGATTTTCATCCTGTTCATGGTACAGCACACTTTCTCCCAGTTTATTGGTGCGGGCATCGAAGCGGGAGGAGTGAAAGCACATTAGAGCCATCAAGGCGTTTACCTTCGGGACATTGGTAGCGGCATTTTGGATCAGCATATAATTTAAGCGCATCGCCTCCATACAAAAATCCTTTCGGAGGTTGGTCTGCTGTGAAGTAGAATAATAGCCTTCCGAAAACAAAAGATATAGCGTAGTCAGGACAGTCTCGAGTCTTTCGGTGATTTCAGTTATACTCGGTTGGGAGATGGGAAGATTTGCTTCTTTCAGTGTTTCTTTTGCCCGCTTTATGCGCTTATAGATCACCTCTTTATTGGTTACAAAAGCGTCAGCGATCTCCTGTGCGCCAAAGCCGCAAAGTAAATTCAGGGCTAAAGCAATCTGGGATGCAGTCGGAATGATTGGGCTGCAGACTGCGAATATCATTGCCAGCTGGCTGTCGGAGATATTCTGGTAAGATAAATCCAGTTCGATTTCCTCATTTAATGGCGAATCTCTTTTTAGTTGAGGGGAAAGTTTGGAGTCAAATAAATGGCTTCGTTTTAGATGATTTTTTGTTTTGTTTTTGGCTACGGTATAAAGCCAGGCTGTAGGATTGTCGGGTAATCCATGATGGCTCCAGTTCTCTGTAGCTGACAGAAAGGTATCACTGACAATATCTTCGGCCACTTCCACATGAGCTATCCCAAAAAGATTAATCAAGACTGACACGATCTTTTGGTATTCGTTTCGGAAGAGGTGGGGGAGCAAGTCTTCTTTGTCCGGCATTCTTGGATATAAAAAGTTAAAAACTTCGCTAAAGTCAGAAGGGAAAAGCGAATGTTAAAAGTCGCTTTTCCCTTCTAATTAATGATCTGCAGGTGTCACTGCTTTTCTTATCTCCACATTTCCGCCGAGTTCCAAGACCGGACATCCATTGGCTATTTCAGCCGCTTCATCATAGTTGGCAGCTTTGATGAAAATCATGCCTCCAATAGCTTCTTTGATCTCCACATAGGGGCCATTGAGAACCTGATTCTTTGATTTCACAATTTTCCCTTCACGGTCCCAGCGCTGGATTGGGCGGGAAAGTGTGTCTTCTGCCGTTAGTTTCTCAAACCAATCCTGCCACAGTTTCAGATTATTTTGTAATCCTTCCGCTGAGGGTTGGCTATCCTTGGAGTTGAAATCTCTTCTGAATATCAATAAGAACTCTTCCATAGTATTGTTTTTTTAAAGTTACAGAATCAACCGAATTGCCCCACTGTATAGGAGCCCGCTTTTACTGGAAAAGCTGACTGCAATCTGTTCCATGTATTAATATTGGTTGCGATCAATGTTAGATCTATCAATTCCTCTTCGGTGAAGTGTCCACTTACTTTTGCATAGACCTCATCGCTGACTTTGGCAACGGTAATCGCTTCTGCCCAAGCCAGGGCAGCTCTTTCACGATCTGTGTAATAGGGAGTTTCTCTCCATGCACTTAGGCCATACAGCCGCTGCTCAGTTTCGCCCGCTGCCCGGGCGTCCTTGGAATGCATATCCAGACAAAACGCACAGCTATTGATCTGAGAAACTCTGAAGACAATCAGCTCATGCAATGATTTTTCGATGCTCGCTTTTTTTAGATAGGTTCCCATTGCAAAGATTGGTTTAAGACCATCTGTTGCTTTTTCAAATAAATTAATTCGCTTTTCCATGACGTTAGAATTTTGATTGTTATACCTCTAAGACAATCGGATTTTTAGATCTGGACATAATCGAGACTTTTTTTAAGTTTTTTAATGTATTAGAAAGAGTTTCCGCTGATTAGCGCAGGAAAAGACGCGAATTTTCGCAGATAGCATTTTACAGAAGTTCCGCTTTTATAGCCGTGTGTGAAGTCCTAATTTGTGTTTTTTTTTAAATGTCTTTTTTAATCGCAAAGCACACGAAGGAAGTGCGGAGGACACAGTTGCTTTTGCCTGTGGTTTTTTTTCATAATCTACGGCAAGCATATCAAGTAGTGTAGGAGATTTGTCCCATCGGGACAGCGGCCGGTAGCTTATGAGACTCACAACCGCTTTTACATCTCTTAGGGACGTTTTGAAAACGCATTGTCCTTACTTTATCATACTCCTATTTCGTTAAAACCGGTTAACGTGCAATGGAGGTAGTTGGAGTTGCTTGTGATTTTTATTTCTTTAAAGTAAGATTTTGAAAATCATATAATTGACTCCGGTGTTTTTTATCCTAAAATTTTTCTCATGAAACTCAATTTATCGCAATTTGCTCTTTGCTCACTGGCTTTTGGACTTCTGTCCTGTGGCAAAAACAATGAAAGTAACACCGCCTCAAAAAGCTTTACTCTGGAAATCACTGACTCTGTTCAGATAGATTATCTCGGCGAAATGATGCTGATCGACTTTGATCCTGATGCAGACAAATATCTGTTGACTACGGATGTATATTATGAATATCTCGAAGTGGATGATAAGGGGAAAATCCTGAATCATAATAAATTCAATCCTGAAGGAATAGATGCTGTGGAGACATCTTTGGGCTTAGGATATGTAGATGGAAAGGTCACTGTTTTGACGCAAACCAGCGGGTACTATCAATTTGTGGATTCTTCCAAAGTTGGTAAAATCCCTATTCCATATAATTACCAAGTATTCATGTTTTACCCAAAGCTTGGAGTTTTTAGAGATAAGGACAAAACTTATTTCCCATCACTTTGGCCAGAGACATTTGCAGTGAATATGGATGAAGGAGAATTTTATAAAAAGTTGTACAGACTTCCCATACTCAGTTCGCTTGATAAAACTAACCAGGATACCATGGGAGTGGTGAGATTACCGGAAAATTCGAAACTATTAGATGGGCAAGTTCATGGGTTTCCTATACCGGTATATACCATGGATCAGAATAAGTTGCTCCTAAGCATGTGGTTAGAACCAAGAATCTATGTGTACAATAAGGTAGGGGATCAGTTTGAATATGAAAGAACTGTGGATGTGAATATTCCGGATTGGGTTCACTATGATCCTGTCCCTTTGGACAAGGCAGAGCAATTTTTTGAAGGTTTTTCAAAGAAATTGTCAGGCAGTCTGACCAACTTCTTCAAGGTGGGAGATAACTATGTGATTGTCTATAACAAAGGGATTTCAGAAGCGCAGATGTCTGAACTGGGTCCTCCAACCGACGGAGGGCTCTCCCGAAGGAAAAAGAATCCAAGTTATGCCGCAATTTTCGATAAGGACTTCAATCAGTTGGCTACGAATGTCGCGTTCCCTATTACAAGCAATTACCCGATGGTGGTCAATAATGAAAGAGAATTGGTCGTATCCAAGGTTGCCGGTTTATCCGAAACTGAAGATGATGGGATTATTTTGTATAAATTGAAATTGACTGAAAAGTAGACTTTCAATAGTTTTAATCAATCCATTTTATGTGTATCCGCTTAACTGCACGTATGTACTTTGAATTAATGCTAGAAGTTCAAATTTGGCAAATCCCTCCGCCGCGGCGGAGGGCAAGGGGGATTTTTCCAAGGCTAGCGCAAGACATAATTCTAGTACGTGCATAGATGCGGATACACATAATCCATTTAAAAAAAACTTTCAAATCAAGATCCATGTCACTTATTCTTAGAATAACATTTTTGTCAATAACTGCCTTGGCAATTTTTTCCTGCAGCAATCGAAAGACAGATGCTGTGAAGAATGAAGACATTTCTTTTTCTTTTGACATCATTGATTCCGTCGAAATTGATTATCTGGGAGAAATGAGGCTAATAGATTATGATTCTGAGCTAGACAAGTATCTGGTTGTAACAGATGATTTTATGGAGTATATGGAAGTGACACAAACCGGAGAAGTTCTCACTCATCATAAATTGAATCCTGACGGGGTAGATGCAGTTGCTTCGGTATTGGGCATAGGATATCTGGAAGGCGACGTGACTGTGATGTCTGAGACCAAAGGCTATTTGAGATTTAGGGATTCTGTTAAAGTAGGGGAGATTAAGATTCCATATGAATTTCAGCCTTATATGTTCTTTCAGAAATTGGGGGTTTTCCAGAATGAAAGCATGATATATTATCCAAAGCCATGGCCGGCTTCTTCAAGTATAGGAATGGGAGAAATTGATTTTTACCAAACACTTTATAATTCACCTATCATTGAAGGAAAGAATGTTGAGACAGGAGATACGGTAACTACTGTACGACTGCCAGAGTCTTCTGCTTTGCGAGATGGTCAGATGCATGGAATGTTGTTTCCTGTTTATACCCGAACGGAAGAAAATTTACTTTTAAGTACCTGGTTTGAGCCAAAAATCTATGTGTATCAGAAGGGGGATTTGGGATTTGATTATGAGAAAACAGTAACTATTGACATCCCCGGATGGGTAGAAAATATACCGAGTTCTTCAGATGATCCCTCGCAATATTATCTTTTGAACACTAAACAAATAGGAGGTGCAGTTACCAATCTCTTTAAGTCAGAAGAATATTATGTGGCGGTTTATCACAGAGGGCTCTCTGAGGAAAATCATACTGAAAGGGGAAATGATATGCATGCATACATGATGTCAGTACGGAAGGCTGATCCATTTTATGCTGCAATTTTTGACAAAGACTTCAATCAACTTGCAACAGACCTGGCATTTCCGGCCACTAGTGATAGTCCTACAGTGCTTAATAAAAACGGAGAATTTGTAGTCTCCAAAGTCGCAGGCTTATCCGAGACAGAAGATGATGGGATTATACTGTACACATTACAGCTTAACATCAAGTGATTTCAGTCTTTCAAGCAAAAACTCAACCCTTCCTTCATCGTTGTAGGTTTGAGTCCGTAGACTTTCTCAATCTTAGAGGAATCAAAACAATAGTTTGAATCCAACTGATAGCGAAGTTCTGCGATTTCTTTCATCACAGGCATAAAAAGCCCGAGGATGCTGACCAGCCAAGCCGGCATCACTTGCAGTTTGAGTTGGGTACCAAGCTGATGATTGATGATTTCCACAATTTCTTTTACCGAAGGATAGGAATCATCGGTGGGCAAATTCCATGTCTGATTCCAGGAATCTTCCTGCAAGGCTAGAAATGCTGTAGCTTTTCCTGCGTCGGGAATATAGATGAAGGAATGCTTTTTGTCTCTGGAATAGAGCCATTGTGCATTTTTACCGGTTTTCATCCGTTTGATTACCAATTCATCCAGTACAGAATTGCTGGCATCCGGCCCATAGAAATCAGGGGCTCTGGCTACAATTGCGGAAATTTTTCCGCTTTTCACCTCATTCCATAGCATGTCCAAGATCTTCTTTCTGACTTTTCCTTTTCTGCTTTTGGGATTGAGGGGTGTTTCTTCCGTGAGATGACTGACTTGGGACGGATCGCAGGCGTACATATTGTCGAAGAAGACCAGTTTGGATCCATGGGCAATGCAAGCATCCAATGTATTCCTCATGATAATAGGCCAGTCTCTTTCCCAAACAGCTGATTTGTATTGAATGCCAGCTAATAGAAATACTATGGCTGAGCCTTTTACTGCCTCAGCCACAGCAGTAGCATCCAACAAGTCGCCGGAAACCAGTTCATCTGTTGGATTTACTTTTTTGGGAGTTCTGCTGAATTGACGTACCTGTTTTCCTGATTTGGCAAGTTCGGAAGAAACGATCTTTGCTATGTTGCCATTGGCACCAAGGATGGTATGGACTGACATGGGAAATGGGTTAATAGGCAAGCGTGGATAAACTACATTATTTTGAGCATAGGACTTTTGTAAAGCAACATTCAATTTCCCAAGATAGGTTATTCACTATGAAATTTTTCCCATGTTTGTTTATCCTTCTATTAATCTTTGGTAGTGAGTGCAAAAGTACTGTCGGCATGATCCGGATTAGGTCTTCTATAGAGGAACTTCTGTTGCCAGTCAGGCTCAAAGAAAATAGCCTTGAAATTTTGCTCTTCATTTGTTTTACAAATATGAAAGTAAGTTATTACATTTATATTTGTAAATATAATAGAGTGGATTTATGAAAGGTTATCATTTAGGTGAATTGGAAGAGTTGATTCTATTGACCGTCGGGATATTAGATCAAGAGGCATACGGTGTCGCCGTATTGGAAGAGATCAAAAATCAAACGGGTAGAAAGGTCAATATCTCGGCGATTCATACCGTATTGAACAGACTTGAGGAAAAGGGTTTTTTGAAATCCCATATGGGAGGTGCCACTGAAGAAAGGGGAGGAAGAAGAAAGCGCTTATTTACGCTATCGGCCACCGGCAGATTGGCGATAGAAGAAGTCAAGAATCTGAGAAATAAACTTTTCGACCAACTTCCGCCATTGGCTTTGGATTTTTCCCATGGATACTAAATTCAAGCATTATCCTCCCAAATGGCCGGATCGCTTTTTGGAATTCTACTGCAACCCAAATCGGTTGGAGCAGATACAGGGAGATGCCTATGAGCTTTTCTACCTGAACTTAGCCGAGCGGGGAGTAAGCTATGCCAGATTCCGATTTTTTATCCATGTGCTCAGTTTTTTCAGATGGGGCAATATCAGACGTACCAAACCTTCTTATCGGTCATTTAACCAAGGGGCTATGTTAAAGAACTATTTTAAAATCGGCTGGAGGAACCTCCTGAATCAAAAAGGAACCACATTTATATCTGTTTTTGGGTTGGCTTGTGCAGTAGGGTGTTGTATGGTGGCCTATCTGTTTATTGCTCAGGTTTGGTTCAAAGGTATGCATCAGCCAAACAAGAATGATATCTATCAGCTCACTTATACAGCGGAAGGAGAAGATGGATTGGTGACTTATGGAACTATTGCTGAGCCAATTGCCGAATTGATTCCCGATAGATTGGATCAGGTTCAGAATGTTGCCCGAGTTTCGGTGGATTTTTCCATTTTGATTCAAAATAATGAGAGCTATTCTCAGCGTTCTCTTTATGTAGATCCTGCATTTATGGAGATGTTTGTTTATCGGATGGATTATGGATATTCCGGTGCATTGCTCGAGCCAAATCAGGTTATTTTGACACATGAGCTTTCGCGAAAACTTTTTGGAGATACACATCCCATAGGGCAGGAACTTGCCTTGGTGGTCAATGGTCAAGAAAAACCTTATAAGGTAGGAGGAGTACTGGCTGATTTGAATGATATGGATATGTTCAATTTTGACCTTATGGTGAATATAAACAGCCATCCAAAGTACGCTGCTGATATACCGCTAAAAGATGCATGGAATTCTGAGTTATGGATGTTTGTCCACTTACAGAACGGAGCGGATATTTCGCAGTTGGAATCGGGATTTGCCGGTATGACCAGTGTCCAAAAAGCTATCAATCCGGACAAACCTTACCAAAGTATTCAGCTGGAGGCTTTTACTGATCTAGTCCGAAATTCAGAGCGGATCAAACGCGGAGTAGTGAGCTCCTTGGTTATCGCTCCTCAGATCTTATTGGCTGCCATCGCTGCGTTTATCCTTATTTTAGCGGTGTTCAACTACATCAATATATCCGTATTGATGGCTTCGAGAAGGCTGAAAGAAATCGGGGTGCGTAAGGTAATCGGCAGTAGAAGGAGCCAGCTTGTATTTCAGTTTCTGAGTGAAAACCTGATGGTCTGTTTTTTCGCTATTTTGCTGGGGTGTCTTTTCGCCGGCTTTATCTTCCTTCCGGGATTCAATGATATCGCTTCTAAAAACCTCAAAATTGATTTGCTTCGAGACCGGTTTGTCTGGATTTTTTTGGGAGCAATGCTGCTGGGTATTACAGTGGTTTCCGGATTGTATCCGGCTATTTATGTGTCTTCTTTCAAGCCAATCAATATTCTCAAAGGCAATCAGAAGATCGGAAGCAAAAGTGTTTTTACCGGTGTTTTATTGACCTTTCAGTTTACGCTCGCGATCATCGGTATTGTAGCAGGAGTTGCTTTTGTTCAGACTAATTACATCAATGCCAATCGGGATTGGGGATATGACAGTGCGGATAAGATCATTGTAAATGTGCCTAATCCTGAAGATTATCTTCCGCTCAAAAACAAGCTGTCAGCGCTTGCTTCAGTAGACCAAATCAGCGGAAGCCAAGATTATATTGGGGATTGGATAAGGGAGGAAGAGCTGGTCTTTCGTGAAGAAAAGCATGAAATCAACCTTCTGGATGCTGAGGTTAATTATTCGGATGTGATGGGTTTGAAACTAAAAAAAGGCAGGTTGTTTAATCCTGAGCTGATTTCAGATACGCAGGAATCAGTTCTTGTAAACCAAGCTTTCCTAAATCGGTTGGGTTTGGAATTCCCTTTAACTGAAAAAATAATGCTTGACAGCACCGGTTTTGAGGTAGTGGGAGTGGTGGAGGATTTTCATACTGTTTTCTTCCAAAAAACAATTGAACCTATGGTGATCCGGGCATCACGGGATACTACGTTTAACTACCTTACACTGAAAATGACGCCGGGAACGGCAGGATCTACTATGACATCGGTTAAGAAGATCTGGCACAAAACCGTCCCAAGAGGACTTTTTGAAGGGAAGTTGCAGACGGATGTGTTTGACCGTGAGGCTGCAGATGTACAGGGAGTAAGTAATATTATCCTGTTCTCAGCCATACTGGCGGTTATCCTCGCCGCTTTGGGACTGTTTGGGCTGGTGTCCTTGAATATGAATTCCCATATCAAGGATTACTGTGTAAGGAAGGTATTTGGGGCCAGTCCCGGGAATTTATCCATGAAGCTTGCCAGGCGCTATCTGATTATCTGGGGAATAGCTTCTGTACTGGGTGCCGGGATTTCTGTTGTATTGATATCTGCCTTTATGAATAGCTTCTTTGCTTTTCATTCGGGAGTGGGACTGTTTCCAATCGGGTTGGGATTGGTGATTTTGCTTATGGTAATAGGCACAACCGTCAGTTCTCAGATTTGGAAAATAGTGAAGGCAAACCCCGCCGCAATTTTGAAAACAGAGTAGAAACGGAGGTTTGCTGGGAGTTTTTTGTGTCATTAAGGATGGAAATCTGCCCAAGCAGCACCATAGATGGGATTACCATTATGGTCAACCTCCTTATTTGTTTTTATGAAAAGGTATGCAATACACAGCTTCTTACCATGATTGGGGCCTGGACCGATTAGATTCCGCATATTTTAGAAATTGATAACTGCCATTCTGACCACTTCCCCCTTTGGCATGCACCTTGACCTTTTAGGAAGAACCTTCGTATTTTGAGGGTTCTTCTTTTATTTTAGCATAAAACAGACAGCCTGGCTGTCATTCTGTCTATATGAGCCAATTCGAAAATTCTGTGTTTCAAAACTTAATGGTCGGTGAATTTGCCGGTGAGGGAGATCTGATCCAGCTGATTACCGACGAGGAGGATGATGCACAAGGAAAGGAAATCTTGGATGAAGAGATTCCTATCCTTTCAGTGAGAAATACAGTACTGTTTCCCGGAGTAGTAATTCCTATCACAGTCGGAAGACAACGATCCATCCGTCTGGTGAAGAAAGCACAAAGGGGAAATAAAATGATCGGAGTGTGTGCCCAGATCAATCCTAACATAGATGACCCGGGATGGGAGGATATCTATCAGTATGGCACAGTCGCCAAGATTATCAAAATGATCGTGCTTCCTGATGGGAATACTACTATTATTATTCAGGGCAAGAAGCGTTTCAGGATCAGTGAGCAGATTACTGATGATCCATATTTCATAGCGAAGGCAGAGTATTTGGAAGAGAATTTTCCCAAAAGCTCCAAGAAAATCCAGGCACTTGAAGAGTCTCTGAAAGAATCCGCTACGCGTATCCTTCATCTGAACCCGGAGATTCCCCGCGAAGCCCAGGTTGCGCTGGATAATATCGACAATACGCCTTTCCTTACCCATTTCCTCTCCTCCAATATCAATGCTCCCGTGGAAGCAAAACAACGCTTGCTGGAAATAAATGATGGCGTAGAGCGGGCGACACTCTTGCTTGAATTTATGATGAAGGATATCCAGATGCTGGAGCTGAAATCTGAGATTCAGAAGAAAGTGCATACCGATATCGACCAGCAGCAACGGGATTACTTCCTGCGCCAGCAGATGAAAGTCTTGCAGACTGAGCTTGGTGACGAAGGACCTGAGAAAGAAGTGGAAGATTTAAGAGTTCGGGGAGCATTGAAAAATTGGCCGACAGAAGTGAAAAAACACTTTGAGAAAGAACTCGATAAAATCCTTAGAATCAACCCTTCTGCGGCTGAATATCCCATTGCGCTCAATTATGCTGAAACCATGGTGGAATTGCCATGGAATGAGTTCACCCAGGATAACTTTGATCTGAATCACGCCAAGAAAGTCTTGGATGGAGATCACTTTGGGTTGGAGAAAGTCAAGGAAAGAATCATAGAATACTTGGCGGTATTGAAATTGAAAAATGACCTAAAAGGTCCGATACTTTGCCTGTATGGCCCTCCTGGTGTGGGTAAGACTTCTCTGGGGAAATCCATTGCGGCTGCACTGGGAAGAAAATACATCAGAATGTCCCTTGGAGGCATGCATGATGAGGCGGAGATCCGTGGTCACCGCAAAACTTACGTGGGAGCAATGCCCGGGAAGATCATTCAGAACATGAAAAAGGTGAAAATCTCCAACCCGGTTTATGTACTGGATGAGATAGATAAGCTTTCCTCTGATTTCCGGGGAGATCCTTCTTCTGCATTTTTGGAAGTGCTGGATCCGGAGCAAAACAATGCTTTTTTGGATAATTACCTGGAAGTGGAATATGACTTGAGCAAAGTGCTTTTCATTGCCACCGCCAATTCCCTGGATACGATACAGCCTGCATTGCGTGACAGAATGGAAATCATAGAGGTCACAGGATATACACAGGAAGAAAAGGTGGAGATAGCCAAGCGTCACCTGGTACCTAAGCAGAGAAAAGAGCATGGATTGAAATCCAAGCAAATCACCTTTGACAGGGCAGCTTTGGTGAAACTAATCGAGGATTATACCAGAGAGTCCGGCGTGAGAAGTTTGGAAAGAGCGATAGGGAAAGTGGTGAGAAATATTGCCAAATCCATTGCCATGGAAGAGGAGTACAGTCCCAAAATCACTGCTGCTGCTGTCAGGAAAATACTGGGTTCTGAAATATTCGACAAGGAGTCATACACCGATAATAGCATCGCCGGTGTAGTTACGGGCTTGGCATGGACAAGTGTAGGAGGTGAGATTTTGTTTATAGAAACCAGTCTGAGCAGAGGGAAAGGCAAGCTCACGCTTTCGGGGCAGTTGGGCGATGTGATGAAGGAATCGGCGATGACAGCTTTGTCTTACCTGAAATCCAAAGCTGATAGGTTGGGGATCGATCATAGAGTATTTGATCAATATGATCTTCATATACATGTTCCTGCGGGTGCTGTTCCCAAAGACGGACCTTCAGCCGGCATCACCATGCTTACTGCGATGGCTTCAGTGTTCACACAGCGTAAGGTAAAAGCAAAAGTGGCCATGACCGGAGAGATAAGTTTGATAGGCAAAGTGATGCCTGTGGGCGGGATAAAGGAAAAAATCCTGGCGGCAAAAAGAGCAGGAATCAAAGAAATCATCCTTTGTAGCAAAAACAAGCGGGATATTGAGGAAATCGATGAGCAATATGTGAAAGGAGTGGAGTTTCATTTTGTAAATAAAGTGGAAGAGGTGCTGGAGATTGCCTTACTCAAGACTAAAGTGGATAACCCGCTGCAGTTCAACCTGCAGTCCGAAAATGGAAAAGACAACAACTAGGAATATATGTGTTTTCTTCCGGGAGACGTTTTCTTTTAAATAACATACCTAATTAAAACCCGGACCGTAAGTAACCACAACGGTCTGGGCAGATTTTAACCTAACATCATGGAAAAAATACTTTCACTTACTCCGAGACAAATCGTCGCTGAGTTGGACAAATATATAATCGGGCAAAATGACGCGAAGAGGAACGTTGCTATTGCGCTGAGAAACAGAATTCGCCGTCTGATGGTGAAAACAGATATTCAAAAGGATATCGTACCGAACAATATTCTCATGATCGGATCTACCGGTGTGGGTAAGACTGAGATTGCCAGAAGATTGGCGAAAATAGCCAATGCGCCATTCACTAAGGTGGAAGCTTCCAAATTTACAGAAGTTGGCTATGTAGGGCGTGATGTGGAAAGCATGGTACGTGATCTGGTAGAGCAGTCGGTAGCACTGGTAAGAGAGCAGAAAAACGAGTCGGTGAAAGCGAAAGCTACCGAAGCAGTGGAAGAAATTATATTGGATGTTTTGATTCCACCGGTAAAAAGTGCCGGTTTTACCCGTACTATTCCTATAGATACCGACCAGAGTGCTGAGCCAAGCAATGATGCGGAATTGAATGAAAGAACACGTGAGCGATTCAGAGAGAAGCTTAGGGATGGGGAATTGGATGATCGAAAAATTGAGATCAGTGTAAAAGCCGGTTCGCCGGTGGGCGTGGGAATGATTGGAAACGGTATGATGGACGATGCCAGTATGGCAGGTCTTCAGGATATGATTTCCAATATGATGCCTAAGAAAACCAAAAAGCGAAAAGTGAGCATTTCCGAAGCTAGAAAGATTCTTTTGGAAGAGGAAATGTCCAAGTTGGTTGACTTCGAAGAGGTGAAGGAGGAAGCGATCCAACTTGCCGAAAATAACGGGATTATTTTCATAGATGAGATAGATAAGATTGCATCCAGATCCGGTAAAAATGGCGGTGGTCCTGATGTGAGCCGGGAAGGCGTACAGCGGGATTTGCTTCCGATTGTCGAGGGATCGGCGGTCAATACCAAATACGGTGTAATCAATACTGACCACGTGTTATTTATTGCAGCCGGTGCATTCCATGTGGCGAAGCCTTCAGATTTGATTCCTGAGCTACAAGGGAGATTTCCTATCCGGGTAGAGTTGCAAAGCTTGACACAGGAGGATTTTTCAAGAATCTTACGGGAACCAAAAAATGCACTCACCAAGCAATATCAAGCACTGTTTGAGTCAGAGGAAGTGTATCTTGAATTCAATGATGAGTCCATCGAGGAGATCGCCCGGTTGGCATTCCTGATCAATCAGGAAGTTGAGAATATCGGAGCAAGAAGACTTCATACGGTGATGAGTCATTTGCTCAATGACTTCCTGTTTGATGTGCCTGATACCATCACTGCGAATTCCAAAATCATGGTAACCAAGGAAATGGTACAAGAACGGTTGGATTCTCTTGTCCAAAACAGAGACCTGTCCCAGTACATTCTATAAATCGAACCCACATGTCGCAGAAATCACTTCTTATACTTACAGGCCACAGCAAGGGTCTTGGTAGAGCTGTTTTAGATGCTTATCTGCAACATGGCGGGTTTGAAATCATTGGCATTTCTAGGACCAAACTTGGACTGGGCAATCCCAATCTCACCGAAATCAGCATTGATTTTGGTGAGATTGATTTATTGGAGACTGAACTCCCGAAGCTGTTCCCTTCGGGAGATTACAGGGAAATTATACTGATCAATAATGCGGGATTGATAGGAGAGATCAAGCCCGTAGGCAAGCTTCAATTCGATAGTTTGAGAACCCAGGTCAATGTCAATTTGCTTGCTCCCATGTATCTGACTAACGCTTTTGTGTCGGCTTTCAGGAACTCGACGGCAAGGAGGATTATTTGCAATATCAGCTCCGGAGCTGCTTCCAAGCCGGTAGAAGGCTGGGCAGGGTATTGTAGCACCAAAGCCGCGCTGGCAATGTTTACCCAGATTGCGGCTAAAGAAAATAATAATATTCGATTTTTTAGTGTTGCCCCGGGAATAGTGGATACACTGATGCAGGGTGAAATCAGGCAGGCTGATGGATCAGATTTTCCACAAATCGATCGGTTCAAAAGCTACAAAGAAAATGGTGAACTCTCTACACCGGAGTCAGTGGCGGCAAAAATCAAGTATATGCTGGAAAACGAAAGTGAGTTTGAGGAAGTGATCCAGGATGTCAGGAGCTTTGAATTGCCGATGTAGCTACTGGGACTGCGATTTAACCACAGTGGGCACAGAGTTTTTCACAGAAGACACAGTTTTGAGTCGTAATTACTTCCGTTCGTGTGATATTATTCGAGGCCTCAGCAACTGAGACTGAGACTGAAAACTGAGACCGATAATTTTCACTCGCTTTCCATCCTGTCCATTTTCTCACCCTTTCTTCGGGTAATCAACAAACCAAAACTTTGCATTTTCAGGGCGTAGCCGGATCCAGTGATCGGTATCCACAAGCAATCCATAGTGTCCTGAAGTAGGTAGATTGTCCAAGCTCCCTCCGAAATACTCAATGAAATCATTCATTCCGGGATTGTGGCCTACTACAAAGATCAATTCATGAGAATCATCCTGCTTTTGAATGCATTTCAAAATCATAGCGTAAGATGCATGATAAAGATTTTTGTCGTACGCCAATTTCGACTTAGGGACAGCCAATACTTCTGCGAGTATTTCGGCTGTTTGAGAAGCTCTGGTAGCAGTGGAACTCAAAATCAGGTCGGGAGAAATGCCTTTTTCTTTTAATCGAAAACCCATTTCAGGCACATCATTCCAGCCCCGCACAGCCAAAGGTCTGTCGTGATCGCTCAGAGTAGGGTTGTTCCACGCTGATTTTCCGTGTCTGACCAGAATTATTTTCTTCATTTTCTGAAAATAAGAATGATTATTTTGTTTTTTTTAATCGAATATTTACTTTTAGCTCTCTTTCAATTCCAATTTATCACAATTTATTATGTTTACCGGAACAGTAAAATTTTACAATGAAGCCAAAGGGTTCGGATTTATCGTTGACGATGAGTCTCAAAGCGAAGTATTCGTACACGCAACCGGTTTGGTTGATCAAGTCGCACAGAATGACAAAGTAACTTATGACATCAAGGATGGCAAAAAAGGACCAAATGCTGTCAATGTCAAAAGAGCTTAATAAAGATCTTTTTTGTTAGCGAGAATCAATCCTCTGAAGCCTAGTCCTCAGAGGATTTTTTATTCTCATCAGTAGAATTAGGCTCGGATTTAGTATCAGGGATTATGGGACTTATATCTTCTCCGGGTCGTGAGATTTTTTCCTGCCAATTAGATGGGACACTCTTTAGATAAAGATCCCTTTTCGGAAAGGGAATTTCAATGCTGTTTTCTGCGAATTTTTCAAAAATAGCATTCATTACTTCGGCCCTTACATCTACCCAAATATCCATGCTTTCTACCCAAAACAGTACGCGAAAGTCCACAGAACTATCGTTGAAAGTCTGCATATAGACACGTGGAGAGGGGGCCTTCATGATTCGATCTCTTCTCACTACCTCTTCTAAAACTGATTTTACCAGCTTCATATCAGATCCGTATCCTACCCCAATAATCAGTTCTACTCTTCGCTTTTTGTCAGAAAGAGTCCAGTTGATCAAGCTCTGGGATAGCAAATCACCGTTGGGGATTACAATTTCGGAGCCATCGTAGGCCTGGATTTTACTCGCCCTGATTCCTACATCTTTGACTGTGCCTGCATTTGGTCCTACTTGGATTTCATCTCCGATCTGTATAGGGCGTTCGAAGGCAAGAATTATCCCGGATACCAGATTGTTTATAATTGTCTGTAAACCAAAACCAATACCCACCGATAAGGCACCCAGCACGATAGCTATTTTGTCAAGGGGGATTTTGGCGGCAGTCATACCGATAAAAAAACCCATAATCAATACTGCAAGACGAATTAGTAGGATGGAGCTTCCCAGCCGCTGCTTTCTGGAGGATGCATTTTTCTGATCTTTGACAGAAGCGAAGTAGGCAATGTTGTTTGCCAGAAATGTAGAGACATAGAGGATAATAATAAAAAGAAGAATACTTCCGAATTGGAATACGGTGTCTCCCAATGTACGGTCCTGACGCAGAAATTCTGAAAACCAACTATAGACTTCATCGAAATATCCAAGATGCCATATTACACCATATAGCCATATCGTAGTGGCAAATGCGTATAGAAAGCCTTTCATGCGCTTCTGCAAATCCTGAAAATCAAAATAGGAGGTAAACACGTCGCTCTCTTTCTTACTGTGTTCTATGAACAGATAGATGGCTTCCAGAAAAACATTGACAAAAAGAAATAATCCTATACCCCGATAGAATAGGATAGCTCCCGTGACTGAGTAGGTTTTTGAAAGATTAAACCTGCCCATGACATTGCTGAAGAATGCAAACCCTTCCATCACAATAAGAAATAAGGCGAGGTACTTTATCAACGTATGGTACTTGTTTTTGCTTTTAATAGCATGCCTTAACAGCAAAATCCCCATTCCTAGAAATAATAGTGAGGACAGAAGTATATACCATCGTTCTTGATATACTACTTTCCAGTTCAAACTACTAAGTGCCAGTAATAAGTAAGGAATAAGGAAGGCAAACCAGATTTTACTGAAGTATTTTCCAAACTGCTCTTTTACGAGTAGGCTTGATGCCAGTACCATCGAAAATGAAAGAATTGAAATAAAAATTAATGGCGGTTTACTGAAAACAATTAAAAATATAGGGAGTAAAATCAGTAGCGTGGAAGAAAATGTCTGTTTTTTGAAATACTTGACACGGTCAAGAATAAGGGAGGCAAACTCCTTTTGGTTGTCTATCTCGCGGATTGTAGATCTGATTTTCAGATACACCAGAATCAGTATAATACTGCATATCAAGAAAATGTACCACATCCGCTCCACATACGATTTCATCAACGTGGTATTGAGTTCCACTGACTCCCTGGCTACAGAAGGAAGATTGGTTGTTTTGGCATAATTAATTGGCTCCCAGGGATAATTGATCTCCTTGGTCCAATACTGCCGGTCAAGTCTCTTCTTATTCTGGTCTAGGTATTGGTTCAAAGTCAGAAACACCAAGGTATTTTCAGAAACTCTGGCTTGAAATTTCGCAGTAATAATCTCCTGTTGCAAATAGATACTGTCAACTGTTCGTAAAGATTTTTTCAGCATGTTGAGCTCACTGTTGATCGCGGGAATCAGCGTAGTGTCCCGAAGAGTCATGGCAAAAAGAGAGTCGGACTTAATTGCATCTAATTTATTTCCCAATCCGGAAAGCATATCGATTCTATCTTGGATTCTTTTTTGGTAGGTTTTATTTAAATTCCCTACAGTGGATACCAGATTCTCCATGCCTATCAAGTAGCGATGATTGAGATATTGTGAGTCCGCTTCTGTTCTATCTTTGATCCTTCTAGCCAAAAGATGGATTTTTGGCAGCTTTTCAGACATTTCCACCGTATCCAATTGTTCGGAGAGTTCCAGGTTTAAACCATTAAGATCGAAAACGTAGCGCTGGACTTTATTTATGACCTGGGTGAGTATGGTGCCGGTGGATTTGTTGTTTTTAGCGGGGATATTTACGGTGTCCGAATAATTAAAAAGGGTGTCAATAGTTCCTGTAAGCGGGTTAGAAGGAATATTGTTGGATTGGCGGCTATTCTCTTGGGCTAGCGAAAAGGATGAGAGAAAGAGAATAACCGGGAATAATGTTAAAAAGCGTCTCATAAAAACATATTTGCGTATAATATAGAGAAAATCGATTGAAATGAACAGCTATGGGATTCTGGGTTACGTGGCTTAAAATAGTTCATCCTACAGAAGAAAATGTCTTACACGGATAAATGGACTTTGTTTGTATTGCATAGCAATATGCGGAAAACATGCATGCTTACATCTTGTTTATGTCGGAAATGCTGCTGTGCGAATGGTAACTTTCTTTTGTGTATTTTAAGCCTTCTAAAAAGCGGTTAAATCATGTTAATTTCATGGTTTAGTCGGTTTTTCAGGTGTAATATTTGGATCAAATATGCTAGTCACTCTGTTTAAATACTTAAAAATAAATCTACAAATATGAGCAACAAACAATTCTTTCTGGGAATGATTATTGCCTCTTTAATAGGAGGCATTGTCGCCTTGGCTGGCGTCAGCTTTCTTACACAACCTCAAAATGCAACCAGCTTCGATGAGAAGCAGCAGGCCAGTTTTGTCAATTTACTTTCCGGTGAAAATTTCACTATTCCCGACGGGATCAATTTTGTCGCATCCGCAGAGGTGGTCACCCCGGCGGTAGTCCACGTGAAAAGCAAAGTAGGAATGACCGGTAGCAGTAGAATTCAGCGTGATCCACTTCAGGAATTTTTTGGGATCCCTCCACAAGGCGGAGGGGGACAGCCCCAAAGGGCTATGCCTATCAGTTCAGGCTCTGGAGTGATTATATCTTCAGATGGCTACATAGTGACTAATAACCATGTAGTGGACAAGGCTACTGAAGTTGAGATCTCTTTGGAGAACAATAAAAGATACATTGCCAAAGTGGTTGGGACTGATCCGACCACTGACTTGGCTTTGCTGAAGGTGGATGCACAAGGCTTGCCTTTTGTGAGATTCGGTGACTCTGATGACACTAAGGTTGGGGAGTGGGTATTGGCTGTGGGAAATCCGTTCGACTTAAATTCTACCGTCACTGCCGGGATTATTTCCGCCAAAGCAAGAAATATTGGGATTCTGCGTAGCGTGGAGGACAACCTGTCCGTGGAATCATTTCTTCAGACTGACGCAGTGGTAAACCCCGGTAATTCCGGAGGGGCTTTGGTGAATCTGGCTGGAGAGTTGATCGGAATCAATACTGCTATAGCTTCTCAGACGGGGACATTTGCAGGGTACTCATTCGCAGTTCCAAGCACATTGGTAAAAAAGGTGATGGATGACCTGTTGAAACATGGAACTGTGCAGAGAGCCTTGCTTGGTGTGAGTATCGTAAATGTAAATCCAGAGCTTGCGGATAGGCTGGGTATAGACTTGCCTGTGGAGCAAGGTGTCTATATCGGTGGTGTAAATGAAAATAGCGGTGGAAAAGAAGCCGGTCTTAAAGAAGGAGATATTATCATAAGTGTGGATGGCCGAAGAACAAACAATGTGGCCAACCTGCAGGAAATGGTGGCTAGAAAGCGGCCAGGAGATAAGGTAGAGCTGGAGTATATCCGGGATGGAAAAACATTCAAAACCAATGCTACACTGAGGAATTTCTCGGGTACCACTGATATCGTCGAAAAAGTTGTTCCAAAAACGTTTGAATTTGAAGGTGTGAATTTTGAAGAAGTTCCCGCACAGGTAAAGGGTCAGCTGAACCTCTCGGGAGGAGCATTGATTTCATCTGTTACCGGTGAAAAATGGAGGAAATCAGGTGCAAAATCAGGTTTCATCATTACTTCTATTATTACGGAATCAGGAAGGGTGAAAATATCCGGAGTAGACAATCTGTTGGAGGTATTGGGCGCTTCCCAGGGTGAGTCTATTGTAGTGCTGGGGATGTTCCAAGATGGAACGGAATACTACTTCGAGGTTGACTGATTGATTTTATAGTTTTAAATAAAGTAAGCAGGCTGATGATTTTTCATCGGCCTGTTTTTTTTACATATCAGCAGCATGATAATTATTTCAATGAGATTTTCTATTTTTCTTTTTTTACTCCAATTCCATAACCTATGAAAAAGTACTTCGGCATATTATGCTACGTTGTTTGCCAGATTTTATTTAGCGGGGATATCCTAGCTCAGAGTCCATCTACAAGTATTGCTCCGCAGGGGAAGCAGCCGCTAGCCGGAGTGTCTGCGGAGCGACTCGATAGGATTGATCAGATGCTGGATGAGACTGTCCGTTCCAATCAAGTTCCCGGATTGGTCGCGTTGATCGTAAAAGACGGAAAGATAGTCTATCATGAAGCAAAAGGACTGGCGGATGTCCGATCAGGTACAAGAATGGGCAAAGACCGGGTTTTCAGAATCGCATCCCAATCTAAAGCAATTACTTCCACGGCTGTGATGATGCTTTGGGAAGAAGGGAAGTTCAGATTGGACGATCCTATTTCCAAGTACATCCCCGAGTTCGCAGATCCACAGATTTTGGCAGGGTTCCGCTATGGAGATTCCTCTTACTCTACCAAACCTTCACCACGGGAGATTACTGTCAGGCATTTGCTAACCCATACTTCCGGACTGGGATACGGGATGATCGATAGTAATGAGCAGATGAAAATGATTTATCAGAAAGCAGGTATAGTGGATCTATTCACCACAGAGGAAGTTACCATAAGCGATAATATCAAGAAGCTTGCAAAGTTGCCCCTACATCACGAGCCTGGGACGAAATTCACTTACAGTGAAGGTCTGGACGTTTTAGGATATTTTGTAGAAGTTGTGTCGGGAATGCCATTTGACCAATTTCTCCAAAAAAGAATTTTTGATCCCATGGGTATGAGCAATACGGGATTTTATCTGACTGATAAGCAAGGTGAAAAACTGGTTACGATCCACCACAAAGTAAATGGGGCGTGGGAACCTTTCCCCGTTACATTTTATGATCCTGATTATCCAAAATCAGGCGCTAGAACTTTTTTCTCCGGAGGAGCGGGACTTTCTTCGACTACAGAAGATTATGCCAAATTTCTTCAGATGTACTTAAATGGAGGAGCGTACAACGGCACAAGATTTTTGAGTCCGATTACCGTGCAAACAATTATGAGTAACCAAGTGGGAGACTTGTTGGGTGATGGGGGTAAGGATTATGGATTGGCGTTCGGGATTGTTGATGAAAAAGGTGTTGCGCAAGGCGGAATTGGCAGCTTGGGGACATTTGATTGGGGAGGGTATTTCAATACCCAATACTTTGCCGATCCGGTGACTAATACGATCGGGATTATCATGAAGCAAACGCAGGGCGGTACCGGGGATGAGTCTGCTTGGAAGTTTCGACAGATGGTGTTTTCGGCTATTGAATAAAATCAACAGGGGAAGTCCAATTGACTTCCCCTGTTGATTTTATATTGTCCACTGTCAGTTCATTTAAAGTCTCTATGCTTGACAGGGCTGTCATTCGAACACGGTTAGCCGGCATTTGTTCATAAAAAAAGCATAGCCCCCGGGCTATGCTTTTAATGGTTCTGCTTAAGACTAATTATTTCCTCTGGTAGAGGAAGTCCCTCTTGAAGATGAACTACCGGATGAAGATCTAGAGGCCGGAGCCGGTGTAGATGACCTTGTAGGTGCACTTTTTACCTCCTGGGTAGATCTGCTTGGAGCAGGAGTTGCTTCTCTAGTTTGAGTAGTTTTAGCAGGTGTGCTTCTGGTAGCAGGACTTGAAGCTTGAGTTCTAGCTGGAGTCGAACGCTGCGCCGGGGCTGTTTGCGTACGGGCTGGGGTAGATCTCTGCTGAGGTTGTGCGGTGCTTTGAGGCCTTACTGCAGGGCTCGAAGATTTTACTTCATTGCTTCGGGAATTAGTAGGGCTTGCTTGACTTTGACGGGTTGGGCTGGCAGTTCTGGTTTGTGTACCCGAACTTGGCCTAGTCTCAACACTACCTCGGTTAGAAGAAGGAGCGGTTGACTTTACTCCTGGATTTTCAGATCTACTACTAGGGGCAGTTGCTCTTTCTGTAGAACCGGAAGTTCTTGCAGGAGTAGTTACTGTCCTTCCCGATGCAGCTTCTGTTCTGCCATTTGTTCTGGAAGGAGCAGCAGCAGGTTGTGTTCTGGCTTGTCCGGAAGTAAGCACTCTGGATGGCCTTGCATCAGTGGAAGTTCCTCTGGCGCTCTGTAGGTCAGGTCTATAGGCACTTACTGAGTTTCTCGAAGCCACTGTTCTACCTGGAGCTTTGCTGTTTTCAATTCTACGCTCAGGGTAGGATCTTTTGGTTACCCGCTCAATGTCTCTTCGGGCTGGTCCCGCATAGTAGTGGTTGTTGTTGTATACCACCGTATTGTTGATGATAGTGGTTCTATTGTAAATTTTGACACGATTGGCTCTAGGAACAGAATAGCTGTACACATTGTGGTGGATAAATCTGTTCTGTGGTACAAATACCCAATAAGATGTTGGTATAGTCATTCTTACGTTCAGCGTGAAGCCCGGTCCCATAGGAGCCCAGCCATAATATCCCCCGCCTGTTCTCCAGTCTACCCACGCAGGACCCCAATTGTAATCAGGAATCCAAGCCCAGCTTCTGTAATTATCGTCAAAATACCATCTTCCATAGTGGAAAGTTGCCCATCCCCAATCGTAATCAGACACCCAGGTATTTCCATATCTGGTCATGACCCAATGCCCATTCGTCCCATAAGGATGGAAATCCTCATAAACTGCCGGTAACCAAACATAGCCATATCGGCCATCTTTGACCCAGTCGCCGTAGGGCATTAATTCATCGTAGAACACTTGAAAAGAAACGCCGGCAGGATTTTTTGCCTCAGCTTCATTTGGATTAATCAAGATCAAAGCGATGATTCCCATCATCAAATTTCTCATCCATCGCGGTACTCGGGGAGTTTTCATATCTAGTGGATTTAGTGGTTCAATAGTTGGTTAGGTATTTCTTTTGGGTTGTTGTTTTAGTAGGACATCCTAATTAGGTAGATGCTGTTTTCCATGAAAAGGATGCATGCATACTAAAACCAAAATCACGCCAATTTTTCAATCTTCTTTAAAACGGTCGGTTGTTAGGTGTGGTTTACGTAAAAAATTAGATCAATGGTTTCGTTAATTCTTAATTTTAGCTTAATAATAGTTGTTAATTTTTATACTTAACTAAAAAAATTAAATAACTGATTTTAGGCAGAATGATTATTTTTAGGATGGATCTTAGCTTTTGCCAGAAAAATGGGAGTGAGGAGTAATAATTAATTTTCAAAAAAAATAAACGACTTGCCGGCAGATTATACCCGGAAGTCAAAAGGGTGGGGAAACTTGGGTTGGATGATGCTTGCAGTTACATCTAGAGGTTTCAATTGCTCATAGTTACTGTTGTTTTTCGGTCTGTGGAGCAGAGACCGAAGCAGGGAATAAGTGGCTTAACGGAAAATTAGCCCTAAGGACAAAAAGGTAGGGAAACTTAGGTTGGATAAAGCTTGCCGTTCCACCCTGAGGCCTGAATGTCTAAGTTTACGCTTAGTGAGGGTCTTGCTCATAGTTGCCGTTGTTTTTCGGTCTATGAGACACCGACCGAGGCGGGAGCAGTCTCAATGCAAAAGCCTACGCTCAGGGATAGCTCTATTTCTTCTTCAGTGTGTATCTCAAGTGCGTGGTCAAGCCTGAGGGAATAACTTCTGCGATTTGAATATCATAGATCCCGGGATTTATGCCCTCAAATAATCTGATACCGGCTCCTAAAAAAACAGGGGCTATATGGATGAAAAACTCATCCACAAATCCTGCATTCAGGAACTGCTGAATGGTGTCTGCGCCGCCTTGAATCCTGATATCCTTACCTTTGGCGGATTGTCTTGCTTTTTCCAATGCACTTTCTATTCCATCATTGATAAAATAAAAAGTAGTGGTCCCCTTCTGAACCCAAGGTTCCCGTTTTTCATGTGTCAGCACATAGACATCCGCTTCGTATAGGTCCTCTGCCCAGACGGCTTCGCCCTCCTCAAACATCCGTTTTCCCATAATGTAAGCGCCGGTTCTGGCAAAAACTGCATCGATCAGTTCACTGTCTGCACCGGATTCTTCACCGCCTTCCATTTTGATGTGTTTCCAGAATGCTTTCTGTTTAAACATCCATTGGTGAATTTTCGGTGAGACGCCGCCCATAGGGTTGCTTGGGCTTCTGTGTTCGCCTGCAAAAAAGCCATCAAGCGATATTCCACTGTCAAAGATTATTTTGCTCATAGTTAGTTAAGAAGTTATTTTCGGTAAAGTCCAAGGTGCTCTATAGTTTGGCCAAATTAATTCATTGGCAGCTGCATTTCCGGTAAATTCTCTTTTGGCTTCATCCCAAATCAACTCCTCAGCTCCAATTCTTGCGGCGATATTCGGAATATGGGCGTGCAAGGCAGCGATCCGTCCAGCCTCAGGAGGACAGATGGGCTGATTTCGGGTTTTAATGCATTCGACAAAATTTGCCACATGTAGGTTGTGGCTTTCAGTCATTCCTTCTAGTTTTTTTGCTTCTATTTTTGGGGCTTTTGCTTCCGGATCCCATTCCGGATAGATGTCATAGCCACCACGATTCACTACCAGCGTGCCTTTTTCTCCAACATACCCAATTCCGTAAGGTTTGTCGTAAGGCCCCGTTTGGAGTCCGCCATTCATGTCGTAATTAATAAGGAAGTCCTTTTTAGGATAGAGAACATTCATGGTATCGAAGGTGTCCCGATCCCGATTCTCTTTGTTGACATTGGCGGCGTAAGTAAGTACTCTGGAAGGTACTGTCGGATTTTCTTCCACCCAGATCGCCATATCCAACAGGTGGACACCCCAGTCGGACATCAAGCCCCCTCCATAATCCCAAAAATGCCGCCAACTTCCGTGAAAGCGATTTGGGTTAAAGTTTCTGGAAGGTGCAGGTCCAAGCCAAAAATCATAATCTACTCCCTCGGGTATAGCAGTCGTAGGTTGGATCAGATTGCCAAGTCCATAATTGAAGTTTGACCAGATATTCACCTTTCTGATTTTGCCGATATAGCCGCTTTTTACCAAATCCCGGGCTTCGATAAAAGCTTGTCCTGACCGCTGCTGCTGACCCACTTGCATGATTCGATTGTACTGATTCTTAGCATTGACCATCAGCTCACACTCGCCGATGGTGTTTGCCATGGGTTTTTCTACATAGACATCCTTTCCGGCTTGGCAGGCGGCCACAGCGATGAGGCAATGCCAATGATCGGGAGTGCCGATAATTACCGCATCCACATCGCTACGTTCCAGTAAGAGTCTAAAGTCAGTGTAGCGCTCCGGTTTTTTACCTGTGGCTGTCTCCACTTCCGCGATTCTCCGATCGAGCACATTTTGGTCTATATCACAAAGGGCTACGCAGTCCACTTCCGGCAGTGCGATGTGATGACGAAGAATCCCAAATCCCATACTGTTGCATCCTATAAGTGCTACCCGGATCCGGTCACTTGCAGCGATGCCTTGCTTTGCTTGGAGTAGAGATGGAGCTATCCAAAGTCCTCCTGCGATGATTCCGGTGGATTTGATAAAGTTGCGACGGTCATTCATGGGTTTGGTTTGTTAAAAGAGTATCGAACTCAAAATACGGGAAATTGGGATGAATAGGAAAAGTGGTTGAAAAAAAGCCTGTTACTGTCATTTTTCGATGTAGAAGACTCTAAAAAAGTAAAGGGAGTGGAGACCGCCACTTGTCTTTAGAGGATAAAAAGTGTCTGGGTTTAGCAGGAGAGTTTGCGGTTCAGGCTGGGTGGAGTTTGTTATTACACCCTAATATTTTCTGGAATTTATAATTCCATTCCTTCCAAGTTCAACACCCTTCGGGGTTGTCCACTACCATCTTGGCCGCCATTTCCCTAGGTTTCACCTAGGGTTATTGAGAGGTTCGACCACTACGTGGTCAGGATTTCATACTATCCAAAATGCCAGATTCCAGACCCCTGATAAGGGGTCAAACTTCTGAATAACCGCGGGTGAAACCCGTGGAGAATAGAACATACGAATGATTCCCCGACCCCGCAGGGTGTCGAACTATTTCCGGAATTTTTATAGTCCTTTTCCTAAATGGTTAAAGCTATTCCTTATAATTTACCGGAATCCATAGACCCACCTCGGCGTAATCTTTTGTCTTTCAAATTTTGAGGTTCCGTTGACACTGGGTGTAGATTGTGTCCACATCTTTCTGTTTTTTTGGAATTCGTAATCCCATTTCCCTGCCAGTTCAACCCACTTCGGGGTTGTCCCCTACCATCTTGGCCGCCATTTCCCTAGGTTTCACCTAGGGTTATTGAGAGGTTCGACGGCTTCACCGTCGTTTTTCACTCATTTGATACTTATAGGCAATTTTTCCAGACCCCTGATAAGGGGTCAAACTTCTGAATAACCGCGGGTGAAACCCGTGGACAAGGTGCCATGCCAACGACCCAACGACCCCGAAGGGTGTCGAACTCTTCCTAAGACCATTTGTCAAAATCATGCAAAATTCCGAAATTCATTCAATTCATTTTTCCACCAAAACCTGATTTTTATGGGAACTCACACACAATTGATTTACCACATTGTCTACTCCACCAAACACCGCGAACCAACAATCGTCCGGGATGAGAAAAAGAGGATGTTCGGATTTATCCACCACCTGCTGACCAATAAAAATTGCCATCTATACAGAATCAATGGCGTGGAAGATCATATTCACATATTGACGCATGTACATCCTACGATTGCTATTTCATCATTGGTGAAAGACATCAAATTGGCAAGTGATGATTTCATAAGACGAGAAGGGATTTTTCCAAGATTCAAAGGTTGGCAAGATGGTTATGGCGCTTTTTCCGAATCCATTAAGTCAAAGGATCGATTGATAAATTATCTCAAAAACCAAGAGGAACATCATAAAAAAATACCGTTTCTAGATGAATACAGGGCATTGTTGATGGAACATGAAATTGAATTTGATGAGAAATATTTGCTATAGGTTCAACCCCATTCGGGGTTGTCGTCTCCGTCCCCGTTTGCATTATTCCCTAGGTTTCACCTAGGGTTATTGAAAAGTTCGACCACTTCGTGGTCAGATTGACGATAACAGGAATATTATTTCCGACCCTGAACGGGGTCAAACTTCTGAATACTGCGTCCGCCGTGGCGGAACCGGGGGTGCAACCCGTGGAAAATAAATGCATAAAACCCGTATGCCGTAAGACCGCGATAGGGTCGAACATTTTACCATAAAGGGGGTACTTCATAGGTAGAGTGGGTACGACTAACCGAGAAAAGAAGAATGAAAAGCATTGTTCTTCCTTTCAATTATCTCAACACAGGGCAGGAATGCGCCATTATTCTTCAGTTTTTAGGAGTAGAGAGGAGATCGCCGCTTGTCTTTCGAGAATAAAAAGCGCCTTGGCTTAGTAAAGGGTTTGTCGTTTAGACTGGGTGAGTTTGCAACTTTACCCAAATATTCCTTTCAGTTTTTAATTGCTTTGATCCAGACTACCACTTGCAAATTGAATAGATAGAAAGGTAGGGTTGAGCGTTTAGAATCCAATGGAACATTTTTTCGGATTTCTCGAGACCGAGGTTGCTGCGCCTGAGCTACTAAAGGTAGGAGTAGGCAAAAGAATAAAGCGTAGCAAAGATTTTTCATAGGATTTGTTTTCATGATTATCCGCAATGCTGGTGTATGATGCAACTTAATCTAACTATTCATTTCAACTTAAAATAGCATCTATTCCTCATTTGCCAATTGAAATTGGATTGGATAGAAAAGCGTAATTACTCCCGAACACTGTGCGGACTACTCTTAAAGCAACGCCTAATTTACGGACAGTTCGGGAACCTTTAACTCAAAACTAAAGTTTAGAATTTATCACTAAACTACTAGCTCTTCAACAAATGACTTATAAAAAAACCTTACTTCTAATTATTCATCTGTTGATTTTTAATAGTAGCTTTTCCCAATCAGGAATTAATGTGCTTTTTGAGCAATTGAAAAAAGAGCGATTTATGCCGAAACAGCAAGAAATCGCCAATCAGATCTACGATTCTTTGGAGTTCAAATTGAAAGATCTTCCGGCGCATGAAGTTTTGTCCTTGATTGAGCCTGAGTATGCAGATCATATTCGCGTTCTCAACTCCGAATTTGACGATAAGAGCAGAGAACTGATTATTATTGTTTTAGTGCACAAAAATTACTTCAAAGAGGTGTATTTTCCTGACGCTACCGGCTTAAATGAAGAGCGTATCTATGCAGAGGAATATTATCCGATGATCCAATGGAGAGCAAGTGATGGAAACCTCAAATCCAGTAAGTTATTCACCAAAAAGGAACATAGGGATCCGGGGTCTGACTATAAATACCAATCTTATAAAGGAACAGAATCAGATTTCTACGAAATCCATAAACTGCCGGCTACAAACAATGAGTTATATCTATTGATATCCATGAATCCATCAGATCAAATGCCTGCATTACTCTCATTTTTTGTGCTTGAGATCAAAGATGATGAACTGAATTTTGAATACCCTGCTTTCGAGGCAATGTCTCCCTTACTTCAATGTACAATCTATGATAATTCGGCTCCTGATGCGTATTTCAACTATTTTGAATACAATAAACAAGAGCATCGTATCTCTTTGAAAAATCTAAAAAAGCAAGAGACAGTGACCGTGAATAAGGATGTGTATAGGTTCTCCTTTAAAATTTTAAATCCTAATAAAGAAGTTGAAATCCAGCTTGACTTTGACGGTGTGGAATTTCAAAAGGTTAATTAGGATCTGCTGAAAAACTTATGTATTTAAGCTATAAATTCTAGCCACACCCATGCGATCCTGCCAGTTTGATCAGGGGATGCAACCTCACCGATGAATTGGTATCAATTAAATTGAACTGGATAGGAAGGCGTAGTTGCAAGCTAAGCCACGCTCAGCATGCCCAAAACCATTGAATACTCATTCTGAACTTCTCCAGTTAATGATAGGCACCACCTTCGCTGATGAATTGTTGAACTGTGATACCGCCAATTCTTATCCCTAGGTTTCACCTAGGGTTATCCAAAGGTTCGATGGCTTCACCGTCTTTCTTGACTTAGTGATACTTATAGGTCATTTTTCCGACCCCAAACGGGGCCAAACTTCTCAATACTGCGTCCGCCGTGGCGGAACCGCGGGTGAAATCCGTGGACATAGGAGATACGAATGATTTCCCACGACCCCGAAGGGTGTCGAACTTTTTCCTGATTAGAAATCCATATCGGTCATGCCTACGGCATTTTTGAAACACATCATACACTCAAATCCAGCCAATAAATTGGCTGGCTAGCTAATCGGTCATGCCTACGGCATTTTTGCTTACCAGAAATAATTTGTCAAAGAATTATTCCTTTAAAATCCTGTAAGGACGACCCATATCCTAGCCAGCCGTTTTAACGGCTGGAAAAAAATGCTGGTTTTAGAGTCCCGTTGGGACGGCTCATATTTCAATCCAACCATTTATTCTAAAAAATAAAAAGCCCTCCTGTATGACAGAAAGGCTTCAATTAATATGTTTCAGAACTTTATCTATTCAACAACTTCTCCAATTTCCCCATCATCTCATCCTTTTCCTTTAGCATCCGCTCGTAAAGAGCGATTTTATCTTCGTGGAGTTGGATGATTTTGTCGATAGGATTATTCTGGAAAGTGGGGTTATAATTGACAATTCCTTGAGTATGGTGAAAAGTACTTGATATTATATTTATCGCCTGCTCCTCATCAAAATTCTGAAAGGCTTCCACCGGAATCCGGAGAATCTCACCGACTTGCCTGAGAAGTTCTTCTTCAACCTCTTCTTTTTGCTCCAGCAAGCTGATCTTCTTTTGAGACCATTCTTCGCCGAGTTCGTGGGCCAGGGCTTCCTGCTTGACGCCCATCATCTCCCGGAATCGCTTGATATTTCTGCCGTGGTGGATTTTTTCGTTCATAGTCTGTAAGTACAGTGGAAAAATAAGGATTTCTTCCCAAAGGGAATAAACTAAAGTATTCCATTGAATAGTATGATCCAAGAATATTTCAAATTTGCCCGACACTTTTTGTCTGAAAGAACTGATTGATTCGGCTAAAGCCCGTAAATCATAATTCTTGTTAATCGATCTCCCACCTAAAGGTGGAGGGAATTCATAGCTTGGAAATCAACTGTCATGAATAGGAATGTGGCTTTAGCCCATTCCATATGGATCATAATATGTTTTAGGCTTTAGCCAAATCAAAGGCCTCAAGCAGAACATTCTTCAGCATATTTTATTCCTAATACCCTTCTAATTCATCCTTTTCAGGAATAGGCTATTCCGCTGATATCCTGGAAATTGACCTGAAACAAATCAGAGAATCTATGCATCCAATCGTAATTCAGCTAGGCAATCTTTGTGACTCCCCTCTCAACATCACCGGAGATATTCATTTCCACCTTTCTGAATCTGATTCCCGGATGATGGACTTGTTACTGAAATCTCTGGAAATCAACCGGAAATTGATCGCGGGATTTTGCAACCAATGGGAAAATGAAGAAGAACTGTATCGGGAAATCCAAGTCCTGCTTGAGCAGCAAAAAGCCCTTGAACTTCAAGTAGCTCAAACTCTTAAGACTTAAATAACCGCAAATCCAAACAATATGGCAACTCAATTCAATACGATCAATTTCATCCGTAACTGTACAGTATCCGATAATAGCAATATCATTTATTCAGGATCTGGACAGGAATGGCTCATACTATTGAAAAGATTCATTCAGGAACAAGATCAAAGGAATGAAGCTATTAACCAACTATTACATATCATAATGGAAACGGGAGTTACAGAAAGCAAAGCTATTCTTCCAGAAATTATCGAGTTACAGAATGATAACATAAAATACCTCAATATTTTCAAAGAAGTCATCGGGGAAGATGGACAGGAAGAATGTGATAAAAATGGAAAATAATTTTCTAGAACAATAATCATTAACCCACTAACACATATGAAAGTCGCAGCACGCATCAAACAGATTCGCGAGAATCAAACAGGCTTATCCAGGAAAGAAATCGCACAGCTAGTGGGCATTAGTGCCCAAGAATATGACGATATAGAAAACGGTAACATCGATATCACTTTGACCAGATTTGGTGACGCATGCGACGAACCCCCAGTTGTTACCGGTTTATTTGGATTTTAATTTCTTCAGTATATCTTTTCCAATCTCATTATTGGGATTTAAGGAAATTGACTTTTCATAATTCTCAATAGCCATACTCGTTTTTCCTTTTAAGGCGTATACCTCTCCTAAACTGTCATAAGCATTCCATGAATCGGGGTAGTTTTTTACATTCTGTTTAAATATTTCAATCGCTTCATCAGTATTATTTGATCTGAGCTGTTTATAACCGAAGTTGTTCATAAACTCCTCTCCGGGTATCATAGTGTACCCAAACGCATTTGACAATTTCTCAAAGTGCAACCGGATTTCGTCATAGGTCATGTTGGTAGATGCATAATTGTCTATAAACCAATCTTTATAGATGAATTTTAGGGCATCAAACATGCTTTTGTAAGTCACCGAAAAATGGTTTTCATCCTCATATTTTTGAAAATCCCAATCTATCCTTTCAGATGCAAACATTGTTATTTGCTCCGCAAGGGTATCCACAGCCTGAGTGTTTTCATCCCCAATGGAAATGAAAAATTTATCTGAGCGGTTTTCGTGACTGATTAGGAAGGATTTGAAATCATCTAGGATTTTCATATTTCCCCCCTCAATATCAATAGCCGGACTTATAAGTATGGTAGACTGGAATAAGTCAGGGTCTGTTACTTTAGTATATAAACCAAAAAGCCCCGCTAAAGAATGTCCGGCTAAAATACGATATGGGGCAGTCCTATAACTGGAGTCGATAAAAGGTAGAAGTTCGTTTTTTATAAACTGCAAAAAATCATACCCACCGTCGTCGATATTTGTTTTTTTTGAATTATCTGTGTTCCCTTCAAATAAAGATGTTGGAATAAGATCCCTACCGCGGTTGACATTGGGAATAGCAACCACTATCATTTCCGGAATTCTGTTTCTATCATAACCGGAAAGGTAATCGATAAGGTTGGACACATAATTAAAATGTCCTTCACCGTCGAGTAAATAGATTACAGGATAACTTTTATTGGTTGAAGCGTAATCTGAAGGCAGATGTACCCAGATACTTCGTGGCTCATTGAGTGCTTTTGAGTCTAATAGGAATGCTTCATCATTATTTATCGGAATACTGTCCAATTGTGCATAGATAGCATGGCTTATTAAAAATAAAACTAATAGGTAGGGATAAGTTGTTTTTAATAAAATCATCTTTTGCATTTTGTCTTGAAACTATATATAGCTGACATTTGTGATCAAGGAAACCAAGAAGGAGGAAACTTTACCGTATCCTCTGTCTTCCATATATCCATTATAAAGATGCAGAATGTATATTGAAGGTTGCTTTGCAATATTGGAAAATTCCCAGCCTGAGTTTGTAGCTTCGCTCTAAGTTCAACCCCATTCGGGGTTGCCGTCCGCATTCTTGATTTCTATTTTCCCTAGGTTGCACCTAGGGTTATTGAAAGGTTCGATCCTTTCAGGATCGTTTCTCTAAGCAAAAATCATCATCAATTCTTACTGGTACTTCAATTTTTCAACTCACCAAAATCCCGACACCGAACGGGGTCAAACCTTACAGTAACCGCTATTCTTCAGTTTTCTATGCTTTTGAAAGGTCGTCCCTTTCAGCACTGTGCTAAAAGACACAGCAAAATGTCGTGCAAATCAATAGCTACTCAAGTCCTGCTTCTGGAGAAGCAGGATAACTGCGCTCTCCGTGAAAAACTCCGTGATCTCTGCGGTTAAAAAAAGCCCTGTCTCGCAATGAAACAGGGCTTTGGATTAATAAGCAAACTTTTACTGTAGTGTATTCGAGAACTGTACTTCGTTCACACTCATCAGAATCTCTTCGCCTTTTGCTTCAGGGTTTTTGAAAATAATGTACACATCATGCCTGCCGCTGACGGAAGAAAGAGTTACTTTTCCCAGACTGGAGTTTTGCCTTCTCCAATCTATAAAGTTCACATTAGGCGGCGGTCTGAAACCTACTACTTGTTTTGCTATTAGAGGTTCAGTTTGCCCGATTATTTCTCCGGTAGGGGAGTCAATTCTGATTTCTATAGACCCGCCTTTGGCATCTACCCGTTCACTTATGCCGGCATATACTATGATTTCCTTGATACCGCTTAGATCCAAGTTTTTGAAACCTATGTATGACTGATCACCCACCATAAAGAAATTCACGCTGGGGGTGGTCATCAGATTTACGCCTTTTCTTAGTTCGGCACTTTGCGGATCCAAATAGGGATTTCTCAAAGCTATAAAATCACTTCCGGACAAGGAAGGCACATCTCCGTTGCCTTTATCTGTATAGGATGCTTGCAATAGGAAACTTCCTTGACCGTCTTCTCCTTCTGGGATTGTAGTTTTCACCGATCCGGACAAAGGCAGTGATCTAACTGTTGCCTTCACCGTATTCATATTCATGATATAGTCCACCATACGTTTAGCATCAGCCTTTGATAATTGGGGATGTGCGCTCATCGCATGCTCTCCCCAGATTCCGGCTCCACCATTGATGATTTTATCTATCAGCATATCAGTAGTTTCGGAAGTGTTTTCATACTTGCTCGCTACGGCTTGATAGCTTGGCCCGATGGATGTTTCGGCGTATTGGTGACATGATTTACAGTCGCTGGCCTCGATTAGATTTCTGCCGATGTTTTGCAGGGCCTCAGATTCCACTCCACTTTGCTTGGAAGCGATCTCGATCGGGTCAAATCCGGAAGGGACATAGTCAAAGGTTACTGCCACTTCATTTGCGTGTATTCTACTGTCATCAGTACTTCCATCCTCATTGTCATTTACAGTAATGCTGTATGGAAGGGAATTATCTCCGAAGTAGAATGATTTATTGGCTCTTTTGAAGTCTATAGTGACTTGAGGTTTATCATTTCCGGCTATTACATCAAAGGAGGCAGCATTGGACTCACCCTTGGTGTCGGTCACAGTCAAGGTTACCTGATGTTTTCCCGCTGTTTCAAAGGTATAAGTTGCGTCAGCTCCTTTCAATTCGGTAGTCGTCCCATCAGCACCATTTATTTTCCAAGTGTAATCAAGTTTTCCTGCGTCATAATCATCGTAGTCGTTTGTGCCCTCCGAAGAGAAATTAGCAGTAAAAGGTATAGCTCCGGATATTTTATCGGAAGTAGCATTTACATTTGGCTTACGGTTGCCGGCATTGTATTCGATCTTCACAATTCGGGAATTTGCATTTCCCCGGAACCAAGCGCTTCCATATTCTAAGATGTATAAGGCTCCATCCGGGCCAAAGTCCATATCAATCGCTGAACTGAATGTGCTATTTGGCAGAAAGCGCTCCATGGATTCATAGTCACCATTGTCATTCATGGTCACCGACATGATCCAGCCTCGCATAAAGTCCACAATTAGCCATTTGCCTTCATAGTAAGCCGGGAAAACATAAGGAGCATCTGCCTTGAAATCTGCTTTTCTAAATACCGGTCCTCCCGTAGCACTTCTTCCTGAGCTTCCCAGAATTGGGAATTCCTCAGAAACCCCGTAAGGGTACCAGATCAGGGCCGGTACTACCGGGGTTGGCAAATCGCGGAGCCCTGTATTGTTTACAGATTCATTTACCGGCTTATTCACATCATAGGGCTCGCCGTAAGTGTCGGTTTCTAAGTCATGACGGTTGTAGGGAATATTGTCACCAATGAAATAGGGCCAGCCGAAGAATCCCGGCCCCTTGGCTTGATTGAATTCGTCGTATCCACGTGGTCCCCAGATGGAATCTTTTCCCGCATCAGGTCCCACTTCTCCCCAGTATAAATAGCCTGTTTTGCTATCCAAAGTTGGTCTCCAGGGATTTCTATGCCCCATGGTGTAGATTTCTGGTTTTGTTTTCTCTGTGCCTTCCGGAAAAAGATTGCCTTTGGGAATAGTATAGGTGCCGTCATCTTCCGGGTGAATTCTAAGGATTTTTCCTCTCAAATCATTGGTGTTTCCGGGAGCTCGCTGGTCATCGGAGTTTTCATGTCCCGGACGCTCGTCCAGATTGGAAGTTCCGGACGCTGGATTCACCGTGTTGTTTCCCACGGTTAAGTACAAGTTGCCTTCCTGGTCAAAGACCATCCCACCGCCTGTATGGCAGCATTCTTCCCGCTGGGTAGGAACGGTTAAAATAACTTTTTTGGATGATTCGACCAGCGTGTTTCCGTCCAATTCCCATCTAGTAAGTACATGTTGTTTGTCTTCAGGATCAGCGTAATAGAGATAGATCCAATGGTTTTTCGTAAAGTCCGGATGGGCAATGACTCCCATCAGCCCCTCTTCCGCCTCACGGACTACCCCCTCTTTATTTGTGTATTTGGTGTTGACCGGAATAGTGGCTACGAGGGTGACTTTACCTGTATTTTCATCCAGAATTTTAACTCCGCCTTTTCGCTCTACAAATAGGATCTTACTGTCTGGCAGAAAAGTCATCTCCATGGGCTCATCCATGCCTTCCGTGAGGACCACCTGTGTGAACCTGTTTTCATCAGGTTTTTCAGTTGATTCTTTTTTTTCGGGTTCCGAACAGGAGAGAATTCCCGACAACAGCGCTAGGCTCAGTACTGCAATTGATCGGTAAGTTTGTTTCATTGGTTATTGGATTGGGTGTATTGTTTGCAAAAGGGATAAGGCAATTCACTTTTTCCTACTCTTATCTAATGTTTGCTAAATACCACAGAAAAAACAAGTTACAAGTTGATTTTCGGTATTTTTTTGGGATAAGATGCCTTGATAATAAATATATTGTGTCAGATTGATAAATTATGAATTTAAGCGAATTATTTTTCAGTATGTGCTATTAACGAGAGGTCTTACCGACGGGCAGTTTTGGGCAAGCCAGCAAGAGATTTTTCACTATACCTACCAATCATCACAGGGCAAACTAGCTTCTGCAGCTGAACCTTTGTGAGTGTTTCTGATGGGAAAAAGATTGTTGAAGGCCGTTCGTGATGACACGAACGGCGGCGGAGATTGATAAATTATAAATTTAAGCGAATTATTTTTCAGTATGTGCTATTAACGGGAGGCCTTACCGACGGGCAGTTTTAGGCAAGCCAGCAAGAGATTTTTCACTATACCTACCAACCACCACAGGGCAAACTAGCTTCTGCAGCTGAACCTTTGTGAGTGTTTCTGATGGGAAAAAGATTGTTGAAGGCCGTTCGTGGACACGAACGGCGGCGGAGATTGATAGATTATGAATTTAAGAGAATTATTTTTCAGTATGTGCTATTAACGGGAGGTCTTACCGACGGGCAGTTTTGGGCAAGCCAGCAAGAGATTTTTCACTATACCTACCAATCATCACAGGGCAAACTAGCTTCTGCAGCTGAACCTTTGTGAGTGTTTCTGATGGGAAAAAGATTGTTGAAGGCCGTTCGTGATGACACGAACGGCGGCGGAGATTGATAAATTATGAATTTAAGCGAATTATTTTTCAGTATGTGCTATTAACGAGAGGCCTTACCGACGGGCAGTTTTGGGCAAGCGAGCAAGAGATTTTTCACTATAGCTGCCAACCACCACAGGGCAAACTAGCTTCTGCAGCTGAACCTTTGTGAGTGTTTCTGATGGGAAAAAGATTGTTGAAAGCCGTTCGTGATGACACGAACGGCGGCGGAGCTGATGATACGAATGGTGGCAGAGCTGATGACACAAGCTTCGAGGAAGTGGTTACACGAACGGCTGTAGCGGAATTTCACGCCTAATCCTGATTACAGTATGGATCTTACCAGTCCTCCTTCTACCCTGATAGAAGCTCCATTGGTGGCGGAAGCCAGTGGGCTGGAATAATAGACCACCGTATCTGCCACTTCTTCCACCGATGCGAATCGCTGAATCAATGAAGTGGGCCGCATATCCTGAAAGAATTCTTCCTCGACTTTCTGTATTGATTTACCGGTGGATTCGGATAAGTCTTCTAAGAATTTGCCTACACCTTTTGATTTGGTTGGACCGGGCAGGATTGAGTTTACCGTGACATTACTTCCTTTGGTAAGCTCAGCCAATCCTCTTGCTACTGCTAATTGGGCTGTTTTGGTCATGCCATAATGGATCATTTCGTCAGGTATGAAAACGCCAGACTCACTGGAAATGAAAATTATCCTTCCCCAATTTTTTGCGAGCATTTTCGGGAAATACTGTCTGGAAAGGCGGATTCCGCTCATCACGTTCATTTCGAAGAATCTAAACCAATCTTCATCAGGGATTTCTGCAAAGGCTTTCGGCTCAAAAATCCCTGCGTTATTGATCAAAATATCGACTTCAGGAAGGACGTTTAGTAGGTTGTTTACTTCTTCCACTTTGGAGAAATCAGCAGGGATTCCACTTACTTTATCACTGCCGGTTTCTGATTTCAGTATTGCAATTGCCGTGTCCACACTCTCCTGTGATCTGCCGTTAACAACTACTGAGGCTCCTTCCACTAGAAATCTCTTTGCGATAGCAAATCCAATCCCTGCGGTGGATCCGCTTATAAATGCTTTTTTGTCTTCTAATTTTAAATCCATTGCTTATACTAATTAAAAAGGGTTAGCTGAAAAGCAGCGAAATGCCACCTGCTAGAGTAAACTCAAGTGAGGGTAAGAAAATTCGGATGATGGCAAGGAATATTCACGTATGGCAGTTAAAGCCTATGTGAGTGTCACTCACGAAAAAGTTATCGAAGTTATCGATTTTTAGGTTTGGTTAAGTTTCCAATCATATTTCGGTTTGTGACACAAACCGAGGCGGAAAAACCGAGATGATGGAAATGAAGTTAAAGATCAGCTGCGTACTTTGCGTGTCCTTTGTGCTCTTCGTGGTTAAAAAACTCAGATTTTCTGTTTCACCAGTTGATCCATCACCCAGTTTGCTCTTGCTCCACTGGTTCCTGTACTTTTGCACGTTTCGGTTCCAAGTAGATCGCCTACTATAGTTTTGATCAAGGGTTCCTGAATGTGCTTGGGAAGGGCAAAGTTGAAACTTTCAATTCCCCTTTCATCTGTAATAAGGGTAAATTCCCCTTTTCCAAAGGTCTCAAATTGGATTGTTCCTTCACTTCCATAGATCGTTGTCTCATCTATTTCAGCATTTGCAGCGGTGCTGAAGCACCAATTTCCCGTGCCCAGAACTCCGCTTTCAAATACAAAACTCCCTATGACGATGTCTTCAGCTTTATAAGTATTTGCTTGGTTAGCCGCAAATCCATTTGCATGGGTGATTTTTCCAAAGAAAAAATCTAATAAGTCTAGCTGATGAGATGCCAGGTCAAAGAAGTATCCACCACCGGCAAGTTCGGGATCTACCCGCCAATTGGTGTCCACTTTTGTGATTAAAGTGGCATCGGGCTTTTGCTTCAGATTTATATGAACAGTACGGATATCCCCAAGAGCCCCTTCTGTGATCAGCTCTTTGATTTTGCGAAAGTGCGGCAGCTCTCTTCGATAATAGGCTACATAAAGTGGGACGTTGGCTTTCTCGCAAACTTCAATCATCTCCAGGCACTCAGCATGTGATCGGGCCATGGGCTTTTCCACATACACAGGTTTGCCGGCCGCTGCAGCAAGTTTTGCCAGTTCCAAATGAGCATTTGGAGGGGTGGCGATGTAGATCGCATTTACTTCCGGGTCATTAATCAGCTCGTTGGCTGAAGTGTACCACTTGGGGATCCCATGCCGTCCGGCGTAGTCTCTTACTTTCTCTTCCGAGCGGCGCATGACCGCCGCGATTTTGCTATTGGGGATGAGATTCATTGCCGGTGCGGATTTGACTTCGCAGACATTTCCCACGCCTAGAATCCCCCATCTTACTTCGGTGTCTTGGATTTTGCCCATAAGCTAAAATAGGGGTTAAGCTTTAATTAAGATTGCTTTATTCGTAGATGTTTCCAACAAACTCCGGAGTTTGATTAACCGGATCAACAAATGCATTGAAAGACAAGTAGAACTGTGTGTGCACTGAGCTTGGTTTTGGTTAACCTTCGTTCCCGGATGCAATAGATGGATTGAGCTTTCAAGTGAATTAGATGATTTTAAAATCCGCTGAGTATCATTCAGGTTTATCACCGGAATCGGAATAAGTATTCATGACAGCTGATGTGTAAATTATTTCAATGTTTATCCGCTATGATGCCAATGATCCCTACCATCTTCACTTGTGAAGTGAGCTATAGGTGTGCACCTCAGCTTGATAAGGTGAAGTTTATTTTAACCTCAATACTGGCATAAATTCGGAAACAAAGAACAACTAAATAGCTATACTAATAGAGGATATTTCTGAAGGATTATTATCTTTTATGCCAGGATTTACCTTTGTTCTTAGAGTAAAAACTGCCTTTTGGGCCTTCTGCAAGTAATTCTTTGCCACCATCTGCCAAGTCGGTAAATTCTCCGGGACTGGCTGGATTTCCCATATATCGTTGACTCCAAGTCTCGCCTTCATCGACAGAATATTCAATTTTAAGCGTGTTGGTCGGGCAGATACGAATTAGCTCTTTTCCCTTTTTAATCATTTGTGCCATTTTTAATTGTTTAATTCCTGCCAATCTAAGAATGCTTATGGTTTAAAAAAAAAATAAGCAAAGTATTTATGGATAAAATCCTATTTACTATTACTTCCTTCTACAGTTTTTATTGGTTTTTTTATTCAAAAAACTGTATTTCTCACCCAAAAAAACCTTCAGATTCACTCAAACTAGAGGAAAACTTAAGATTTTGGGCTTGGAAGATTCTCGATATGGCTAATTTATACTTCTATACTAAAATATCGAAACCCGTTCAAAATCAGCTTGAACGGGTTTCGAATGATTTATTCTGAGGGATGAATTATATCTCCCATCCTTTCCTATACGTCCTTCCTACGAATTGGTTGGCTTCTTCAAAGTTTGTGATGAGAAGTTTGTCCCCATCCCAAAGTAATTTTTTGCGTCCATAGAATTCAGGCTGACCTTTGCTGTTTTCTCTGCGAAGCATATAGCTACGGATAGCAAGATTACCCATCAGAACAGTTTCGGTCATCGGCCCTGCATAGTCAAACGAGGAAGTAAGTCCTTTGTGTTCTTCGCTTCCAAAACCCGCCTTACATGCATCCACCCATTTTCTCTGGTGACCGTATTCAGGTTCGATATTTTCTTCAGTTTCCGGGCCGAATTCTTGTGTCCCGTCATTGAGATACAATTTTGGCATCAAAGGAGAGCTGTCATTGATATTGGTGGAGATTATGCCTTTTTCACCTATGATCAAAACACCATTTGCCCCACCTCCGATTTCATGATCTGTAGGAATGATGTCCGGATGTGCAGGCTTGATGCCGCCGTCCATCCACGTCATGGTGATAGGGGATTTACTTTTGGCGGTAGCCGCAAAATTCAATGTGATGAACGAGGAAGCAGGACAGCCATCAGGATGATAATCCGGAGTCCACATGCCGCTGTACACTGAACCTACGCTGCATTCAGCATCGGTAGGATAGTGTAAGCCTAGTGTTCTGAAAGGTATATCGATCAAGTGACACCCTACATCGCCTAGTGCACCTGTACCGTAATTCCACCAGCCTCTCCAGCTGAAGGGGTGAAGTTCCGGGGTGTAAGGAATCTCGGGGGATGGACCTAGCCATAGATCCCAGTTCAAAGCATCTGGCTTGGTGCCGGGCTGAGGCTTGGGAAAAGCGCCTCCTTGGGGCCATACAGGTCTGTTAGTCCAGACTTCTACTTTGGATATCTTACCTATTTTGTCATCATCTACCCATTTTTGTACCATTTTCAGCAGCTCATTGGAGCCACCCTGATTACCCATTTGAGTGACCACTTTTTGGCTTCTGGCCATCTCAGTGAGCATCCTTGCCTCTTTGATGTTATGGGTCATGGGTTTTTGCACATACACGTGCTTTCCACGTTCCATGGCATATTTGGCAGCAGGTCCATGGACATGATCGGGAGTGGAAATAGTCACTGCATCGATATCTTTCTCTTTGTCCAGCATTTCGCGGAAATCAGCATAGCGCTTCGCGTCAGGGAATCTCTCTACCGATGCTTTGGCAGATCCCGAAAAATCAACATCACAAAGTGCAGTCACACGTTCGCGGCCATTTACTGATGCGTTTCTAATATCGCTGGCACCTTTTCCACCGGCTCCGATTGCCGCTAGATTCAATTGGTCACTTGGAGCTATAAATCCCACTCCACCCAGAACATGCCGGGGAACAATCATAAAAGAGGAGGCAATCGCTGCATTTTTAATAAAATCCCGTCGGGTTTGCCCGTTAGAATTTTTCTGGGGTTTGCGCATGAGGTTATTAGTTTAAGGTCAATTAAGTAATCTAAAATAGAAATTTATTTTTTTGGATGAGTCCTGTTTGTTTTTAACCATTAAAAAAGAATGACCAGTGGTAAAATCTAAAAACGGTTAAAAAGCAAATTTCAGCCAAGATAGGGTGCTGGAAGCGGTTATGTTTTACAAAATTGTTACCATATCCGGGAAGTAGGTTATGAAATTCTGTGCAATCGATGGCATAAAGCGGATTAATGTGATTTTTTGGTTAAATAAAATTCCATAAACTATTCGTTTGGCAATAGATAATATCAAGAAATAGTAAAAAATCAGGCTAATGCAGGTAGCCTTTACAAAATAATCCTAGTTTCTTTGAATATATTGAAACGCAATAGCTTTGAAAGAAACAATTCAAACAAGCCTAAAATGAAAATAGGAGTTTTAAAAGAGACGAAGGAGGGTGAGCACAGGGTTGCACTCAGTCCTGAAGTCATCAAGCAATTAATCAAGAAAGAGTTTTCTGTTACTGTAGAGCATGGAGCCGGACTGGGGTCAAATTTTTCTGATGAGGATTATAGTAATGCAGGAGCAACTCTAGGGAATCCTCAGGAAGTATTCTCATCGGATGTGCTGCTGAAAGTCAACCTTTTCTCCAAAGAGGAAATAGCCCAAATGCAAAATGGCAGTGCCTGTATCTCCATTATGTATGCCTACAACTATCCGGAGATACTGGACGAAATGAATAAGAAATCCATCATGTCCTTTTCCATGGATGCTGTCCCTAGGATTTCCAGAGCACAGAAAATGGACTGCTTGAGTTCACAGGCTAATCTTGCAGGATATAAATCTGTGATTTTGGGAGCTAATTATTTGGAGAAGATTTTTCCGCTGATGATGACAGCCTCGGGTACGATTACTCCCGCGAAGGTCTTGATTTTCGGAGCCGGTGTGGCAGGTCTTCAGGCGATAGCTACCGCCAAGAGACTTGGCGCAGTGGTGGAAGTCACTGATGTGCGACCTGAGACCAAGGAGCAGGTGGAGTCTTTGGGTGGTCGGTTTTTGACTGTAGAAGGAGCCGGGGATGTGAAAGTAGAAGGAGGATATGCTTCTGAAGTTTCTGCGGAATTTTTGCAAAAGCAAAAGGAACTCATCCAAAGTAAAATCAAGGATTCTGATCTTGTAATTACCACTGCGCTGGTCATGGGAAAAAAATCGCCCATTCTAGTGACGGAGGAAATGGTCAAGAGTATGAAAAAAGGTGCTGTGATCGTGGATATGGCGGTAGAATCCGGAGGAAATTGTGAGATATCCGAGAAGGATCAAATTGTGCGCAAACATGGCGTGACCATCATAGGTGAGTCAAACTTGCCTTCATTGATGTCCACCAATGCAAGCCAGCTCTATGCGACCAATATCAGTACACTGCTGCTTCATTTGGCTACCAAAGACGGATTTAATCTCGACCGTGAGGAAGAAATCACCAAAGGTGTTTTGATCACTTATGAAGGTCAGATAGTTCATGAATTCACAAATAAAATATTAAATAAGTAAGAAATAACCTCTTCAAATTATGAGCTCAGAAGCATTGATTATTCTGATTTATATACTTGTTCTTGCAAGTTTCTTGGGATTTGAGCTGATCGCGAAAGTTCCCCCCACCTTGCACACACCGTTGATGTCCGGATCCAACGCGATTTCCGGGATTACCATCGTGGGAGCACTTTTGGCCTGCAATGAAATGGGCTATACCACCCTAAGCAAATGGCTGGGAATGGCAGCCTTGGTGCTGGCCACCATCAACGTAGTCGGCGGCTACACTGTCACAGATCGTATGCTTAAAATGTTCAAGAAAAAATGAGTTTAGCAATAGAATTAGCCTATTTGATCGCCTCCATCTTGTTTGTGCTGGGGATCAAAATGTTGAATAAAACCCAGTCGGCCAGAAAAGGAAACCGTATTTCTGCGTTGGGGATGTTTATAGCCATATTGGCTACGATGGTTCAGATTGATGCCATTTCTTTGGTTGAGATTTTTGCATGTATTGTCTTGGGATCGGCCATTGGCCTTTATTATGCCAATAAAGTGGAAATGACCAAAATGCCCGAAATGGTTGCAATATTCAACGGATTCGGTGGATTGGCCTCATTTTCAGTAGCCCTTTCAGACTATTTCCTAAGGACTGATGTCAATATGGAATCTATCGAACTGGTGACAGTGATCAGTATCATTGTTTCTGTGTTTATAGGTGGACTCACCTTCACCGGATCATTGGTAGCCTACTTGAAGCTAAATGGGAATATCTCTGGTTCGCCGATTACATTCAAAGGGCAGCATCCTATAAATCTGATTTTGTTTTTAGGGTTTTTGACCGCAGCGGTCTTCACCGTAATTGACCAGACTGACCCGATCTTGATAATCGTTCTGATAGCGATTGCATTGGTTTTGGGGATCCTGACTGTGATTCCTATCGGAGGTGCAGATATGCCGGTAGTGATTTCCTTACTGAATTCTTACTCAGGGATGGCGGCTTGTGCTACCGGTTTTATTCTGAACAACAATGTGCTGATCGTAGCAGGTTCTCTAGTAGGAGCGTCCGGAATTATCCTTACTCAGATTATGTGCAAAGCCATGAACCGATCGTTGATCAATGTGCTTTTGGGTGGATTTGGGCAGACAGTGAATGAGACTCAAGGCGACGGTCCTTCTATTTCTGTGAAGGAAATAGGAGTGGAAGAGACCGCTATGCTGTTTGACGGAGTTTCTTCTGTCATCGTGGTTCCGGGTTATGGAATGGCTGTAGCCCAGGCTCAGCATGTCATTCGTGAGCTGATGGAGCAATGCGAAAAACGTAACATTGATTTCAAATTTGCCATTCACCCGGTGGCAGGCAGAATGCCGGGACATATGAACGTACTGCTGGCGGAGGCAAATATCTCCTATGACAAGCTGATAGAAATGGAATCCATCAACGACGAATTTCCAAATACGGATTTGGTTCTTATCGTCGGAGCAAATGATGTGGTAAATCCTGCTGCCAGAAACAATCCCCAAAGTCCGATTTACGGAATGCCTATCTTAAATGCGGATAAAGCCAGGACGGTAATCGTCAGTAAGAGAAGTATGGGCAAGGGCTATGCAGGTGTGGAAAACGAGTTGTTCGGCTATCCAAATTGCCTGATGCTATTCGGAGATGCAAAACAGACCATCACCAAAATAGTCTCTGAAATGAAAGAGATGTAAATCTGTGTCCAGAGAGAAAAATTGACTAAAACGAGCGATTTGGATTACAAGTCGCTCGTTTTTTATTGCGGAAAAACTATAGTTGAAGCAATTTTCAATGCTCAGAATCTTGTATTGGAATTTGAAGCGGATTATTCAGTTTGCTTGTAAAGGCTAGTTTTTACTCTGGATTCTACCACATTATATTTCTTGCGAAGACTTTCTTTTTCTTCATCTGTATAAGCAAAAAGCGGCAGTGCCAAGATATCTTTACATAGGCCTGAGAAGGACATGGAAGCTTTTAGCCCTTTCAGATAGTCAGATTGATAATTTCCATGACTATAGAGATTTTTGCTTAAAAAAAGCACAGTCACTTCTAGGGTTTCGATACGGTCTGCATTTTTGGACCGAACAGCCTCATAGAGCTTGACATAGAGCTCAGGAAATAGATTGGCTCCTCCGCAGACTCCGCCATGTCCGCCCATGTTCATCGTTTCTACCAGATATTCCTCAGGTCCCACCAAAATGGTAAAATCCGGTTTTTCAGTAAGCAATGCTGTTAGGAATTCAAAGTAGGATAGGTCCCCTGAACTGTCTTTAATGCCTATAATATTCGGATGCCCTGAGAGTGTCAGAACAGAGTCCGGATCAATTTTGAGCCCTGTGTGGGAGGGGATATTATATAGCAAAAGCGGTAGTTCAACACGGTCAGCAAGCTTTTCATAATAATTGATTAGTTCTTTCTGATCCAGATTCATATAGAAAGGTGGAGCAGCGACTACAGCCTTTGCTCCGGAGTCCTTAGCCTTCACGGCAAGATTTAAACTCTCATTGAATGAGCAGTCGGTAATTCCAACTAGGACCGGTATGCGCCCATCGACTTTGGCGCAGGTCATGGAAATCAGCTCATTTTTCACATCTGAACTTAGGCTGGAAAACTCTCCAGTAGTACCAAGTATGAAAAGCCCGTGGACACCATTCGAAATGATGTACTCGATGGTTTTGATTAAACTAGGATAATCCAGCGTAAAATCTTCATGAATTGGTGTGATCATAGGCGGAATAATTCCGCGGATAGGTTTAGGTAAAGGCATAGTTTGTGGCTGTTGGTGGTTTTAAATTTCTTCTTCTAAGTTCCTCCAAATCGGCATAGTTCGGGTTCAAAAATTAATTGTAATTGATCAGTGAAGGCTGATTTACATACACATCAGATCTTCTAAACCGCAAGTTTTTACGGAAACTAACGGCAAATTTGGGCTGTCCTTCATCATCATTTGGGATATAAGTTCCTTTTATTTCTAGGGTTCCAAAGATTAGGTTCTCATTCCGCGTTCTCAACCCAAGGCTTATACCCGTGAAATTCCGGTATTTATCTTCGCATGTAGAGCATTTCAGTTTTGCCCAATAAAAAGAGGAAAAAGGCGCTATACGAAATCCAATAAGCGACCAAGGTGTGAAGAGACTGGATTCAAAACTAAGGGACATCCGCTGGGTGGCATCGACTTCCTCTACTCTCAGTCCCGGAATAGTGTTGCCGCGAATCGTCAGCCACTCGTTGGTGACTCCGTCGAAAAGCTGGGTATAAAATGCTGATGCATTACTTCTGATTTTGTATTTGCCTATAGAATAGGCTTGGGTATAGAAGGTTCCGCCAGTTTGGATTGCGACATCTTCCGTTCTTCCATTTCGAAAATAGCTAGCAGCATTCAACGTCACGTCATAGAAACTCCCATTACCGGGTGCTCCTTTATAGTTCAGATTTACATCTGCGTAAGGTCTTGCAAATCCCAGGGTCTTGGTATACCCTAATGTGGCGGATAGGTTACACCCAAAAGGAATATCTTCTGTAAGTCCAAAGCCATAAACATATTGGGTTTTGAAGAAGTCTTGCTCATACAGGGTAAACTCAGCCAAAACCCCTCTACTGTTGCGGTACTTCCTCTCCAGCCCTATCTCCTCTTGGTCGGGATAACTGAGAAAATACCCATCAAAAGCCCGAAGTGCGACAAATTTTCTACTTCTGTCCTGTAGTGCTTTCTCCGAGCCAAAGTTATATCCTATCCACAGATTGCTCACATTGTATTTATAGTCAAGAAAAACTGAATCCGGCTTGGAGTCTACATTCTTCGACCAGTTTTGACTCCATCCGGCTCCTCCGGCTAATTTGGAATAGGGCGAGACTAAGGGTCTTTCCAGACTAATTCCCATGGAATATTCTTTTTCTTCACCTAAGCTTATACCGGAATTCAACTGGGTATAATTTACTGCAAAATCTGCCAAGCTCCCCATTACACTGCTTTTAGTGTAAGCAAATGCCACTCCCGTCTTTGGCTTTCTATCCATATCATATAAAATATCAAACTCGAATCCCTGAGCTCTTCCATCTACATTAGCATCGTAAATTTTAAATAAGGGGGCCACCGGTAAGCTTCCGCCTACGGATCCTCCTATACTGAAAATATCCCGGCTGATTACCACCAAGTCCACAGAGTCGGTGTCGGGAACCTGAGTGGCTACGATCCTGCTTTCCAAGATAAAAGCCTGGTCTCTAAGAAACCGCTCATTATCACCGATTTTATAGGGATTCAGACGCTGGTTTGGCTTGATGAAAAGATGTTGACGGATGGTTTTTTCCCGGGTATTGGTGTGCAGTTTATTTGCAATTCTACCTACTTTCTGGACTATTGGTTTTTGTCGGCCATAAATAGAAAATTCAAACCCAAGATTCTCTACTGTAATATTTCTGATGATCATACCTTCATAAGGAAGAAATTTCTCCTCAGCTTTTTCTACAAGCACAGTATCCCTGTTCGATCTGGTAATAAAATCCTTTCCCCTATCCAAAGCTTTTTGGGCCATGGAGATTTTTGAAGTGTCATTCACATCTTGGGCAAAAATATCTACAATTAGGCAGGAAAATATAAGCAGGATAAAAAGTGCTTTAAATGCCGTTTTTGACACATCCGTGTAGTTAGATCTTTTGATAAGGATAGATAAGTTTCTTAAATGAAAGAATAGTTGAAGCTATGCATTTTCACTGCCATACTTGCAAATCTACCGGGAGTTTGAGAAAAAAAATGTTCCTGCTAAACAGATTAAGAGAAAATAACAACCCTTTTTACAGATTTCAAAGCCAAAACTACTGAAATGGAAATTTGGATGTAATGAAATAATATTGTATTTATATTGTGTATTTGTTTGCATTTCTTCCAATTAAAGAAGAATAAGCGACATAAGATTTGGCATATTTTAATATTTAGGCAACTGCGCTTGCCTGTAGTGACGACCGGTAAGCGAAGTATCTAAGGTGGCCGGCATCATTGCGGATAATCAGGTTATAGCTTAATATAACCCTAAAGATAGCTTAACAAGCCAATGTGGTATATAATATACTTTTGAGATTGGAATTAAAAAGGAGGGTCGTTGCAACGGACTTTCGAAAATAATCTATTGAAAAAATTCTTAGTCATCCAATACTAACATTTTATGCATTCAAAATTACCATTGTCTAAAATCATACGTGCTTCCGCATGTATGATTATATGGGCCGGATTGAATACCGGTCCATCACATCTAGTCGCCAAGGATATTGAACATGACGGAGGGCTGGAAGCAAGTGGTCCGATCACCGATATAGTGCCCATTCTACAATCAATCTCCGGTACGGTAACGGATGAAACAGGAGAGCCCCTCCCCGGCGCAACGGTTCGGGTTAAGGGATCGGTTAACGGTACAGTAACAGATCTTGATGGAAAGTTTTCTATTGAGGTTGGAGAAGATGCCGTCCTTCAGATTTCTTATGTGGGATATGTTTTGCAAGAGATTTCAGTGAATGGACAATCTATTATAGATGTCCAATTGATGCCTGATGCTACGCAATTGGATGAATTGGTGGTAGTCGGCTATGGTACCCAAAAGAGGTCAGATGTCACCGGTGCCATCGGTTCCGTTAAAAGTGAAGACTTCAATAAAGGGTTGGTTTCAAATCCCGTAGATCTTTTACAGGGGAAAATTGCCGGTGTGAACATTACCTCCACCAGTGGTGAGCCCGGGGCCGCACAAAATGTGATTATTAGAGGTGTAGGAAGCTTACGTTCAGGTACTCAGCCTCTTTATGTAATTGATGGCTTTTTGCTGGATAATTCCGATACAGGAATTGCCTCAAATCCCCTAAACTTCCTTAATCCCAATGATATAGAAAGTATCGATGTGCTAAAGGATGCCAGTGCTACAGCCCTGTATGGCTCGCGTGCCTCAAACGGAGTAGTAGTAATCACTACCAAAAAAGGGAAAAAAGGAACTACCCAAATGAATTTTTCTGCTTCCTCAGCATGGTCATCTTTGGCTAGAAAAATAGATGTATTCGATACAGATGAGTTCCGTCGCCAAGTAGTGGCTGCGGGTGGAGCTTTGCTGGATTTTGGTGGAGATACCGATTGGCAAGATGAACTGACACAAACCGGATTCTCTCAGGATTACAATTTCTCTATGAGTGGAGCCAGCACGGAGAAGTTTTCCTATTTCACCTCAGTAGGCTATCAGGATCAAGAAGGTATTCTGAAGAATAGCGAGTTGAAGCGTTACTCAGGTAAATTAAACATGAATCAGAAGGCGTTCAACGGTAGACTGATCGTCGATTACAACCTGACAGCTTCTCATACCCAAAATTTGAGACCAAGCATCACATCCATAATCAGTGATATGCTCAGCTTAAACCCGACAATTCCGGCATACACAAATGGTGAACCTACCTTATTGGAGACCAATACGTTGAACCCACTGAAGAGGAATGAATTATATAGTGATAACGCCTCCAACAATCGTATTTTGGCTACGGTTTCCCCTTCTTTTGAAATAGTTGACGGACTTACATACAAGTTGAATCTTGGCGTGGATTATTCCAGTACAAACAGATATCAGCAGTACAGACCCTTTACAGGAGTGATCAATGAGTCAAATGTGTCGGATGGGACATTGGACGAAGGAATAAGTGCCAATACCAATCAACTGGTCGAAAATACCCTGACTTACAATTGGAATACAAATGTCCACAATGTAACTGTGTTGGCCGGACATTCTTACCAGACATTCCTGGACGAATATAGGTTGACTTCTGCTAGAGGCTTTGCAGATAATAATATCGAGCCTAGGTACCAAGACCATAATAGTACCACTAAGTATCCTACTACAGTCAATTCATCTGCGGTGAAGAACGAATTACAGTCTTTCTTTGGTAGACTGAACTACATCTACGCAGATAAGTATTTGTTTACAGCTACGCTTAGAGCAGATGGATCATCCAAGTTTGGTGAGAATAACAAGTATGGTTACTTCCCTTCTTTAGCCCTGGGCTGGAATGTCACCAAGGAAAATTTCATGGCCAACTCAATCTTCAATAACCTAAAAGTTCGTGGAAGCTGGGGCAAAACCGGGAATCAGGAAATTCCATCCAAGATCACTAAAGCCAGTTATTCTGAAGATAGAACCTCTGAAGGATCAGGTAGTTTCAATACTTATCCTATAGATACCGATGCCACATCATTGGATGGTTATCCTTATGGAATTGTGTTTACCCGCTTGGCAAACCCTGATTTGCAATGGGAGGTATCTAGCCAAATAGATCTGGGAATTGATTTTGCATTTTTTAATCACCGATTGACAGGTACGTTGGATTACTTCAATAAAGTGTCTTCCAATATATTACTGGAAGTAGTTCCTGCCGACCCTGTTGAGCCTACTCCTACATATTGGTCCAACATCAAGGATATGAAAATCCATAACAGTGGAGTTGAAATAGGGTTGGATTATGCCGGCAACGAACATGGATCTTTCTCTTATACTATTGGTGGTAATGTGACTTTTATTCAAAATGAAGTAAAAGACTCACCGTATTCTGTATTGACTACCGGGGCAGCTCAAGGTGCGGGTCAAACAGGTGCCACTATTAACGGATATATCAATAATCATCCTATCGGCGCATTCTACATGCTTCAGTTTGATGGAATAACTGAAGATGGTGTGAATAGATTTAAGGACATCAATGGAGATGGTCAAGTCTTGGACAATGACCGTAGTGTGGTGGGAAGCGCAATTCCTAAATTCATCTATGGGTTTCATACGAACTTCAAGTACAAGGCTTTTGACTTAGGGTTGAATTTCAACGGTACGGCGGGAAGCAAGATTTATAATCATACGGCCATGTCATTGTTCACCAAAGCTCAATTGTCCAGATCCAATAACACGACGGATTTTGCAGCTCAATATCCTGAAGAGTCTTTTAACAATTCCAACACTGTTTCTACCAGATTCCTGGAGAGTGGCTCGTTTTTCCGATTGAACAACGCTACACTAGGCTACAATATGAAATCAGACATGATAGGATTGGGGGATGCTTTCCAAAATATCCGCCTTTCTGTCACAGGACAAAACTTGTTCGTGATCACCAATTATTCCGGATTTGATCCGGAAGTCAACACAGGTTCCACTTCCGGTGGAATCCAAACCTTTGGTGTCGACCGTTTTACCTATCCTAGGGCAAGAACATTTTCGATCAACCTGAACTTAACCTTCTAAAAAGAAAATAGATGATTATTAAATCATTTAAAAAAATATAAACAGATGAAACAGATGAAATCGAGCATGTCGAAGACGACACACAACTTGTCCCGAACTTGCTTCGGGAGAGGGATGATTATCCTGCATGCGAGATTCCATGTGGCCAATAGAAAATAATTATAAACACATGAAAAATATCAGATTTCACAAAATCCTTCCCATAGCGGCTTTTTTACTCGCATTTCTAAGTTGTACCAACTTGGATGAGGAAATCCTTGATGAGTCATTGACAGGAACCGGCCAAGCGGAAGCTGTAAGCGGATCCATTGCTCCCGTATATGGTATGCTAAGACAGGTGTGGTTGCACACAGTCAATTTTGGACTGCAAGAGGTAGCTTCTGATGAGGGAATACTTCCTTATCGTGGAGGAACGGATTGGTTTGATGGAGGCAAGTTTCTTGCGATCCACCAGCATCTAATGACTTCTACCAATAGTCTGGTGGGAGATACTTGGACCGCCATAGCCCAGACATTGTCCAGGGCCGTTTTGGCAGAGGAGAGACTGCGATTGGAAGTGGAAAATGGCAATTCAGCCGCCCAAGACGCCTTGTATGAAATGATTGCCATGAAGGCCTACCTTAATATGCTGGTACTGGACAATTGGGGACTTGTTTTCAAGAAAAATGCTTCTGACCAACTATCAGAAATTCTCAGAGGCCAAGAAGCAATCAGCTATATCGAGACAGAGTTATTGTCAGTAGTGAATGTGATCAATAGCAATAAGGGGCCCGGTAGGTTAAACAAACATGCAGTAAGTGCATTGTTGGCGCGTTTATACCTGAATGCTGCCGTGTATAGAGATCCATATGGTACACCTGATTTTAGAACAGAGGATATGGATAAGGTAATACAATACACAAATGAAATTATCAGCGGGCCTTATTCATTGTCTGCTGAATATTTTGAATTGTTTGATGATGGTAACGATAAGAATCCTGAAATCATATTTTCTCTTGATCAAAGAGGGGTACTTCAGAACGAACATAGCCGATGGGCTTATTGGCCGATATCCGGAGACCTGATCCCAAGACCGGAATTCCCAAATACACGTGGAACCGATGCGGTAGGGGTAACCCCGGATTTCTTTCAAACTTGGGTGGAAGCTTATGGTAATGTGGATCCTGCCGATGCCGATGCCCGTTTCTTCAAAGAGAACACGATAATTCCTGAAAATCTAAAGGATCTTACCGGGGTAAATCCTACGAATGATGCAAATCATTTCTATACTATTGACGCAAAACAATTTGAAATAGACAGAGGGATTCTCAGGAATATCATATGGGGACCGAGAAAAGATGGGAGCGGAAATATAATGACTGACTCAGATGGAAAGGTGAAAATATACCCGGTGATCAATAGAAGAAGCAGCGGTGCAAACATCCGTTATGTTGATCATACACTCAAAGTTGATTTTACAAATGAGGGCAGCTTGCATAATGCAGGGTACCGGTTCTCAAAGTATCAGTTTAGTCATACAGCTCCTGATTGTTGTAACTTTAGCAGTGTCGATTTAGTCTTGATCCGCTTGGGAGAGATTTATTTGATGCGTGCTGAAGCCAAACTGAGAAAAGGAGACAATGCCGGAGCATTGGAAGATATCAATACCTTAAGGACTTCCAGAAATGCTCGCCCGGCACAGACACCGGCTCCTTTGAATTCAATTGACCTGAATGTGCTTTTCAGGGAATCCGGATTTGAGCTGTATTGGGAAGGACATAGAAGAAACTACCAAATACGCTTTGGTAAATATGAGGATAGCTGGACGGAGAAGAATGATACCAATGTGAACAAACGGTTATTCCCTATTCCCCAAAGAGCTATGGACGGTGCGTCAAGTGAACCGGGATTTTTAGTACAAAACCCAGGTTATTAAAACCTCTGGAGTATCTCACTCTCCGCCTCAGTTTGTGTCACAGGTCCTTCGCCTCGGTTTGTGTCTTCACAAACCGAAATGAGTGCCGTTCGTGATGACACGAACGGGGGCGTAAAAAAGCCGATGAGATTCAATTCTCATCGGCTTTTATTATAATCTTGAGTGTCTCACTCTCCAACTCGGTTTGTGTCTCACAAACCGAAAAGTAGGCCATTCGTGACGACACAAACGGCGGCATGGAGGACATTGATAAAGCACGAATGGGGGAATGAAGAGAAAGTTAGTCTATTCGATGAATGGTATTGTTTTTCAGATCGATGGAGAAATGATCGGAAGGAAGTGAATGGATAAGCTTTTCGAAAATCCCAAAGAACTGAAGGAGATCATTAGTTAGATTGGTTTCGGTACTCAAAGTTTTGGCGGAAACTGTAGCAAGCAGCTCCTCATAAAAAGCAATCCTATTGGCTGGAATCAGTTTTTTCCCTAACTCATCCCCATTTTTTAATAGGTAGAAATCATCGATGATATGCCGGTCTTTTTTGTCTGCGTCAAAGTTAGTTTTCAGGGCTTTCAATTTTTCGCCAAGAAAATGGTTTCCATCCTTTTCATCCATCTTGCTCCATTGATCCAGTTCCTGATTTGATAAGTTTCCCAGAAGCAGGGCAAGATTTTCCGGCCAATCGGAAGGAATAAATCTTGATCTTGTCAACTCCAGCAAATGATTTCTGGTGTATTCCAAATAGTCCTTGGAAGCCAAAATCGTACTATCCCAAATTCCCGGGCTCTGATTTTCCAGCAGCCAGCGATGCTCCATCCGGTATAGATCGAAGAATTCGTTCATGTGTTCCACTTCAGTGAGAGAAATGGTCTCAATCTCAAATTTGCTCCGGTTGGTGATTTTTGCCGTTTTATAGGCTGGGGGAAAAGCAGCCAAGGAAGGTACTTGAATATTATACATGGTGTTGGATGATTGATCTTGGTAAAGTCCGGTGTCATTGATATGCATATGTCCGGCAAAGTGTATTTTGATGCCTGCTTCAGCATATAGCTTACTGGTTTCTGTATGGGGAACCCGTTCTAGTTGAAATTTTTTTGTGCCAAACAGGGATTTCATGTCATCAGAAGCGCCGTCATGGAATTCTACCAATGGATAATGACTGAAAGAGATCACGATTTTTCCTCTTTTCTCTGCTTCGCTTGTCACTTTCCTGATCCAATCCAGCTGATGTTTTTTATGAATTGCCGCTTGATTGAACCCTATTGAGGAGCCTTTCCACTTGGGATTGGTTTCTCCTCCCGAATAGGTATAAACATTCCCGTCCAGCGCCAGCAACCAGATTCCTTCTACAGGCTCTACTACATAGCTGGCGTCCGGCAACGATAAACCGGAGCCTTCCAGGGGATAAACCCGACTTTCAAGATCAGCAGATGCGTTTGTCCGGTGGAAGTCATACTTTTCGTAGTCAAATTCTTCAAATGGGTGTGTCCAGAAGATGTCTTTTTCGTCGGGGAAAAAACCAAAATCCCCCAGTGTATGCGTGATTTCTTCGTATCCCCAGAAGTTGATTTGCTCAGATATGGCGACATCTCCGGAGGAATAAAAGTCTGCCGATCCCGCGATGGGTTGTTCTGATCCGTCAGTGCCGAGAAAGTCAGTTTTACCGCCCACTCCGCCATATGGCTTCACAGGGTCATGATTACCGGTGGTCAAAAAGAAACGCATCCCGGAATGTTCAGCATAGTGATCAAGGATTTTCCGTAGAGCCAAGACATTCATAGGCTGCCCGTCATCAGTGAAGTCTCCGGGAAGAACCACTATTTGGATCCCTTTAGTTTTTAGTTCTTCCAAAGCGCTGATAAAGGCAAAGTAATTTTCGTTGAAAAGGCGCGTAGAATTCAACTGGCTCTTCATCGTCCGAATCGTGGCAAATTTGCCGGTAGCAGGATTGAAAACTCCTTTGAAATCTTCAGATTGCAAATCGGCATAAACATCCTGAAGATGTATGTCGGAAAGAAAGGCTATTTCGGCAGCATTAGTTTGGGCTAGCAGTGGAGAGTGGGAGCAGACTAATTGCAATGCTGCTCCTAAAATCGTTGGGATAAGGTGGTTTTTATTCAAAATAGGAAGCAGAGATTTTAGTTTTTGGGCAAAACCGGATTCGGTCTTTCGTACACGTTTTCTTCAAAATTAACTTTGTAATCCGATTTGAAGAAAGTTGAAGTGTGGTAATAGTCTGTGGTGATAACCTGTGCTCCTGAAACCTTTGCTTTTTCGAATGTAGTGTAATCATCCACTCGGGCCTCTTTAGTATCTGAGTCTGCACGGGTTCTAACCATATATCCCTTTTTGACCAGATCACGGATGTATGCTTCATCTTTTATGGGATTGTTTATTATCCGGAACCCCGCTGTAGGATTTCCTTCCTTCTTATTTACAAACAGCACAGCATCTTTCAGCCAGGGTTTGGCGCTGAGATATCGATCGATTTTTTCTTCATTTTCATCCAAAACAAAAAGGAATTTACCTCTTACTTCATCCACTCTTGGCCAGTTTCCTGAGAGAATAGCAGTTTCCAGATCAGCGTATTCCCCTCTAACGAGATCGGGAGTGATCAGATTATCCATTCCCAAATGTGTCCTGATTTCCAAATCAATGCTATCGAGCGCTGTAGCGGTAAAGGGAAGTGTGGGGCGGGTGCCGGGAATATTTCCATCTTTTGCATTGATCAATATAAAAATCGGAGAATGTTCAGGGTTGCTTTCACTCCATTTCTTAAGTGCTTTCAACGCGTTTGCAAAGAGTAAATAATGGGATTGAAAATCCAGGTCCTGCACATGAAAAAGCTTTAGCCCCGGCTTGGAAAGTGCCTCAGTTGGATCGTAGTCCGGCAATGTTCCCCCACTGCTTTTTATGATTTCCAGTCCTTTGGGATTAGCATATCTTCCTCCTTGCGGATCATGGAATACATCCAGTTCCAAGTTCCTTAAACCCATATCCAGCTGTGCTTCCAGCGAGATATGTGCATATTGAAGGCTCTGGGATGCAGCAGGATTTACTTTTGCCAAATATTCCAATAGCTCAGGAGCCATTTCACTTTTGTAGCTGTTGTGACTGCCGATTACCTGGATCTGATTGAGTTTTAGATTTTGTGCAGAAAGATGCAATGAAAAGAATAGGCAAAAAGCCCAAATTATAAAGGAGACGCCGGATTTCATTGTTTTGAGTTTAATTGGCAATTTTCGATTTTTTGGCAGTATTTCCAGAAATAGTGCGTCACCTTTTTGTTATGAATTTATAGCGCTTGAGGAAGTTAGGATTTGCCGTAATTATTTTATTTTAAGGGAGTTTTAATGTTCATGTCTGGAGTCATCCGGGGTGCACGGAATTTTGACTTTATCAATATGTTAAGACTTTGCCATTTAGCTTCCTGTATGTCTTCGTATCCTATTAAAAAGCTATTTTTGGAAATGCGTATATTCTTTTTTATTCCTGTTCTCCTTCTTCTGACGGTCTTCGGGGCTTCTGCCCAAGACTCAGCACAATTTCAAATACACTCGCACAACGATTACTTGCAAAAAGTGCCTTTCTGGACTGCATATTCGGCTGGGGCAGCTTCTATCGAAGTAGATGTGATTTTGAAAGACGGAAAACTGATGGCGGCGCATGAACCTGAAAGCATTGATCCGAAGAAGACCATCGAAAGTCTGTATTTAGATCCGATTACTGAGGGAGTAAAAAGTGGTGTGATTCCCACTGTCGATTTTCATTTGCTGGTAGATCTGAAGACTGAGGCATATTCCACGCTGAAAGTGCTGGAGGAAAGTATGAAGAACTATTCAGATGTGCTCTATAGCATTGATAATCCGGGTGGTTTGAAATTGATTGTATCAGGCAACAGGCCAAAACCTGAGGAGTATGGGAATTATCCGAACTGGATGCTATTTGATTATCAAAGTCTGGAACTGACTGAGGATTTGCCATGGGACAAAATCGGAATGGTGAGTTTGAGTTTTAGCCGGTTTTCTGTGTGGAATGGAAAAGGAAGAATGGTGGAAAGCGAGCGAAAAAAGGTTCAGGACTTCATTGACTTGGTTCATGGTTTTGATAGACCTGTGAGATTTTGGGGTTCTCCGGACAGTAAATCTGCATGGAAAGCATTTTATGAAATGGGCGAGGACTATATCAATACCGATCATCCTATAGACGCGGCAGAATACCTAAGTAAATTGGGCGAAAATATCTATCAAAATACCTCAAAGCATGAGGTTTACCGGCCAAAATTTGAGGTGGATGGGGCGGAAGTTCCGGTGAAGAATGTGATTTTGATGATCGGGGATGGAAACGGATTGGCACAGATAGCATCAGCTTTAGTTGCTAACGACAATCAACTCAGTTTAACACAGCTGAAAAATATGGGCTTGGTCAAAACGCAGGCTGCGGATGATTTTACCACAGATTCGGCTGCAGGAGCGACTGCCTTTGCGACAGGAGAGAAAACAAATAACCGTGCATTGGGAGTAGACACTGAGGGAAGACCCTTGAGCAATCTACCGGATATTTTGGATGAGTATGGTTTCTCGAGTGGGATCATTACCACGGACCAATTGACGGGGGCTACCCCGGCGGCATTCTATGCTCATCATCCTGAGCGTGATGATTCTGATCAGATTGCCGCTTATCTGCCAGAGAGTAAATTAGACTTATTTATAGGTGGAGGAGGAGATAAGTTTATATCCCAAAAAGAAAGATTGAAAAGTGCAGGATTTGTCCTGAGTGAAAATTTAGAAATCACAGAGGCGGGTCGAATAGGCTATTTTGCCGCGCCGAAATCCTTGCCTAAAAAGCTGGATGGGAGAGGAGATTATTTGCTGAATAGCACCGCTTTTGCGCTTGATTTTTTTGATAAAAAAGGTATGCCGTTCTTCTTGATGGTGGAGGCTGCGAATATTGATTCGGGAGGACATTCAAACAGCACTTCCATGATTGTATCCGAGATGTTGGATTTTGACGAAGTCATAGGTAGCGTAATCCGATATGTAGATGCGAATCCAAACACCTTATTGATCATCACGGCAGATCACGAGACAGGTGGAGTTTCCATTCCGCAGGGGGATCTGGCTTCTTCTACTGTGGAGCTGGGGTATCACAGCGATGATCATACGGGAATTATGGTTCCGGTATTCGCTTACGGAGCTCATTCGGGAGATTTCAGAGGCGTTTACGAAAACTCGGCCATTTTTCACAAGATTATGAAATTGGTAAAGGAATATCACCGAAAATAGTAGCCGGAAGTTCTACCTCTTTCCTGCTAAAGTGAATGGAAGCATAAAGAGATTTCGGACAAAATCGAAAGAAAGATCTATAGCGAAGCCCAAAAGTCTAAAAGGGAGCAAAATCAGCCAGAAGATAGGATAAAGAAATAAGCCTATAATAGCCAATGGCCAACAGAGCACAAAAAGAATACACCAGAGTAAGAAGCTTATCATTTTTTTGTTTTTTTACTTATATAGTCAATAGCTGTTCCAATTTGAAAAAAAAGCCATTGAAGTTGCTAAGGCTGATTTGCAGTGAACATGTGTATCATTACCGTACAGATTTTTTTTAGTAATCGGACGTTAGACTATCTCCATTAATAGCGCGAAGAAAGAAATTTTTGCACGTTCATGATATCAGGATCCAGCTAAGAGCAACCCGAATTTTAAAGCCTAAGGTGTCTTAAAAAGTGCCGTTTTCGGCGGCTGGATCAGCATTTCATTAATCTAACTTAAGTTATTGTATAAACACCACCTAGTCCGAATGGAAGCAATAACTAATCTATTGATTGAAGCTTGGGTGAGTTTTGCAATTTTTTTATTGAATGAATCTGGAAAGCTAAATTTTTTCTCTAATTTGGTAGGTGAGATAGTGTATGGATTTATCGGTTTTTTTTAAAGTCAATTAACGTCCAAAGGTTGTTTTGCTTTCTTAGGAAACCGGTACTTTCTTCATTAGGATGAGCACGTCTTTTTAAGACGTATAGATTTGATGTATAAGTTTTTGATTGCTGTTGGAGTCCATTTTTTCATGGACCTCTGATAATTGGGTTTTATTATAATTTGCTTTAAATCTGAAAGCAAAAGTTCTTAGATTGATTAATTGGTTTGCAGTTTAACTCTGCAACCTATTTTTTATAGAAGTGAATTAGTTATACAGTTTTCAATTGTAAACTGTGCAGGTAAGAGTGTGATTTTTAATTGAGCATAAATTTAAAACTAATTGTCTATGTAACACTTCAGAAGACCTTTATAAGGGGCAGTTGATATTTCGGGAAATTCCTCGCTGCACACTACCGGAACCTGTATTATGATGCATATACAGTATTGTTTAAAGTCAATAACTATAATAATAAACCTCTCAAAACATGAAAATAAATTTACGTAGACGACTTTTGTGGAAGTCTAGAAGGATCCTTTATGGATTTATGCTACAGCTAATATTTAGCCCTCTGCTCCTTGCGGGCCAAGCAGGAGATAATCAAATCACCGGAGAAGAAAAAAAACAAGCGGATATTGAAAAGTCCGCAGAAAAAGATGTGTTGGATGCAGCGGCTATCTCTTCAAGGGATGCAAATGAAGCCATCTTGGAAGTGGCAGATGTAACTGTCACAGGAAAAGTATTTGATGAAACCGGATTACCCCTCCCCGGAGCTACAGTTTCTGTGGCAGGAACTACTTTAGGAACCATCACGGATATTGATGGTAAATTTTCCCTTACGGTTCCTGATGATGCGGAATTGATATTCTCTTATATAGGATATACCCCTCAGCGACTTACTGTAGGTGCACAAACTGAGATCAACGTGACACTTCAACCTGATGCTACAGCCTTGGATGAAGTGATTGTGATTGGATACGGTACCACTAGAAGAAGCGATTTGACAGGGTCGGTGGGATCTGTAGGTGCGGAGGCGCTTAGAGAACGTCCTGCATCCTCATTAAATCAGGCGTTAGCCGGTAGAGTTTCAGGTGTGCAGGTGAACAACAACTCTGGAAGACCGGGAGGAAGGACTACTGTGAGAATCAGGGGCTTTAGCTCCATCAATTCCTCAAACAATCCGCTTTACGTAATTGATGGGGTTCAGATGCCTGTGGGTACTTTAAACCAGCAGACCAATGCGATAGACTACATCAATCCAAATGATATTGTATCAGTGGAAGTATTAAAGGATGCTTCTTCTACAGCAATATATGGATCTAGGGGAGCCAATGGAGTTATTCTTATAACAACTAAGAAGGGCAAATCAGGGGATGCAAGTGTAACCTATAACGTAGATTTGAGCGTCCCTATAATCGGCCCCAATAGACCTAAGGTTTTGAATGCCAGGCAGTATCTCGCCGTGGAAGATCTTGCCTGGGCAAATATGGAGAAATATGATCCGGAAGGATGGAATGCAGGAAAGTGGGCCTATCTGAATCCGGCTTTGAGAAGAACAGATCCGCGGATATTTGATAGTCAGGGAAATCCGCTCTATGATACAGATTGGCTGAAAGAAACCACCCAGAATAAACTTTCGCAAAACCATCAATTGGGTTTTTCAGGAGGAAATGAGCGTACTTCTTACTCCCTTTCTTTAGGATATAGAGATGATCAAGGGCTAGTACAGACTTCTTACCTGAAAAGGTATTCCACCCGGTTCACTTTGGAAGACAAGGTGAAAAGCTGGTTGACAGTCGGAGGTAGTCTTAGTTATAATAATCAATCCGAGAATTTGGTCGATGTTAATGACGCAGTAGCACGTCAGATGGTAGAGGATTTTCCATTCTTGCCGGTAAAATATGAAGATGGAAGCTTCGCCAATAACCGTGACTATCCTTTTGCAGAAGGGACTATGAGTTCTATGCATAGGCTTCAAGGAAGAAAATATATTCTAAATACACAGACTACACTGGGAAGTGCATACACAAATATCAAGTTTTCAGATGCTTTAGAAATGAGAACCGCCCTAGGGGTCAATATTCTTACTCAGGAAAACAATCAATCACAGACAAGAACTTTGGCAATTAATGAAAGGGGAACTGCTTCAAAAAGCATGAGAAAAGATTCTTTCTGGTCATTGGAAAACTATTTGACCTATAACAAGATCTTTGCGGAAAGGCATGCTGTGACCGGGCTTCTTGGGATTTCATGGCAGGAAAATAATTTTACCTCCTTAAGTTCCAGTATACAAAACTTTGCTACGGATTATTTTTCCTATAACAACTTAGGAGCAGGTAGCCAGATTCCCCGTGTAGGATCGGGAGCGGCTAGAGAAGCACTGAATTCCTATTTTGCCAGAATTAATTACATATTGGTTGACAAATATCTGTTTACGGCAACCGGCCGGGCGGATGGTTCATCCAAGTTCGGGGAGAATAATAAATATGCCTTTTTTCCATCGGCGGCATTGGCATGGAGAGTTTCTGAAGAAGGCTTCCTGAAAGGGAATCAGACCATTTCTAATCTGAAAGTCAGAACCAGTTATGGATTGACCGGCAACTCTGAGATACCGCCTTATTCTTCTCTTTCACTGTTAAGTTCCAACTATTCAGCTATATATAACGAAGCTCAGGTTGGTGGAACAGGCCTTAATAGATTGGCAAATCCGGATTTAAAATGGGAGAAAACAGCTCAGACAGATTTTGGAGTTGAGCTGGGCATGTTCAATAACCGTCTGAACGTAGAAGTTGACCTTTATTATCGTAAAACTACGGACATGCTATTGGATGCGCCCGTGCCAAGAACAAGTGGGTACGCTACCCTTCGTAGTAACGTAGGCTCTATGGAGAACAAAGGAGTAGAATTTACACTAAACTCTGTGAATTTCGAAAAGGAAAATTTCAGTTGGAATACCTCATTCAACCTGTCACTTAACAGAAATAAGGTGTTGTCTCTAGCTACCCCTGCAGATATTTTCGGAGTAGGCGGACCAAATTTTACCAATCAGACTAATATCATAAGAGTAGGTGAGTCAGTGGGATCTTTTTGGGGATTGGTAAGATTGGGCACTTGGAGTGAGGCAGAGAGAGCGGAAGCAGCGGAATTTGTGAGTTACAGAAATGGATTGACTATGCTTCCCGGTGATGTGAAGTATTTGGACGTAAATGGGGATAAGGCGATCAATGATTCGGATAGGATGATTATCGGTAATGGCAATCCTGATTTCTGGGGAGCTTTTTCCAATACTTTCAGATTATACAATTTTGATCTTACGGTTGAACTTCAATACAGTGTAGGCAATGACATCCTGGATATGACATTGCATCCTAGTGAAGACAGGCAAGCACTTGCGAATAGCTACATATCTGTATTGAATGCATGGACTCCTGAAAATCAAAATAGCCCGATTGCAGAAATCCGTGATACACGAGCAGGTTATGTGACAAACGTAGACTCCCATTGGGTAAAAGACGGTTCTTTTTTGAGAGGTAGAAACTTGCTTCTAGGGTATAATTTTCCGCCCAATTTGACCAGCGCTATCAAATTAAGCAGATTAAGAGCTTATGCTTCTGCCCAGAATTTCTTTCTCCTGACAGGCAAAGATATTGTAGGCGATCCTGAAGTAACTCCCACCAACGGGGATCTTAACAGTAATGTATTCTCACAAGGCATGAACTGGCACAGTTATCCGAAACCAACAATTTTCATGTTCGGTATTCAGGTGACACTTTAATCCATTTACTTAAAGCGAAATTCGAAATGAAATATATAAATGTAAAAGTAGGCAGGTTGTTCCTCTATGGAGCATTGATCACAGGTTTTGTAGGCTGTTCAAGTTTTTTGGAGGAAAAAGATCCTTCGAACTTGCAACCTGAAAATTTTTATACCATACCTGATCACGCAGAAGCAGCGCTGGCTGCAGTCTATGCAGATACACGATTTATTGGTGGGGGATCGGGAATCTTTTCTGTTACTTGGCAATTATTGGAAGCGCCTACAGGGACTTCTACTACGGAGACTGCCCAAAACTCAGATTTGAACAACTTATACGGATTGATCTATGACGGGCGAACCCAGCATGTGATCAACTGGTGGAATGGATTGTACCGGGTAATAGCCCAAGCCAATTTGGTATTGGACAAGGTTCCGGGTATTACTCCAATGGATGAGGCGCATAAGACCAAGGTGTTGGGAGAAGCCAGATTTCTTCGCGCCTGGGCTTACTTCTATGCGGTAAGGCTTTGGGGCGATGTGCCACTGATCACACTTCCCCAGACTATAGAATCAGAGGACTTTAAACCTGCACCTGCTAGTCAAGAAGCCGTTTATGCACTGATTTTAGAGGATTTGTTGGCTGCTGAAGCAGCAGGATTGCCTTGGATGGATATCAGCGGAAGAGCCTCCTTGGCTGCGACCAAATCATTGCTGGCCAAAGTGTATTTGACAATGGCAGGATTTCCACTAAGCAAAGGCATGACCCATTATCAGTTGGCGGCTGATAAAGCGAAGGAAGTGGTCGATTATGCCAATAGCAACCCTGAATCAATTAATCTATTTCCTACTTACAAGGCGATTCATGATGAGGAAAATGACAATAGGCTGGAGCATATTTTTATGATTCAATATAACGTGATCGTTGCCGGGAATCCTATGAACGATATGTTTCCGAACTTTAAACCGGTGACTTTTGCAGGGCCTTCAGGAACGGGAAGTACCGTACCTACGATAGAATTCTACAATTCGTATGAGCCCGGGGATGTTCGGGCTAAGAATCAAGAGGGTTTTTTCTACACCACTTATTATGAGAATGGCAGTGGGGCAGAATTTGACCTTGGGGCTCCGTATATTTTCAAGCATTTTAACCAGCTTGCCTTAGGTACGAAAGATAAACCCGGTAATAGAGCCAATAACCTGAATGTTCCTCTGATCAGATTTGCCGAAGTGCTTTTGATTTATGCAGAAGCACAAAATGAAGTAGGAGGCCCAAATGCGCTGGCAGTAGAGAGTTTGAAAAGAATCCGTGACAGAGCTAAGTTAACTACGCCTTCACTGGGTGGGTTTACTCCGGATACTTTTAGAGACGCAGTCTTAAGAGAGAGATGGCATGAGCTCTGCTATGAGCAGATCACCTGGTTTGATATGCTTCGCCTGCGCAAAGTATATAATGAAGCCACGAATGGATTTGATCAGTTTGAAGGACATGTAAATCCAAGTTCTAATCAAGCACTTCAGGCGAGGCATTATCTGATGCCTTATCCACTTCCGGAAATGCAGAACAATCCAAATCTTGTTCCGCAGAATCCCGGGTATTGATAGTTGTCAGTAAGATTTAAAACAATAAAAAGGGCTCTGGTTTGGAGCCCTTTTTTAATTGTTTGGTATCGAATATTACTTTTCTGTTCCCTCTCTATTGCCGGTGTCAAGTAGTATGTTTGAAAAGAAAGGAAAGTAATAATGTATTCGGTCAATACTTAAGCGATGAACTCCTGTTGTGGGAATTTGGTGATTTCCCCCTTTTTTACCCCAAATATTTTTAGATTTAAGATATTACTTGGTAGGAATCAATTATTCAATTTTGCCCCATAACTATGAAACCCAATCTAAAAATACTCATGCCTGTTTTATTGATATTGCTGAGTTTCGGCTGTCAAAAAGCAGAAGAGGAAAAAATTCAACGCCCCAATATAATTTTCATTATGTCGGATGACCATGCGTATCAGGCGATTTCAGCATATGACAATACGCTGATCGAGACGCCTAATATTGATAGAATCGCAAAAATGGGCATGCTATTCACCAATGCGTCAGTGACGAATTCCATATGCGCACCATCCCGGGCAACGATCTTGACCGGTAAGCACTCTCATCTTAACGGTAAAGTAGATAACCACTTTCCATTCGATACTACAAATATCACCTTCCCTCAGATTTTTCAGGAGGCAGGTTATCAAACTGCTATGTTTGGGAAATTACACTTTGGAAACAGTCCCAAAGGATTTGACCAATTTAAAATTTTGCCTGGACAGGGATCGTACTACAATCCTGATTTTATTACAAAGAACGAAGGTGATATTAAAGTAGAAGGATATGTGACGGATATCATCACAGACATGACCTTGGATTGGCTGCAAAATGAACGGAAAGCTGATCAGCCTTTTATGTTGATGTACCTTCACAAAGCTCCCCACAGAGAATGGCTGCCTGCTGAGAGACATGTGGAGGAGTTTACCAATCGTACCTTCAAGGAGCCGGCTACGCTTTTTGATGATTATTCCGGTAGGGGAAGAGCTGCAAAGGAAGCGGAAATGAACCTGCTAACCGACATGCACTGGTCTGGGGATTCGAAAGTTTATCCTGAAGTCATGGACGAATTAGGGATAGAGGAGACTTCGAGTTGGGATAAGGGCGCCTTCGAGAGAGAAGTAGGAAGGCTAAACGAATCTCAGCGTGCCAACTGGGATAAAGCCTACATGAAAGTCAATGAAGACTTCAAGAAAGCGTATCCCACAATGACTGAAAAGGATAAAATGAAGTGGAGATATCAGCGCTATATGCAGGATTACCTGGGTACGATCCAGTCTGTGGATGAGAATGTAGGTCGGGTGTTGGACTATTTGGAGGAAAACAACTTGATGGAAAATACCATCATAGTCTATACTTCAGACCAAGGGTTCTATCTTGGTGAACACGGTTGGTTTGATAAGCGATTTGTGTACAATGAATCTTTCAAGACTCCTCTTTTGGTGGCTTGGCCAGAGAAAGTAAAAGCAGGTTCGAAGTCTGATGAGATGGTTCAAAATCTGGATTTTGCCCAAACCTTCCTAGCTGCGGCGGGAATCGAAGCGCCATCCGATATGCAAGGGGAAAGCTTATTGCCTTTGCTCACTGGTGAAACGGATAAGTGGATGCGTGATGCTGTTTACTATCATTATTACGAGTATCCTGCCGTTCACATGGTAAAGCGTCATTATGCAATTGTGACACAAGATTACAAGCTGACACACTACTATTTTGATGTGGATGAATGGGAATTGATAGACCGTAAGAATGATCCTATGGAAATGACCAATGTCTATGATGATCCGGCTTATGCAGAAATTAGAGTGGATTTACACAGGCAGTTGGATGATTTGAGAGAAAAATATGGGGATAATTCCCAGCTCAGTCAGCAGTACATTGATAGGTATTTAGATGATTTGTCTGATCAAAAGGGCTTTTTTGGAGGGAAAAACGCTGAGTTAATCGATAAGATCTTTGAGAATAGAGAAAAGAAATAATGCGTGTATCCGAAACGATGGAGTATTGATGAAATTTCGGTAGATGGTCTAAGTGAGCCAACTCCTTCTTTTTAGAAGGGGGGCAAAATGGATGTTTTCAGGTTGATCCATTATTAATCTTAAACATTTATTTATGTATTCACTACCATCTTTTCTACAAGAACAGGAAGTGTGTATTGCATAAAGCCGCCATTTGTCACATAAGATCTACATAAGAGGCGGATCTTCCGTCATCGCAATGCGAATAAGATGGCAGCCAGAAGCAGCAATATGCCTACTAGATCAGCCAGACGGTGAATGATTTTATATAAAGTTTTTAGTTGATCTTTCATGCTATACCATTTCAAAACGTTCTGAATAGACGAGCCGCCATTCAATACCCAAATTGCGCAGAGACACTTCTGCAGTATCCATCAGCGGCCCGGGTCCACAGATAAAGTACATGTATTTTTCCTTTTGCCGGGGAAAATGCCTCTTCAGAAGTTCTTCCGTAACCAACCCTTTTTCTCCCTTCCAATCGTCATCGGCCTCTTCTAGAACATGAACAAGGTTTAGGTTTATTTCCTTGGTCAATGCTTCCAGTTCTTCACGAAAAGTGATGTTCTCCCAATCTTGGTTGGCATAGATCAAAGTGGCTTGGCGAGGGTCGTTGTCATCGCGCATAGTACGGAGCATACTCATGGCAGGAGTAATGCCTATGCCACCCATAATTAAAAACAGATGAGCTCCCGGTTCGGGGATAAACACGCCAAATGGCCCTTCTAGAAAGGCTGTGGTGCCAAGCGGAAGGGTTTTCCACGTATCGGTAAAATCACCAAGTGCTTTGGCTGTAAGCTGGATGTTTGGCTGTCGGGCACTGGAGCAAAGCGAAAACGGATGCTGCTGCAGCGAAAATGGTGTAGTGTTGATGGTGATCCAGCAATATTGTCCCGGCAGATAATGCATTTTTTTCCCTGTCATTGCTTCCAGCTCCAAGGTGTAACAATCGCTCAGTTCAGGGGTAACCCTTACGATTTTATATGGGTGTCTTTTGTTTTTCAATGGCCGGACAATTCGGGTATGGATTACCAGATACATACATGCGCCCATTGTGGCTGACAAAGCAAGTTTTTTCCAAAGTGGTTCCATATAATGAGATACCTGTAGCGCATGTACTACACCTATGAAAACAATAGCAAGAGCCAGCAAGCCATGAAGTAACCGCCACTTCTCGTAATTTAATTTTAGTGCTTTTCGCCACAGGCTGCTTCCAATAATTCCCACTAGGCAGACCAGCACGAAGCTTAGTGCCAAAGCCCGCATAAAATTGACATGTGGATCGAAATAAGCAAGAAATGAAGCATCAGTCAAAATCAGTGTGATTGGGTGGGCCAGCACAAATAGGATAGAAATTATCCCAATTTGTTTATGAAATTGCATCATATTGTCCCCATTATAGGTAGGTGCAATTTTCTGAAAACGACCAGTGAAGAGAAATTGCATGCCCATCATGCCTAGACCGATAAAGCCAAATGCAACACCTAATTCAATCCAGAACTCCCGCACAATGGGTAATTCGCCTGATATGGCTAGCAATAAGGGGATCAGTGCAAGCACAAAATAAATAAACAACCATAAGAATCCATGACGGTAGGTATATCCCATATCATATAGGAGGCAAAAACCTTTCCTAATGGAGAATTTGGCTCATTTGTTCTTCTATTAGAAGAAGGTAGGATTTGGACACTCTTACTATAGTTATTTTCGGTTTTGGATAGCTATACTGCAAGATCGATGACTGATATGACGAGGCCAGTTGACTATTAGTATGCTATTGGGAAAAGCGCATAGTCATCTCTTCTATTTTAATGGATGAGTTTTTTAGCCAATGAACTGCCTATTTTGAATATAAATAATCCAAATCCATGAATAACCTCAATCAATCTTACCCAATCTCTCCTAAGGCCAAAGCTTTTTACCAATCGAATAACTACATCAAGCTAAAGCAGGTTCTCAGTCCTGAGGAAGTCGCCCATTTCAATGAAGTTATTACTGCGGAAGTTCAGCGGAAAAACACACAGTACAGACCGTTTCAAAAATCTAACACCATTTTTAAAGAATTTTGCCTGATTTTTTCTTTATTCCTTCGTACGACAAAGTTCAAATTATCACTTCTAAAAGTTATTACAGTCCTTGTGTAGACCTGTTATGTTATATGGGACAGTTGCAGTTACCACAGGATTGCTAAAATCCTAAAAAGCCCTATTTTATCACTTCGATTTTATGCTTTTCTCAAAAACCTAAGCTGTTCCCATGAAACCTACCTATTCTTACAACCAAACGTACATTTGGCTGATCAGTCTCACCGCAGCATTGGGAGGGTTTTTATTTGGTTACGATTGGGTGGTGATAGGAGGGGCAAAGCCATTTTATGAGCCGTTTTTTAATGTTACTTCCGCAGCAGATCAGGGCTGGGGAACGAGTTCAGCGTTGATTGGCTGTATGATAGGGGCAGGAATTTGCATACTTATCAGTGATAAATTAGGTCGAAAAAGATTGCTGATCTTCTCTGGCTTACTTTTTTCATTGTCTGCGATCGGAACAGCTATAGGGGGCACTTTTTGGGAATTCAATTTCTATAGAATCATCGGAGGTGTGGCCATGGGAGTGGCTCTGAACCTTTCCCCTCTTTACATTGCGGAACTCTCCCCTCCGGAAAAGCGGGGAAAAATGGTGACAATCAATCAGCTGCTGATCATGGTTGGAGTGCTTCTGGCTCAGTTGGTCAACTGGCAGCTATCGCTGCTGGATACTCAGTTGGCGGATGATGCGGGCTTTGAGATGATTGCAGCAAGCTGGAGCGGGCAGATTGGCTGGAGGTGGATGTTTGCGGCAGAAGCTATTCCTGCGCTCTTGTTTTTTGTATTGATGTTTTTTGTGCCCGAGTCTGTGCCTTGGTTGATTAAGAATAGGGAAGAAGTCAGGGCAAGACAAATACTTGTAAAAATCGGAGGTGAAGCGTATGCGGATGATACTATTGCTGAAGTAAAAACAACATTGAGAGAAGGTGATTTTGGCCATGTAAATCTCAAAGAATTGTTTCAGAAGAGAGTGATGAAGCTACTTGGGATCGGTATTTTCTTGGCTTTTCTCCAGCAGTGGAGCGGGATCAATGTGGTAATTTATTATGCCGCAGATATCTTTCAGGCGGCAGGTTACAATCTGAAGCAAATGATGCTGAATATTGTGGTAATCGGAGGAGTCATGGTACTTTCTGTTTTCATTACCATCTTCACAGTGGATAGATTTGGAAGGAAGAAACTCCTGTTGATCGGTACTTCTGCGATGGCGATTCTCTATGGATTGATAGGGTATTTTTTCCTTATCGATCTTGGAGGAGACTTAGTTGTATTGGCTGTTTTGACCAATGTGATGTTTTATTCTTTCACTCTGGCACCGCTGCTGTGGGTGGTGCTTTCAGAGATTTTCCCTACCCGGATTCGGGGGGCGGCTATTTCCATTGGTGCTTTGGCACATTGGGTTGGGAATTTTACATTGACCTATTTCTTTCCTGCGATCAGGGAGAATCTCGGGTGGGCAAATAACTTCTGGCTGTATGGAGCAATATGTGCGTTCGGTTTCTTGGTGATCTACTTTGTATTGCCTGAGACGAAGGGCAAGTCTTTGGAAGAGATAGAGAAGGAGTTGGTTGGGTAATTGATTCTTTTAGCGTGTCTTTTATACTGCATGATTCGATTTCATAATTAGTTTTTCTTGCCAGTCAAAAGCTTGTACGAGCTATAAAAACTTAAATTATACTTAACAGGATTTTTTAGCATTTGAGGAAGAGACCATACAATTTTGCTTCAAGCAACTTCAGAAATGGAAAACTTGTCAGATAGCGAATTGTATGCCTTGATCCGCCAGAGGAATTATGTTGCATTTGATAGGCTATTTGACCGATACTGGGATAAACTTTTTAAGTATGCCTACAACATCCTAGCGGACAGGCAACAATGCGAGGATGTGATCCAAGAGGTGTTTACGGGTCTTTGGGAAAATGCATCCGGTAGAACAATACAATTTATCCCCACTTACCTGTATAACTCAGTCAAGTATCAGGCTGCCAATGTGATCAGAACCAAAAAGTGGCACCTGGAATTTGAGTGGACAGAAGAGGTTGAAAGTCATGATCCGGAGGAAGCACCTTATGATATGAAGGGAACACGGCTGATACAGCTTGAAAAGTCTCTGGCAGAATTGCCGCCTAAGTGTAGGGAAGTAATGGAGCTGAGAGGGAAAAAAGGGCTTACCGCAGCTGAAATAGCTGAAAATTTGGGGATTTCTACACGGACAGTGGAGGGACATATGCAGAAGGGTATGAAATTGTTGAAAGCTTCTTTGACACAAGTCTTTTTATTTTTCTGAAAGTCTCTAAACGGTTCCCGCAGATGAAAGCAGAAAAAGGCGCAGATCTACGCAGATTTCTTTTATCGACTAGTGTAGAGCTTTCTTACCTAGAAGGAGCAAGGATTTATTAATTCTAAGGTGTGATTCCGTTACCTTTTTATTGCCTGTATTACCAAATTATTACATCTGAAATCCGGGCGCGTATTTTTTAGAGTTCGTGTTACTACCCTTCAAAAGTAACACAATGGACAAGATGCAATTTGTAGAACTCCTTCGTAAAAAAGCATCAGGAAAGGCCACTGCTGAGGAGCTGAAGCAGATAGAGGATGTTTTTGAACGATTTCAGCAAAATGGGCAGAATCTGGCCTGGACAGAAGCTGAGCAGGAGGAAATAAAGCGGAGAATTAAAAGTAGGCTGCCACAAGCTGTGTCCAAAGAAGTGGTTATTGATTGGAAAAAATACCTGATTGGCATTGCGGCATCGGTATTGATTTTTGTGGCTGGCTATACTGCCTATCAAGAGTATAGTTTTGAGCCTGAGATCCCGATTCTTCATCGCAGCACCAATTCTTCTCAGCGTGCAAAGGTATTGTTGCCTGATGGAACACGTGTTCATTTGAATGTAAACTCCAGACTGAGTTTTCCTGAGTTTTTCGATACAGACCGGCGTGTAGTTGAGCTGGAAGGGGAAGCTTTTTTCGAAGTAGAGAAAAATCCAAACAAACCTTTTATCGTCCGGACTGAGAATCTGACTACCACTGTCCTGGGAACGAGTTTCAATATGCTGGCGATGGATGGAGCTGCACCTACGGTTACCGTAACTACGGGAAAAGTGCAAGTGACGCCGGTGAATACAAATCAGGGAGAGGTGATTTTACTTCCTGACCAGCAAGCTGTTTTGTTGCCATCCCTTGAATTGGAGGTTTCTCGGGTAAATAGCCAAGCCGTCTCTGCTTGGAGATCCAATGAAGTGAAGTTTGATTTGTTGCCTTTCGATGAAGTGGTGGCACTGCTGGCACAAAGCTATCATGTGAAAATTGAGTTGAGAGGGTACAGGAAGAATGACTGCTTAATCAAAGCGTCTTATGCTAATAGTGGAGTGGAATACATACTCTCCGGACTTCAGAATTTAGCTGATTTTGACTATGAAATTCAACAAAACGGAGATGTGCTAATTGACTATAAAAATTGTAAAAATTAATTCAAGCCTATGACAAGCCTATGAAAAAATCCTTTTGAAGTACTAAATGAGAGTCGAGCTGCGCCAACAGTCTGAGCACTCCTATCCGGGGACTAGCCCGGTCTATTTGAAATCGAGCATGGCTCAAAAGTCACACACTGGAATGATTATAATGCATGCGACCTGCCTGCCGCCTTTAGGCAGGGATTCCATCCCGATCCGCCGCGGCGGACGGGACAGGCTATGTGGCTATTGAAAAATAAATTATAAACACATGAAAATCAAACGTTTAAAAACATGAAAAATTATTTACCCAAGAGTGTAGTGGGATTTTGTAAAGGCTCTATAGCACTAGCCTTACTTCTAATCCTTTTTGCCCAAAGTATACTTGCAGCTCCTATAGGTCACCAAGATCTTGCCAGCTACAAAGTGAAACTGTCTGTAGTGGATGTCAAGCTTGTGGAAGTATTCAAGCTACTGGAAAAGCAGACTGATTTTGAATTTGCGTATAATCAGGATTTAATCCGCTCCAAATCCAGAATTTCACTGAATATAGATTCAGATCTAAGAAATACCCTTCAGAAAATTTCCGAGCAAAGTGAGTTTGATTTTAATAGAATCAACCAGATTATCTATGTGAAAAATCACAAAGTTGTGGTGGAAGAGATCAAGGAAGAGAGAACAATTACCGGGGTTGTAATCAGTGCAAATGATGGAGAACCTATTATTGGAGCCTCTATTCTGGTGAAAGGAACTACTACGGGAGTGATTACTGATATAGACGGCAAATTCACACTCACAGTTGAAGATGAGGCTACGGAGTTGGTTGTGTCGTATGTGGGCTACAAACCCCAAACCATAGCCCTGACAAATTCCAACCGGATCACTGTTTCTCTGGAGGGCGAGGATTCTCTTCTGGAAGAAGTGGTGATTATGGGATACGATTCTCAAAAGAAGAAAGACCTCACAGGATCCGTGTCCGTGGTGAATGTGGAGGAAATGAAATCTCTGCCGGTGGCAAATGTGGAAACTATGCTGGCCGGTCGTGATGCAGGTGTGCAAGTGCTTTCTGACAATGGCCCCGGGGGAAATGTGACAATCAGAATCAGAGGATTTGGAACTGTGAACAACAATGATCCTTTGTATATCATTGATGGTACTCCTGTCACCAATGGTCTCAATACTATTAATCCTCAGGACATAGAGTCTCTTCAAGTATTGAAAGATGCTGCAGCCTCTTCTATATACGGTTCCAGAGCGGCCAATGGCGTAGTTATTATCACGACAAAGAAGGGGGGACGCTCTGAAGAAGCTACCATCACCCTGGATGCATACGTAGGAATGCAGAATGCCTATAATCTACCGAGGATGCTGTCTGCCCAAGGGTATGGCGATATGCTATGGCAGGCATTCGCAAATGATGGAAAAACTCCCGCCAGTGACGTGTACGGTTCTGATCCAAACAACCCCGTAATTCCACAGTATCTGGATGCTGCCCAAAGAATACCTTCTGCGGATGTGGATTGGGTAGATGAGATTTTCAAAACCGCACCGGTACAGTCTTACAATGTGAGTGTGGCAAAAGGAGGGACTAAAGGAAGTCATGTGATGACTCTTGGGTATTTCAACCAAGAAGGAATAATAAAGCATACAGGTTTTGACCGGTTCTCGGCTAGATTCAACTCCAATTATAAGATTAAGGACATTCTGAATGTGGGAGAAAACTTCACAGCTTCTTTCACAAGAACAAATGATGTAAATACCAATTCATCTCTTGGAAGTATAGTCTATGATGTATTCCAGTTCCCGAGTATTTCACCTGTAAAAGATCTGAATGGCAATTTTGGAGGAAATCCCCTCAATGATATTGCAAATCCACTGGGTACTCTTTATCGTCAGAAGGATAATACTAAGAACCGTGTAAAAGTGTTGGGCAATTTCTTCGCTGAAGCTACACTGGCAGAAGGACTGACATTCAAAACCAACTTGGGTATCGACTATGAAAACCAAACCAGCCGTGCTTTCTCACCGGCCTACGATGAAATTCTTTCGCTGCGCGTAGTGAATAGCCTGTCAGACAATAGCTCTTTCTACTATCAATTAGCTTGGACTAATATGCTTTCTTATACCAAAGAGATTGGTAATGGTAATTTTGATTTGCTGTTGGGGCAGGAGTCTATTGAGAATTATGCGGAGTTCAAAGGTGCCTCAAGACAAAGTTATCTTTATGAAGATCCAAATTTCCACTACTTGGGTTTCGGAACGGAGAATCAGCAGAACTCAGGGGGTGCAAGCAAGTGGAATCTGACTTCTTATTTTGGGAAAGCCAATTATAATTGGGCAGACAAGTATCTGGTGTCTGCGACTGTCCGATATGACGGTACTTCCAGATTGTCCAAAAATAAATGGGGTGTTTTTCCCGCTTTCTCAGCAGGATGGAGGATCAGCAATGAGGAATTCCTGAATATGGGAGATAAAGTGGATGAGTTGAAAATCCGTGCAAGCTGGGGACAGACAGGAAACCAGGATGTTCCTACTTATTCAACCCTGGCGAGCTTCCAGAATAATATCTCTTATTCCAACTATCCAATTGATGGCCAACAAGAAGCTGTCGCAATAGGTCTTGTACAAACCCGTGTGGCGAATGAAAATCTCAACTGGGAAGTGACTACCCAGAGCGGTGTAGGGGTAGATCTGAGCATGTTTGGTGAGCGGTTTTCAGTGACGGCAGATTACTATAGCAAGGTGACCAAAGATGTGTTGATCTATGCTCCCATTCCTTTGACCTATGGTGGTACCAATGATGGTGTATGGGTCAATGGCGGTGAAATGAGAAACCGTGGCTTTGAATTGGGTACAAAATTCAGCGGTTCGGCCGGAGAAGTATACTACAATCTGGGTTTCAACTACACCTTCTATAAGAATGAATTGCTTTCTCTTAGCAATGGGGTGAAATACCTGGGTATCCCCGGTTCTTCTCTACACAGTGTGAATTTTGGACAGGAAGTATCTAGAACCCTTGTGGGACAGCCGATCGGCACCTTCTTCGGATATGAGTCTTTAGGAATATTCAAAACCGATGCGGAAGCTGACGCCTACACGGCACAGCCATGGGCTCAGGCAGGAGATTTGAAGTTTAAAGACATCAATAATGACGGAGTGATCAACGATGAAGACCGTGCGGCTATAGGTTCACCCCATCCAAAGGCAATTATTGGTTTCAGTGCGAATTTCCTGTACAAAGGATTTGATTTAGGCTTATTCTTTAATGGTTCTTTTGGACATCAGATTTACAATTTGACCAAATACAAAACACATTTCTTTAACCAATCTTCTTACAATAAATCGGATGCAGTGCTTGGAGCATGGACTCCTGAAAATTCGAATTCAGAAATTCCAAGATTGTCACTTGATGACCAAAATGATAATATCCGGCCATCGTCGTATTATTTGGAGAATGCTAGCTTCTTAAAACTGAACAATCTTCAGTTGGGCTATACATTTCCCGCCTCCTCTCTCAAAAACATGGAGTTGCGGCTTTACGGACAAGCTTCCAATGTATTCACTATCACAAGCTATTCCGGGATGACTCCTGAGATCGGACTGCAAAGTTATTCTTCCAGCAGCAGAAACCTTGATATCGGGGTAGACAGAGGGATTTATCCTCCTTCCAGAACATTTGTAATTGGTGTAAACGTGAAATTCTAAGACTAATAACATGAAAATTTTAACACATAAATTCCGTACCCTTTGCTGTGCAGTAGCCATTTCGACTACAGCTGTGTCCTGCTCCTCCGACTATCTTGAGGAAGTACCCTATGGAGAGGTGGCTCCAGGTGAAATGACTTCACCTACCAATGTAGAAAGAGCTATCATTGCCGCATATAGTGTGCTGAATGGCCAGTTCGACGCTGCGACGAGCGGATTCAATTCACCTGCTTCCAATTGGAGTTTTGGTGATGTGGTCTCCGATGATGCGTACAAAGGCGGTGGAGGTACGGGGGACCAAAGCCAAATCCATCAAATGGAGATTTTTGGTACGAGTCCTACTACTACAGATGTTCAGCGAAAATGGTTGGCACTCTACGAGGGCATAAAGCGGGTTAACTATGCGCTCAATCTTCTGAGAGCGAGTGAGACATTTGATCCGGCGCTTCAGCTACAGCGGGAAGGGGAATTGAAATTCTTGAGAGGTCATTATTATTTTGAGCTTAAGAAGATTTACAACCGGATTCCATACATCGATGAGAGCGCTGTGACAATTGAGGACTTTTATGTATCCAATACAGTCTTGTCTGATGAGGAACTGTGGGGAAAAATCGAAGCTGATTTTAATGCTGCATATACAGTTTTGCCGGAAAATCAGACGGATGCAGGAAGGCCTACCAAGATGGCGGCCATGGCTTATATGACCAAAACCTATGTATTCCAAAATAAATGGTCCGACGCATTAGCAGCAGCCAACGAGGTGATTGCTTCAGGGAAATATGCCTTATTGCCAAATTTCAGGGATGTATTCCTTCCTGATTTTGACAATAGCAGTGAAGTCATTTTTGCAGTACAGCATTCTGTCAATGATGGTGAGCCGAGCAACTACAATGGATCTATAGGCGATAGACTATCAGCTCCCGGTGGTCCGTATTACAATCAATATGGATTTCACAGACCCAGCCAGAATCTCATCAACAGCTTCCAGACCTTAAGTGATGGTACGCCGAATTTTGATGCACAAAGCAATCCGAGTTCGCTAATGGATCCCAGAGTGGATCATACGGTAGGGAGACCGGGAATTCCTTACTTGGATCTGGGGATAAACTACGAGAGTAATTGGGCTAGAGACTTGGCTACCTATGGGCCTTATGGTCCAAAGAAGCGGATTGTCTCGGCTTTATCCAGTCTTCAGGTCAAAATCTGGCCATATATTTCAGCCTTGAATTATTATGTGATTCGTTATGCGGATTTATTGCTTTGGAAGGCAGAAGCCCAAGTAGAGCTAGGTGACCTTGAAGGGGCCAGAGCTACAGTGAATATAGTTAGACAGCGGGCAGCTTCAAGTGAGCGGGTGAAAATGTTGGGTTCGGATGCCCCTGCTGCGGATTATGCTATCTCGGTATATCAGTCTCCTTGGGCTGATGCTAATGCGGCTCGGTCAGCGGTCAGATTAGAAAGAAGGTTGGAACTGGCAATGGAAGGGCATCGCTTCTTTGATCTGGTACGGTGGGGAAACACTGCCGAGGTGATGAATGCTTATTTCGCCAAGGAAAAAGAACTTCGCTCGCATCTGGCAAATGCTAGTTTTAAGCAAGGGGTGAACGAGTATTTTCCTATTCCACAAGCTTATATTGACTTGGTTGGTAGAGACTTAGTTGAGCAGAATCCGGGCTATTGAAATCCGTTCGTGGCGACACGAACGGTGGCAGAATTAAAGGCTGCCCGTGATGAGACGTATGGCCGCAAATGGTGTATGAGAATGTAAATATTAAAAGCATGGGGGAGACTCCATGCTTTTTTTCTATAAGTATCTAATTGATTTCCACGGATAAAAGCAGAAAAGGGCGCAGATCTTCTCGGATTTTTATGTCGGCCTAATCACTTTTATCCCCGGTTGTGAAGGTTAATTCGTGCAACGAATAGCGTGTTTATTCGTTGTGAAATATGCAACGAATGAGAGCTTTTATACATAATCAAAATGATTGGCCGAATTTCACATGGAAAAGGAACAAAAAGGAAATCTTGACATTACCGAATGGATTAAGTGATTTTTAAACTGTTTGATCCATTCTTTAAAATCGACAGATTTACTATTAGCAAGAATTTTGTTTAAAGCAGACTTTTGGACTAAAAATTCTAATACACTTATAAATGAAAGACAGTAATAAGCTGCCGAACACCCAACTTTTGACCGCTCTCCATTTAATTCGCTATAGAACCAAATCAACTATTCATTCTTAAAAAATGGTTTCAGATTTTTATCATAACCTAATTCAATCAAATAGGGTTAATCTGCAGGAGAGCAAGAAAAATCTTTTAATTATTCAATTATTGAGACTTTTCTTTTTCGCTGTTTTTTTGGTATGCTTGTTACTTTTTTTAAGTAACTCAGGTAGTTACATTTATTTTTCTGCATTTGGTCTTTTGGGCTTCATGTTTTTAATAAAGGCCTATAAGAGATTTGAAGATGGAAGTGAATTTTTCAAAAGAGTGGATGATGTAGCTCAAAGAGAATTGAAAATAATCAACAATGATATTCCTACGGGCAAAGTGTCAGTGAATAGAATTGAAAAAAATCATGTATTTGCCTTTGACTTAGATGTACTGGGAGATAATTCTTTATTTTCCCGATTGAATAGAACTTCATCACAGATTTCCGAAAGTTTATTAGTTGATTCACTTACCAAGCTTAGCAGTGACCTGAAAAATATTTATAGAAGACAAAAATCAACTGCAGAACTTTCTCAAAAGATCTCCAAGATCGTAGATTTTAATGCTATTGCATTACAATATTTTGAAAGCCAATCAGAAGTAAGCTTAATAGACCAAGCACTCAATGATCGTTCAAGAAAAGTCGGTTTGGGTTTAGTTTTTTCTTCAATAGCATTATCCCAGGGAGCTCTTCTGACCTTGGTATTAGCTATTTCTCAGGTACTGCCCCATCAGTATTGGATGATTTTGGTTACAATCAATCTGATAGTAACCTATTGGATCAAGCAGGCGAAATCGGATAAGAAGTTGGCTCTTGATAAGAGCATTTTCATAATTAAAAAGTATCAGGAGCTGGCTGACCACCTCAATAAATTTGGCTTTGAAGACGGGCAGCTCAAAAGCTTATCTGCGGACTGTGGGAAAAACAGCGCTATTTTAGCAAAGTTGAGGTCAATATTAAACTTTCAAAAATCTTCCAATTTTATAACTAACGGTTTTTTCTTATTGGATATCCATGTGATTCGAAAAATAGAAAGCCTTAAATCAGAATCCAAAATTGATTTTGGGAACATGGTTTTAACTATTTGCCAAATAGAAGAATTGATTTCTATCGCTTTTTTTAAATTCAACAATCCTACCTATACTTTTCCTTTATTAACAGATAAACAGGGAATTTTGAACTTTAATGAATTGGGCCATCCATTTGTCCTTAGGGAAAATTGCATAACCAATGATTTTAATCCGGAAGCTAAGGTCAATATAGTAACAGGATCTAATATGTCAGGGAAAAGTACATTTTTGCGTAGCGTTGGGATTAATTTTGTTTTAGCTCATATCGGGGCCCCTGTTTTTGCTTCCCGTTTTGAAACTTCTCTGGGCAATTTATTTACATCAATAAAAACCGTTGATTCCTTAAATGAGCAAAAGTCTTTTTTCTACTCTGAAATATTGAGACTATCAGAAATCCAAAGAGATATCGATGAAAATAAATGGGCTTTAGTTTTATTGGACGAGGCGCTCAAAGGAACAAATTCTGAAGATAAGCTTAGTGGATCCATTTCGCTTGCAACCAAGTTTTCCAAGTTGAACTGCATGCTTTTTTTTGCTACGCACGATGTACAGATGGGAATCTTGGAAAATCAAAACAAAGATGTTTTCAGCAATTATTGTTTTGAAAGTGAGGTGTCAAATAATGAGGTGATTTATGATTTTAAACTGAGGAAGGGTGTTGCCAAAAGTAAAAATGCTACTATCTTACTCAAAAACCTTGGAGTTATTGATTGATTTCTTTGTAAAAAGGATTTAATTTAAGAGGAGCAATAAATGTAAAACGTATACCTAATAATAGGAAGGTAAGTACTACTATCCGGCAACTTTTAGGTCCTAATTTCCACTCATCATACCGAGGCATTGGTTGTAAAAACTAGATAATGGAAGCGGTCAATAGCAAATCAAAACTCCTTCTTATAAAGTGCCTGCTGATTACAGGTGCAGGAGCTGCTATAGGAATAATCTTACTGATTTTAATTATTTCGGTGATCATGGGAGAAAGCGGTAGGGGATATGCAATAGGCCTTGCTATTGATCCGGTAGAAAAAGCAATGATTGGGTTGCAGCTCTTAAGCTCGCTTGCAATAGCATATTTCATCGGCCCTATGACAGTAGATGCTATTAGGCAGGGACAAAGCGGGACTTACGTCGGGATTAAAAGCCTGCTGATCTGCTGGACTGCTCCGTGGATTCTGCTGACTCTGGTAATAGCTGCATTGGATCTGTCTTGGTCTTGGGACTTTATGCTGGTTAATGGAATGGCAGCCATCATTCCCGCACTGATAATCGGGCCACTAGTAGGACGTGCCATAAAGAAGAAATCGAGTATGTAAAAGACGACACACAACTTGTCCCGAACTTGCTTCGGGAGAGGGATGATTATTCACCGAGCGAGATTCTCCCGATCCGCCGCGGCGGACGGGACAGGTCATCTGACCTCTTAAAACAAATTATAATCAGATGAAATCAAAAACTATCATAAGATATCTAGTTTCGTTGCCTGCTTTAGTGATGTGTTCTTGTGAGTGTTTATCAACTGATGAATCTGTTTCACCAATTATTGAAACTGAACTTCCATCGACAACGGCTATTGGGACAACTGTCTCATTTAAAATATTTCATGTTGTATACAGTGGTTGCGGTGAATACTCACGACAAGAGACGATCAGGGATGGCAGGACAATAACTGTTAGATTGTTCGGTAAGTATCCAACTTGTAAAATGTGCCCTGACAATATTCCAACCCTTGAGACAGTTTATAGATTTGAAGCAAAAGAAAAAGGTGACTATTACTTTAAATTTTATGCAAATAATTTTAATGGAGAAGAATTCATACTTGATACTTTAAAAGTGCAGTAGTATGTACCGGTCGCCAATACAAATGTGTCATTTCAATAATCAATCAGTTCCTCTTGTTTTCAAAAGTCTCTGATTGATTACTATAGTACTAAGCTCTTTTAAAGAAAGGGATGTGAGCTATTTTTGTCCTAATCAAACAGCTTTTAAATAGTCTCTCCGTGCTGGGAAATATCCAGTCCGATTTCCTCGTATTCTTCCCGCACTCTAAGCGTCACGAATTTATTGAGCAAGAAGAAAATCACATATGCCATCCCAAATGAAAAGGCACAAACACCTACCAGCACAAGCATGTGCGATCCGAAAACCCGCCAGCCTCCATTGAGGAGACTAGACCCTTCAGGATTGGCAAAAATCGCAGTTAAGATCATCCCCATGATCCCTCCGATTCCATGACATGCAAATACATCCAATGTATCATCTATTTTCTTCAAAAACTTAGCATGCACAGCCAGATTGGAAACTATGGCGCCGATACCTCCGAAAAAGAAACTTTCTGGAATAGTGATGTAACCTGCCGCAGGAGTGATCACTACCAGACCGACCACCGCTCCTATACATGCCTGCATGGCAGAAATTTTTCTTCCCTGTATTCTGTCAAATAAAACCCATGTCATCATCGAAGTAGCCGAACATACAGTGGTAGTCGCAAAAGCCAAAGCCGCGGCTCCATTTGCTCCAAATGAAGAGCCGGCATTGAACCCAAACCAGCCAAACCACAGCATTCCTGTGCCTAATAGCACATAGGTGATATTGGAAGGATCGTGGTGTGGTTTTTTTCTTTTACCCAGAAATAATGCACCTGCCAAAGAAGCAAGTCCGGCACTGATGTGTACCACAGTGCCACCTGCAAAATCCAGAATACCGAAATAAGAGCCGATCAGCCCATCGGGATGCCAGACCATGTGACAGAGGGGAGCATAGACGAATATGCAGAAAATCCCGATAAAGAAAAGATAGCCTATAAATCTCACACGCTCCGCAAAAGAACCTGTGATGATTGCCGGCGTGATAACGGCAAATTTCATCTGAAATAAAGCAAACAAAACGAAAGGAAGTGTCGGCCCCAGGGCTTTATGAGGTAAAACGCTCACCTGATCAAAGAACAAGTATTGAAATGGATTTCCAAAAATCCCGTATTTCACTCCATCTATGGTGATGCCTATGGGGTCTCCAAATGCAATACTGAAGCCTACTACTACCCAGAGCATCGTGACTACTCCCAGTGAGATAAAACTTTGAAGCATGGTGGAAATAAGGTTTTTCTTGCCTACCATTCCTCCATAAAACAGGGAAAGTCCCGGAGTCATCAGCAAAACCAAGCAGGATGCGGTCAGTAGCCAAGCTATATCAGCATAGACCAACTGATCTTCTGTCCCAAAATTTTCAATGATTGGTTGACTTTGCTTCCAAAACAATCCAACTACAGGAGCGGCTATAGTTATGAGAAAAGCAACCTTCCACTTGATTTTCATTCTACTTTTTTCCATGCCCCAAAAGTAAAAGAATAAATCTTTTGTTCGGCATAGATCAGTAAATCCAGAATAAAAAATTAATAATCGTGATAAAACATCTTTAATGTTATGAAATCCAGTGTGATGTAACCGTCACACAGAGAGATGATTATCGCTCATGCGGGATTTCCTAAAGGCCGGAGACAGGCTATCCTTGCCTTCGGTCAGGGTGATGATGTGACCGATAAAAATCAAACTATAAACATGAATCTTTTACTTCCGATGCTAATGCTTTAGCAGACAGTTTTTTACCAAATCAGTTACCGGTCAATCGTACTACCATAATCCCCGACTGGGATTTGTTTCCAGTGAGATAGGCACTAAGTGGTTTTTCGGAAATCTCTACTTTCATATTTGTTGAGGAAGCGTGAAGAAGGTGTATTCTCCCATTTTTTTCTATGGCAAATCCCGTGTGGACTATATCCAGATTAGCCATGGAAGTGGTGATGGCGATCAGGTCTCCTGACTGAATGTTCGTTTCCAGTTTACTGATTTCGGTTTTGGGGATGTAGAAATAGCTGCGGGTTTTAATTGACGCTTCTGCGTTTTTGATTTCAGCGAGATTTGCAGGTTCAGCTAGCTGCATGTAGAATTTTGGATTTTCCGACATGAAAGAGGGAGCGTTTGGATAAGGGGAACCACCGATCTCTTCTGTGATGTCGGTTAAAATTCCCTTTTGCCCATTTTCATAAATCCAGTCTGAAAAATAATGTAGGCGGGAAGGATAGCCTTCATTACTTCCATTTCTATATCGAATATGTGCCAGTTCTCGTTCAAATGCCTCAAAGGTGAAGTCGTTTTGCCCGGCAAGCCTTGTCAGGGAAATGACTGTTTCTACAAAAGTAGTGCAGTCAACACCCTGAAGGTTTATTACCAATTTCTCTGTTCCCGGAAGCTCCAGCGTTTTCTCTACGTAAGGGGTTTCAAGAAACCATTGCCCGATTTCTGTTACTAGCTCATTCGTGGATTTTCCGCTAAAATCTCTCCGGGAAAGCTGGCTGAGTATTTCTTCCAGCTTCTGTCTACTTTCAAGTGTACATACTGTTTGTCCTTTGGAGAGGAAAGGGAGAAGTAGAAAAAGGCTTAGCCCTATAATCTTGCGCATGAAGGATAATCTATAAGATCAGATAAATGGAAACGAATTTAAATTACTCCCAAATAAACCGAATCTGAAAGTTTTCTTCTCATAGTTCTAAAGCTTTCATAAAATACCCCTGCTTGATACTATAAACTCAGGATAAATGCGGATATTTCGCCTTTAGGGATAGATAGACAGCTCATGTTTTTTTCAAAGAGGTATTCTATAGGAATAGAATTCTACATTTTGGAACGAGTTGTTATAGCCGTTCTTGAGGACACCAAACTACAGCATACAACACTTAAAATCTCCCAAATGGCAATCAAAAACACCCCTGTTTCTCAAAATTTGGCATTTAATACGCACGTGGATTACGTAGCAAAGGAATTTAGTTTTTTAGTTTCAGAATTTGGATTTGCTGTGTCCAAAAATGAATTCATAGGCAGAGAGTTTTGGATAGTTTATTCAAATGCACCTATTGATATAGAGATAGTATTTGAAATAGGCGGGCTACCGTTTGTGACCTTGAGAAATAATAACATGCCTCATGATGAATCAGCATACATCGATAACGGAGATAGCGTAGAAGAATTCAGTGTAAGGGCTCAACAAATCAAGAATAGTAGGTATGAACGAAGGGAACAGAAGGATAATCACGTCATGACAAACACTGGTGACCTTCTTTTAAAGCAAGAAAGTGACGACTATCTCTTGTGCGGACGCGACGAGCATATTGAATATTTGAAAGAAGCTGCTAGTACAGTTCGTAAAAACATTGAGTTTAAAAGAGGAAATATAGGGATAAGAGGATACCGGTAATATAAAGACCAATCAAAGCCATGAGAACTGTGGATTTGAACTGCATGCCAAATGGGAGTTTTTTTTCTCCCCTTTCTTAAAAAAAAACACCTTTGTACAGGAGGAGAGGAATATTTTAGCGATGGTACCAGCTCGTAGGCTGGGATTCTTACATTTTTTCCTTTTCTTGCAGCAATAACCTTTTGGTGAATTTCTACTCTCTGCAGGGGGCAATTCTTCTGCATGATCTGATTATCCTTAATTATTTGCAGATGATACTTAGAATCAGCTTAATTACGATTTGTTTGTTTTTTGTTTGGGATATTGCATTCAGTCAAACACATTTTTTTACACTTACAGGACAAGAGATTGACTTACCAACCCACTCTTTCAATGTAACAAAAGTGATTGATGAAAGAGTTGATAAAGCCAATATTGGGTGGACACAAAAGGGAATGGCTAACATTAAGGTAAATGCCGGTTTCGCTGATTCATTTGAAAATGAGATAATCAATTTTATAAACCACAATCTTGGAGCTAATGGCCCAAATATTCAATTGATCATTCGAAAATTGAAAATCTCGGAAAAGACTGGGCTTTCTAAGGAAACAGGGTTTTGTGAATTGGCTATTGATTTTTTATTGGAGGAGGAATCTCAAAAATTTATGGTCTTACAAACATCAGTGACTACTGAAGTTACCGGGATGGATGTAACTAAAAAACATCCTCACAATATTGCGAGTGCCTTTAAATTGAGCTTTGAGAAACTAGCTTTGGTTGATTTGTCCGGTACAGAGAATTTTTTAGCATTGCCCTCAGATGGATCATTCACTCAGATTTCCGATTCTTTAAAATATAGCTTCCCCGTCTTTCTTCAAGAAATCAAAACCGGTATTTACGCGGATTATGAAGAATTGAAAAATAACTCGCCTTCGAACACGGAAGATTTCTATATCGAAAAGAAAGAAAGGAAAGTAAATCCTTGGAATGGAACATTTGAAGTGATCCCAAAATTTCAGGAGTCAGCCCAAAAAGTTAAAAAAGTGTGGGCAATTGCCCTTGATGGACAGGTTTATGTTTATCACCAAAAAGAGTTCTTCCCCTTAACTATTGAAAAATATAAACTCTATTTCTATGGATATGGGGTTCCCGACTATCAAAGCATATCGACAGGAGCTATGATCGGTGGCCTAATTGGCGCTGGAATAACCTCCGGGATTGAAAATTCCAACGCCAAAAAGCAAAAAGTTAAATACTACCTTAATCCGGGTACTGGAGGGTTTGAAGAAATAATTCTGGAAAAAGAAGCGAAATAAATCACAAAAATAATAAAGCAGATACCTTGAGGAATAGCTTAGCTTCGTGTGACGCGCTCGGTTAGTTTACGACTTGAGCCAGACTGTAAGGTGGGCAAATCCTATCCAATCACCAGGATATAGGATCCCAAACACATAACTATTGGCTGTTACATATTTCTAATCTATCCTAGAAAATATCCTTTCCCAACGAACCTTATTCAGGCCTTCACCATGTTCGTTTTTTGAAAACAAAACCATGACCGGTTTGCCTACAATATGACTCTCGGGTACAAATCCCCAGTACCGTGAATCGATAGAATTGTCCCTGCTATCGCCCATCATAAAATAGTAGTCCTCCTTGAATGTGTAATTATCAACCTCTTTTCCATCAATTTCCAATTTCCCGTTGGCAAGCTTCACCTGCTTATTCCCCTCATGTTTTTCAATCAATTCACCGTAGAATCCCATCGTCATATCATTGATTTGGATGTTCGTTCCTTTCTGGGGGACTGTCAGTGGACCGTAGTTGTTAAGATTCCAAGAATTGCCCATAATCTCAGGAAAGAGGGGAAAGCCAGCAGGTGAGTCCGAGCCGCTCTCAATAGAAACCACATCAGGCGCTTTTTGGATTTTAGCTAATTGTTCATTTGTTAAAAACATACTGTAAACAATTCTGTTTTCAGTGCTATACCCGGAAATCCAAAAATCATCATTATCCAAACCAACATTGGTCAGGTGATGCGGTTGAAGTGGGTAGTTGGTAACGACATGGTATTGGAACTTTATTCCGGGAGGATTAGTCATTTGTTCACCGTTGATGAAAATATTTCTATCCCTGATTTCCAGAATATCCCCGGAAACTGCGACACAGCGCTTGACAAGGAAAGTCATCAAGTCACTTGGCCGGTCTTTTGGATCAAGTAAGTCTTTAGGAGTATTGAAAACCACTATTTCACCTCTCTCAACATTCCTTAAGCCCGGCAGTCGGTAAGAAGGAAGTTGAATCCAATCAAGATACGAGGGGATTTCAGTGCCCCATATTTTCTGATGGGTCAGCGGTACCTGCAACGGGGTTTGCGGTGTTCTGGGACCGTAGTGAGCTTTGCTCACCAGAATATAATCTCCCACCAAAAGTGAATTTTCCATTGATCCGGTAGGGATGACGTAGGCTTCTGCCAATGACCACCGAAATAAGGTGGCGACTACTACTGCAAATACCAGTGCATCCCGCCACTGGATCAGTGTTGATTTTTTGGTTGTAGGCTCAGTTTTCATAAAAAAGGATCATAGAAATAATGAAGTGGTCATATAGAATTAAAAATATAGATTGGTATCGATAAAAGCCACCCAACTATACTGATTTAAAGGAATTTAACAATTCTTGCTCGGGAATCCTTGATAACACTGTTCTTACTTTAATGCCATAGGGAGTGATGATCAAAATCACGGTGAAAGGCTAAATTATCCCCACATCCTTCCTTCAGACAGCCACTAAACTAAACGGGGAATTATGAAGCATACCAATTACTTTTTCCAAGGCATGGAATATTGAGTAAATAGGAAAAACGGTGCCCCGACTTGCCACTAATCCATAACTAGTGAGACTTCAATATAGTAGAACAAACCCATATGGTGCGTCGTATTTTCACAGATTACTCCTACATAATAATCATTCGACTCCCATGCTTTGAGGTTTGAAATGTCATTCAGAGTTGGTGTATTGTTGTCAGTCGAGGCACCGATCATTAACCTGGAAATATCAGGGAAATTAGGGCGGTCAAAGTTTACATGGCTCCATCTGTCATTCTGGTCCATATTGGTATGTTCGAAAACATCCACTACAATCGCTTTGGAAAAATCAATACCGGAGATAGATTCTGGTCGATGATTGTGTTTTTTGTTAATCCACATCCATCAGGAATGTGGCTTTAGCCCATTCCTCCTAGGGATATTACAATTTCAATGGGGCTTTAGCCAAATCCTTCCAGCAACGAAGCAACATGATTCGAAAAATCCCTGAATAAATAAATGATTTGGCTGAAGCCGGAAAGCTTTAGCCGCTTTTTATCCACCTCCAGCTAAAGCAGGAGGGAATTCATGGGATCCTCCCTATTTCCGGTTGCTTAGGTTAGGCGGCGGAAGGGCCTTCCCCTATGTTTTAATCCCGAGAGCCTATGCGAAGCGTATCGGGAGGCTGTATGTGCGTTGGGAAAGTATCATTTTAATTCTTTTCTCGTTACTGTTCTTTATCACCTGCAGCTCTCAACTCCCGAGACTGACAGGATCCGGGAACTACGCTAACTTTTATAGCATTCATCCAGGCATAAATCCGTAAACCATCAAACATCGTTTGATTCTGATATATGGGAGATAGTACCAAACAAGCGCCCGCTCTCTTTAGGAGAGAGCCTGTTCCTATAGCGAAACGCGTCGGGAGAGGGGGTGAGGTAAATTAAGCCAGTTCAGACAATTTCCACCCAATTCAGAGCCACCACCAAAGTTGGTTTCAGATGCTCTAGTCAATCTGTTGCTGGAAGCATGTGGGTTGATATATTTTATACTTTTATTAATGAAAGAATTACTACATGGATAGTAGAGATAAGCTCCCAATCTTCAGGAGACGTAGCATAGAAACTTATAGTTTGATAAGTTTTTTCACTGATACCCCATCTTCAAAAACTACAATTAAATAATATACTCCAGGAACCAAGTAATCAGCCTCTTGTTTTAAAAGAGAAGGGTTTAATTCTGATACCATTCGGCCTTCAGAATTATATAAGGTTAATGTTTTAGCCGGCTTTGGAAGTTGAATGGTATAACTAGACTGAATAGGGTTTGGGAAGACCTTAAAGACCTCACTTTCTTTCCCTGGTGGGATAACTGTTATCAAATCAAATCCCTTTTCTTGATGTACGTTAATCGTTTCTTTTTGGCCATTTTCCCCTATCACAGTAAGAGAAGCATTTCTTGATAAAGAATCAAAATTCTCCTTCACAGAAAAATTGACCAGAGAATTTCCACTTCCTTGTGATTTTTCTGTGACCAGCCATTCTTGATCGGATGTTATTGTCCAGTTTACATTCGAACTGATTTCAAAAAGAGAATCAGTTTTCTCTCCCGTGTCAAACGTAAAATAGTTGGTTCCTACTACAAGAAATTTGGGATCTGAATAACGCAGTGTAGCGATAAACCCAAGATCTAGGCTTTCATCCATACCTATTCTATTTTCGCCAAAGACAGCACCTCTACGAGTATTTCCGTAAAGTGTTAGTTCTCCGGGTGTGTGGATTATCATGCCATTCACCTTATCTTCATAATTTGAGCCTGCGAAATCAGCCCAAAGAAATTCTCCGGATGAACTTAATTTGGTCACGAAAATTCCTAGATAATTATTGCCCACATTTGGATCACGGGGTGCTTGCATCTCAAAGTCTCCAAAAGTTCCTTTATTCCAAAATAACCCCGATACAATAGGATCCCCATTTTTGTCAACAGCTACTGCTGATCCTGACGGGCCAAGTGATGCTAGCCCCATCGAACTACCCATTCTTTTGTGCCAAATATAGTTTCCTGAAAAATCCAACCGAAATAAAACGGCCGTCCGTCCTTCGGTACTGCTTTCGTTTCCGTATGTGGTTCTTAGCGTTCCTGTTACATATACTGCTTCAAGATTGTCATCGATTGCGACACCATAGCCTATGTTGGGTCCATCATTTCGGTTTTGATTTCCCAAGAACTCTATCCAGTTCAGATTGCCATCGCTGGATAATGAGCCCACCATAAGCTGTTGATAAGGTGTCATATGAGACACTCCTTGGAAATTTCCCTCCCAATAATGTGTACCGGTAAAATATACATTATCAGATTTATCAAAATCAATGTCAAAAACAAAGGTTGAATTTAAGTTGCCGCCCTCAGGAAGTGTTTTTGCCCATATTAACTCACCATCACTAGAATATTTACTGATAAATGCAGTTCTTTCCTCCCAAGTATTAAGATGTAGTAAATTGTCCTTACTGTCATAAAAACCATAGCTTCCACCGCAATTGCCAGAAAGATAGATATTCCCTGAATGACTAATTTTTAGGTTATAGTTAATCAAGTCGTCATTTAAAGGGTCTGTTGGCTTAATATAGTTCATCCATATCAGCTCTCTATTAGGATCAAGCTTCAATAAAGCTATTCTTGGTTCATCAGCATCTACATTGAGCAGTACAGGGCCAACTTGTATGGTACTTCTAAACCCGAAGGATACATACATGTTATTGTCTTGATCAACAGCGATATTAGGGGGGTAGGTCCATTTGCTATTATAGAAAGTTTCTAACCATTCCACTCGATGAGAAGAATCAGCCTTGATTAGAAAATTTGCAAAATTAGAAATTCCATTAGAGATATTAGGAAATGAAAACTCATTGTAGTTTGCATGTTCCAATAAGTAATTTGTTCCAGCGCTGTAATGGCCACCATCTTTACTTATGAAGTAATCATTTAGAATTTGACCTGCTACCACAGGTTTACCCCAACTTGTGCTTTGAGCGTTGGAATAGAGTGGGGTGAAAAGACTCAAGATCAGAATAATGATTACGGCTGGTATTCCGAATGAATTCATATTGAAAAACAAGTAGAACGAATTTGATTGCTTGGATTTGCAATTCAAAGCTAATCATTAACTGGTTAGTTTTTAGATGTATTATGGGAAAAAATATCTCGCTTTATAACATACGTCTTTCATATAATAAATTTTGTAAGCCATTTTGGTAAAGTATTAGCTTACCTAGAGTGAGAGTAAAGAGGGTGCCTAAAATTATCATTTATGCTGAGGGGTTAGATAGGTGGTCAGATAGAAATCCTCACTGAAAGACAAACTGATGTATTAAAGCTTATAGTGACTGTCAAAAAAATATCAACAAGAAAGCTAGCTGAGCAATTGGAAATTGCTGAATCGGCAGTTCAAAAGCATTTAAAAAGATTACCACAACAGGGAATTATAGAAAGAATCGGTACCATAAATGGCTATTGGAAGATTTTAATTAAGGAATAGATGAAATCGAGGCTGGGTACCACCTTTAGGCAGGCGTGTCATAATAACGCCCAGAGTGGGGGAAGCAAAGCCTCTCTGGGATTCTATAACCAATCCAAACCCCAATCCTACCACCGTCCATCCCCAAATCCAGCAATTCCCTGTCTATTCAGCTTAAAATCTGGAAATTTCCTTCAATTCCCTGTCATTTTCTTAAAAAATACCCTAGGATCGACTGTAAAAAAAATGCCCGGCAGGGCTGAGCGTGAAAGTGAACAGACATACGGGAATCCACATCCATCAATAGGAATGTGGCTTTAGCCCATTCCTACTTCGGATATTACAATTTCAATGAGGCTTTAGCCAAATTCTTCCGCAAGGAAGCGACATGATTCGAAAAATCCCTGAATAAATAAATGATTTGGTTGAAGCCGGAAAGCTTTTGCCGCTTTTTATCCACCTCCAGCTAAAGCAGGAGGGAATCGATGGGATCCTCCCTATTTCCGGTTGCTTAGGTTAGGCGGCGGAAGGGCCTTCCCCTATGTTTTAATCCCGAGAGCCTATGCGAAGCGTATCGGGAGGCTGTATGTGCGTTGGGAAAGTATAAAAAACAGGAAAAAGATGTAATTGTATTTGTACAGAACGGTCTGTTTGTTATTTTTACTGCATGAATAACAAACATGACAAAGGAAAAGTGATTAGTAAAGGGATGAGTCTTTTTTGGGTAAATGGGTATCATAATCTGGGTGTCGATAAAATTTGTAAAGAAACAGGAATGACAAAAGGGGCCTTTTACAACTCATTTAAAGGCAAGGAAAACTTTTTGCTGGTAGTTATTGAAGCCTATGGCAATCTTATATCGAGTCATTTGCAAAAACAGCTGTCAGACCTTAGTAGGCCTCCAATTGACAGGCTCCACAACCTTTATAATGACATGCTTCTTGTTCAGCCTGAAAGTGAATACAGAGGCTGTTTGGTAAATAATATGATGTCTGAATTGGGTGCTCTGAATCCTGTTGTTGCAGAGGTAGCTTCTGCACAATTTGAAAAGTTTGTCAATATTATTGAACCTACAGTGTTGCAAGCCCAACAAGATGGCGAGTTAGATAACTCATTAAACTCAAAACTGATGACGGAAATAATCCATACCACATTTTTCGGAATACTGACCAGAACAAAAAGCACCAAAACCTTGCACTTAAATATTATAACAGATCTTTTGAATTTACTTAAAAACAAAAATAATGGAAGAAAGAAAAATTAAAGAAATATGGGAAACATATAGGGCTTGCTGGAGCGAAGTGATAACAGCTGATCGGGTAAATAAACTACAAGAAATAATAGCCGAAGATTTTGAGTTTTACGACCCAAACATTGAATTGGATAGTTATCAAAAATTATCCGACTATATGGAGCAATTTCAAAAAGAATTTTTGGGTTGCACTTTCACTATTACGGACTTTATCATTCATCATGACAGAAGCCTTGCACATTGGGATATGATTAGTCTTGATAATGAGGTTGTAGGGAATGGTTCGGACTTTGCTTTTTATGAAAATGGCAAACTAAAGACAATTTCAAGTTTCTTTAAAGAAGGTTAAGTACATTAAAATGAATATTATAAAAGATATCATACAAACATGGAGCTTAAACAATAAAGTCACTTTATTTTTGCTTGAAAATATAGAAACAGATTGGTTGCAGGCAAAAATCAATGGACAAGGAAGGAGCATTGGTGAACAGTTCATTCATATCAACAACATCCGTTCGTTTTGGATAAACAAAGTGGGAGAAAAAGTTGACTTGAAGAGAGATAAAAAATACGCCAATGATACACAAGCACTCGCCGAAGCACTTGAAAAGTCATCACAAAGAATGAGTGAAGTTTCATTTCCTATTTCTTAACTTAACCATTTCTTAATGTATACGCATGGCTATAGGAAGAAATTCATATCTAATTTTGACCATGAGTCCAAGATGCTTTATTTTTTTTACCCTAATATTATTTCTTGTCCCTCTTTCATGTTCACAAGCCCAAAAGCTTAAATTTAGAACGTATCTTGTAGAAGATGGTCTTTCTAATAATTCTGTAAATCTCCTAGCCAATGATCCATCGGGTGCAATTTGGATTGGAACTTGGAACGGATTGAATTTATATGACGGAAAATCATTTCTGGTTTTTCGCCACCATCCGACTATACCCCATAGTCTTCCCGGCAATTACATCTATGGAGTGGAAATAGATAAAGATGAACGCGTTTGGGTATGGTCAGATCCCAAAATTCTCAGTCTATTCCATGCTGACAGCACGTTTTCCCATTATAAGTTTGAGGACAGAATAAGCAAAACCTTTCTTACCAGCCAGCGTCAAGTGGCGGTTCAGATAGTTGATTCTCTTTTTGTTTATGATGGGGAGAAGGATAGCTTTCAGGTGTGTTCATCCTGTATTCCTATGGAGAAATCTGCCGATATACCACTTCCAAGTTCTATCTCGCAGCTAAGCTTCTTTGATTCAAAAAAAGATAAAAGGGGGAATATCTGGTATGGAAGTAAAGATCAGGGTTTATTCTTTCAACCCTACCATGTGCAGTCGGGAGAGCCCTATCTTGAGCATTACCCATCAGATGCTTTTCACCCTTTTGGACTAAGAAGTAATGAGGTCACGGCTATATTGGAGGATCATTTCGGAAATGTCTGGCTGGGGCTCAAGGATGGAGGAGTCGCCAGGACACTGAGGCATAGCAATGTGGTCAGTCATATTTATCCACATCCCAAAAAACACCCCAACTTACCCAGTGAAGCGGTAAGAGCAGTGGCGGAGGAGGCGGATGGCACCTTGTGGATCGGCTATTACAATTCCGGTCTTTATTTCAGAAGACCGGGAGAGAATGATTTCGAAAAGCTGGATATCCCTTCTTCCCATTCGGGTTCTGACTGGAACAGGATCAGAAGCCTCTACGTGGATCAGACCGGGCAGGTATGGTCTGGAACCTATGCCGGAGTGATCAAGATCAGAAAAACGGAAATAGTAGAATTGGTGGAAGAGGAGAATACGGAATTTTTCTACAGGAGAGTATATGGATTTGCTGAAGATAAGCAGTCCAAAAGACTATGGATTGGTTCCTGGAACGGCGTGTCGCTGTATAATCTGGAGAAACAAAGATTTGAAAATTTTAAGGGTCGGGAACAGCTGGAAGGAATGAATATACGGACAGTGTTCTATGCCGATAGCAGCTTGTATATAGCTACAGAAAAACATGGAGTAGCTATAGTGAAAGATGGAGAGATCACTTTTTTTGATAGATCAAAAGGACTCTTGGATAACAGTGTGTATTCGATTTTGAAGGAGGAAGACACCGATAGGATATGGATAGGCACGCATAGTGGTGTGACGCTCTGGGATCCCAAAACGGATGAGATCTCTTACATAACCGAGCTGGAAGGTTTGATGAGCAATTTTATCTATGGAATCTTGTCTCATGCCAATAGCATTTGGGTGAGCACCGCCAAAGGAATAGCAAGAATCAACAAGGAAACGCTGGAAGTATGGGCACTGGATCCGGAAGAAGGATGGCAGTCCTCGGAATTCTCTGAGGGAGCATATTTTAAGAGTGGGAGAGGATTGATGTATTTCGGAGGGGTGAACGGTCTCAATAGCTTTCATCCCAACGATTTACGGTCGGAATTTGCTGTTCCCCGAATCCGTGTGTTACAGCAGGAGTTTTCGCACACCTCCGCCTATTCAGCCTCATTTGCCATTTCGGAGGTTGGATTTGGAATAGACCCCAATAACCGGATACTTTATAGGGTTTTGCCGGGGGATACGGACTGGAGTGAATTGGGTCAGAACGGCTTCTTACACTTGTCAGGACTGTCTGAGGGGGTACACAAATTGGAGGTGAAAAATTCTCTTGGGAGACCAGGGGAAGTTTTGGTTACTGAGTTTACCGTTTTGGTTCCCCTGTGGAAGAAGCCGTTGGTTTATTTTTTTGTGGTCATGTTTGTCTTGGGAGTGGCCGGCTGGTGGAGGGTCAGGGCAGTGAAAAGGATTCAGACAAAGCTGGAACTTAAAATTCAGGAGCGAACCGGAGTGATTTCCAGACAGAAGTCTGATCTCGAAAATGCAAATCGGGTGCTTGAAGCAAAAAACAGGGAAATCGAAGAGCAAAAAGCCAGATTGCAGATCCTTCACAGTAAGCATCAGAATGCCGGTTTTGAAATGGAGAAGTTTACCGGCTATGTACTGGATCAAATCAGGAAGCCACTGTCCGACCTGAAATTAAGCATAGAAAGCGCTACGTTCAGAGATTCCAAGCTCAAAAATGGTGTCAGACTTCAGCTCGACAGACTAATGGAATTGTTCAGTGAGATAAATGGGTCAAATAAACTAATGTATCTAGGGAAAGTAACTCCCTCACTGACTATTCTTCCTGATCTGTTTCTGCACCTGAACCAAGAGATGTCAGCAGCATTGAAACAGAACAACATCCAATACAAGTACAGCGAGAATTTGCCAAAAAGTTGGGTTTCGCTGGATGTGATGAGACTCAAACTTTTTCTGCAGAACGTATTTAAGGAACTTCTTAAGTTTCTGGACGATGCTGCTGTGCTGGATGTCCGGGTGCTGACATTGGATGCCAATTTACTTATCCGTGTGAATACTACTAGTTCTACCTTAATGGATGCGATAGATACATTCAGCCAATACAGTATTTATATACAATCAGCCAAGAGCCTTTTGGCGGAAATGTCAGGAGAGATGCAAATTCTGCCGAATGAATCTTCCGTGGCGATCAGCATTCGGATTCCATTCCAGGAAATTGAGACAAAAAACCTCAATACATCGGTCAAGAATTGGAAGCACATGGCTCTGGCAGATGAGATTCCTGAAGGGAAAAAAATTGTACTGATCTATGGTAAGCGTTTTGAGGCGGATGGCTTAGTCAAGGTAATGGAGGAGGATTCCTTGTTCTTTATACAGGAGGATGATCCTGATATGGTGTCTTCAGCACTGAACACCATACGGGTGGACCTACTGATACTGTATAATGAGAAGGTCACCGAAAATGTGGCAAAGATTATCAGTGCATCAAATTCATTTCCTACACTTCCGATTTTGTTTATGTATGAAATTCTCTCCTATGGACAGCAGGAAAGATTGCTGGATATGGGGATCAAAGATTTCATCCAATTGCCTACAGGCAAATCTCTCTTAAGCAGAAAAATCAAAAGTTTACTTGCGGAAAACATCGATAAAGATCAGCCCTTGAAACTGGAAAGTATATTGTCTCAGGATGAGCTGAAAGTAGATCTGAGTCCAAATGAAAAACTGCTCAGGGAGGCCATCCACCATATTAAGCTGAATTTTGATAAACCTTCTTTTAAGGTGGAGACCCTGTATGAGCATTTGGGTGTTTCTAAAATCAAGCTTTATAGGATTTTTAAGGATATACTCCATCTGGCTCCCTTTGACGTCATCCAGCAACTTCGGATGGAAAAAGCGAATACTCTCCTTCAAAAAAGTCAGATGAATGTGACTGAAGTAAGTTTTGCCTGCGGTTTCAATGACCCCAAGCACTTTGGTAAGATTTTTAAAAAACACTATGGCTATAGTCCCAAAAAGTTTCAGCAAATGGACGAGACAGGGAATAGGGGAGCCGGAGAATAACACATTCATTCCAAGTTACTTTTTACACTTTTTCGATCTACTGATCAGATTCTCCGGTAGCCTCCGGGTTAATCGTGATTTAAGCCTTCATTAAGGCATTGTTTCTGAAATAAAAGCAGACAAATAAGGTCTAGTTGGTACTAGTTTCTGTAACAATCCACCTCTTTGTTGAAACAAAACCACCCTAAAATCCTCCTAAGGTTCTTTAATTTTATCTGAACCAAAAATTTTAATCATTCTATGAAATCAAAACTTTACTGCTTATTCCTTTTGTACATTCTGTCAGGAGGTGGGCTTTATGCACAACATGTTTTGAAGGGGGTGGTTGTCGGGAAGACAGACAAGGCACCTTTTCCCGGAGCCACTGTGATCGCCAACGGCGATACGTACAAAGGTACGGTCACGGATGCAAATGGTGAATTTACGCTCAATCTTACCCAAGAAAGCGGTGAAGTCACCATCTCTTTTATAGGAATGGAAACAGTCACTGTGCCCTATCAGACTTCTGTCTTATTGACTGTGGAGCTGGCCGAAGAGACAAGTTCCCTGGATGAGGTAGTAGTAATTGGTTATGGTACTGCTAAGCGAAGTGATCTGACCACCTCAGTTGCTACGCTGGAAAACGTTGCCAGAACTGTTGATCGGCCTATTTCCAGTCCTCAGGAGATGCTTCAGGGACAGGTCGCAGGTGTCACGGTCGTTTCGGGTTCAGGGGATCCGGGTTCTACTCCCAGTGTGATCATCCGCGGCAGAGGTACATTCAACAATGAAGAACCACTTTATGTAGTGGATGGAATGCCCTATTATGGATCTAGAATAAATCCCAACGACATCGAAAGCATGGTGGTGCTGAAGGACGCTGCAGCCGCAGCTATCTATGGAGCCCAAGCAGCTTCCGGTGTAATTGTAATTACTACTAAGAGTGGTAAATCCGGTGCACCGAGAATTTCATTGGATTTCTATCAGGGATGGCAATCTGCCTATCAAACGCCCCAAGCACTAAATGCTGCTGAATATGCGCAAGTATACACGCAGGCTGCCTTACATGCCGGAGCCACTCCAAATCCTGCCCACGATCCCAACGCCAATCCTTGGGGACAAGTAAGCAGAACAAATTGGATGGATGAAATTTTCAGAACAGGAGCTATTACAAACGCCAACCTCCAGCTAAGTGGAGGAAGTGATAGAGCCAGATATAGTACATCTTTTGGATACCACAAGAAAGAAGGATTGCTGTTGAATACAGACTACGAATTGTTTTCCCTACGACTGAAAGGAGACTACGAAATCACCGACAAGTTCAGAGTGGGACAAAATGTGTACTTAAACCACTCGGCAGCCTATGGCGCCAACACCGGCAGCAGCTATAGTGGAGCGATCATTAATGCGATCTATATGAATCCTGCCGCCCCGGTATATGATGAGCAGGGGCAGTTTCACGGAACAGTGCCTTTTGAACTATCCCAGTTTGCCGGGGCATATGGAGATACCTACAATCCTGTTTCCTTATTGCTTCGCCCAACCAGAAAGGCTCCCAGATTAAACGTGAATGCCATCACCTATGCCGAGTATGATATTTTGGAAGACTTGACATTCAAATCAAGCTTTTCTCTTGACTTGTGGAACTGGAGTGACCGTACATTCTCACCTAGGGCTCCTGAAATCGGCCGTCCAAGCAATATGAACTACCTGGACCAGAGTGCAGGAAACTCTACCCGATGGATCTGGGATCAGCAGCTTAACTATAATAAAAGATTTGGAAAACATAATCTTGGTCTTACTGCGGTTTATTCGGCTCAGTTCAGAAAAGAAGAATCGCACAGCTTTAGGGTACAGGATTTTGACAGGGAAGACTATTGGTTCCAATATCCGGGAAATGCCAATACCATTCTTAATGTGCCAAGTTATACTGCTTTTGAGGACGCATTGACTTCGGCTATAGGGAGGGCAACCTACGATTTTGATGATAGGTATTTTATCATGGGAAGTATCAGACGTGATCAGACCTCACGGTTGGCTCCGTCTAAAAGGACTGATTTTTTTCCTGCAGTATCAGGGGCTTGGAAGATTTCCTCTGAATCATTCTTTCAAAGCAACTTGATAGATCTGTTGAAGCTGCGGGCTTCTTGGGGTCAGGTAGGCAATATTTCATCAGTAGGTTACTATGCTTTTAATGTACCCTTGTCAGCGGGTAATAATGTTATTCTGGGCGAGCCCGGAGTTAGAAACAGACATGTGTCCCTGAATGAGATGACCAACCCCAACCTTAAATGGGAAAGGTCAGAAACCTTGAATTTCGGTCTTGATGCGGCCTTGTTGAGAAACAAGTTGCAGTTTACCGCTGAGTATTATGAGAAATACACCCGTGGATTGATTTTGAGAAATTCGCCCGATCCCCACTCCGGAGTGCCGACAGGGGCCCTCTCTAATGTGGGCACAGTTTCGAATAAGGGATTGGAAATGTCTCTAAGCTATACCGGAAATGTAGGGGAGTTAACCTACCAAGTAGGCGGTAATTTCTCAACTATTAAGAATGAACTAGTTGATTTGGATGAGTTTACCAATGATTTTATTCAACATGGGGATAACATCAGGGCATCTGTGTATCCATTCAGAAGTGAGCCGGGCCAGCCACTGTATTCTTACCATTTGATTCCCAACACCGGCATCTTCCAAAATCAGGAGCAGATAGATTCGTACCTCAGCAGTGATGGGGAGAAAATACAACCCAATGCAAGACCGGGTGATCTGATATTCCAGGATGTAAACGGGGATGGCAGAATCAGCGATGCGGATAGGATATTTATGGGCAACGCCATGCCTGATTTCACTTATGGGATCAATATTTCTTTGGAATACAAGAGATTCGATCTGATGCTGTTCGGGCAGGGAGTGAGTGGAGTGAAGCTGTTTAACGGCTACAAACACACGACTTACAACGCGGGACTTCAGGGATACAACCTGGACAGAAGAGTATTGGATGCCTGGACTCCCCAAAATCCAAACACATCAATCCCGGTATTGTCTACACAAGATCCAAACGGCAATTTTGGCACAGCCTCAGACTGGTACCTCGAAAGCGGTGATTATTTCAGGATAAAGAACGTTTCGTTAGGATACACTTTCGCATTGGATCAATGGAAATCAGGCTCCCAAGTGAGGCTGTACGGATCTGCGGAAAATCTTGTGACGATCACCAAATATTCAGGTTTAGATCCTGAAGTGGGCTCAGGCACTGTCATAGACAATGGTGTATTCCCTTCTCCAAGAACCTTTACCATAGGGTTTAATATGAATTTCTAATCCATAATTAGCACTATCATGCAACTAAGAATATATATTTTGATATTGACCCTTCTTGTGATGGGGTCATGTAGTGATGATTTCACTGACCTTACGCCTTTGGGAAATGTGACCACTGGCAATTTCTGGAAGACTGAAGATGATGCCAATACCGCTGCAAACGGTCTCTACCAACATTGGGATGACGATGATTTGTTTGGCAGGGGAATAATGTACCTGATCGCAGCATGCGATGATTTTCACCAGGGAAGAAACGATGCGGCGGCGGCAGCCATTAGAAACTTTCAGGCCACAGGACAGGAAGGAAGGATAGCCAATATTTATCCTAAAATGTACACGGTCATCCAGCGTGCCAATACGATCCTGCGGTATGTTCCCGAGATGAACATCGATGCCTCGGTGAAAAACAGAGTGCTGGGAGAAGCATACTTTGCCAGGGCACATGCTTATTTTTGGTTGGCTCCCAGATTCGGTGACCATAGAGCTGGAATTCCCATCGTGACGGTTGAAAACATGGATGAAACCAAATTTACAAGGCCATCCCATGTGATTGAGAATTATAGCTTAATGGAGCAGGATTTGAAACAGGCAGCAGAGCTATTGCCATATCTCACAGAATATGGTTCTTCTGATCTCGGAAAGGCACACAAGGATGCTGCTCATGCTTACCTGGCCAAAACGTATTTGCTATGGGCACAGTATGACCAAAGCAAATGGACGGATGTAGTCACCTACGCTGATTTGGTGATCAGCTCTCCTACCGGAAGATCTCTGATAAACACAGGTAACCCTGCTGAGGATTTTGCCTCTGTTTTCTATGTGGAGAATAATTTCTCTACAGAATACATATTCTCAGCCGTATCCAGCAATGAGCGGGGACAGATTCTTCCGGGAGTGATGCTTGAAAACACAGGATGGGGACTTTACAATGGCTGGGGTACATTTTCTCCTGCCTTAGAACTGTACAATGCTTTTGAAGAAGGAGACCAACGAAAGAAGGCCACGCTTCTGGAGTTTGGTGATACATTCGAGTTTTTGGGGAATGCCAGAAGATATTATTCAGGCAACTCATGGACCGGTATTCAGGTAAATAAATACATGCAACCCTACAGAACTCCTGAGTCTGTGCATTTAAATCCCAATGGGGATTATCCCACCACTAATCTGAATATTCCTCTGATCCGGTTTGCTGAAGTTCTTCTAATGAAATCTGAAGCACTTATCATGATGGGGCAGGATGGTGATGCACCGCTTAATTTGGTAAGACAAAGAGCAGGATTGGCTCCAATATCAGGTGCTACTCTTGCGGATCTTAAGCAAGAAAGAAGAGTAGAGCTTGCCGCGGAATATGCTGACAGACATCTGGATCTGGTGAGATGGGGGGATGCCCAAGCCGCTTATGCTAAGCAGGCTACAGGAAGGAACCATTCGGAGAAAACCAACCCGGATTCAGGTTTTGAAGTCTATGAAACCTGGCCTGCCAGAAACTTCAACCCTGCGATTCACCATGTTTGGCCGATTCCTCCGAATACCATTGCTATTTCCGGAATTTCCCAAAATGAAGGGTGGTAAGAAACTTCCATTCTAAGCAACTTTAAATACAATGAGGCTGTCTCATAGTCAGCTTTTCTTGTCAGGCTGAGCGGAGTCGAAGCCTTTTATGTGCTAATTAAGCCCATTTCGACTTCCCACCACAGCGAGGCAAGCTGCTCAATTTGACAATTAAGAGTCATGAGACAGCCTCAATCTTTACCAATTTACCTATGTATTCTACTACCTTTTCTTGGAAGCCTTGGCTTCTGCTTAGTTTATCCTGTTTCGTTTCAGTTTTTGCCATTGGGCAACAGTCAAAAATCCACAGCCACAATGACTATCTCCGAAAGGCACCCTTTTGGGAGGCTTATGCCAATGGTTGCACCTCCATTGAAGTGGACGTACTGCTGGTTTCGGAGAAACTCTTTGTGGCACATGAGCAGGAAAGCATCCATAAGACCAGAACCATTGAAAGCCTTTATCTCCAACCGATCCATCAAGGTTTGCATACAGGGGTGATAGCTGATTCTTTGTCTTTTTTCCTGACTGTCGATATCAAATCTGAGCCTTATGAGACAATGAAGCAGTTGATGGAAAGTGTAGCGCCTTATCGGGATATGATGTATAGTGAGGAGCATGCCAACGGATTAAAATTGGTTATTTCCGGAAACAGGCCGCTTCCACAGGAGTATGGCACGTATCCAGAGTACATCTTTTTTGACCATCAGGATTTAACTGATCTGGAGACAATTCCTCTCGACAAAGTCGCTATGGTCAGTCTGCCCTTTGACCGCTATTCCCAATGGGGAGGTAAAGGAATAATGGTGGAGGAAGAACTGAATGCCGTCAAGCAAGCCATCGAAAGGGTTCATCGGATAGGTAAACCAATTCGCTTCTGGGCTAGTCCGGATTCTAAATCTTCCTGGAAAGCGCTTTATGACATTGGAGTAGACTACATCAATTCGGATAAACCTTTTGAAGTAAGCAGTTATCTGGAAACCTTGGATCAACGGGTTGTGGGAAGCTCCATCAGAAGTGAGATTTTGGAACTGAACTTCGAAAATGATGAAGTGCACAGGCAGGTAGACAATGTGATTCTACTGATCGGTGACGGGAATGGCTTGGCACAAATTTCCGCAGGGATGTATGCCAACGGGAATGTGCTGAATATGACCAATCTCAAAAATGTTGGATTGGCAAAAACTCAGTCTGCTGATGATTTTACTACAGATTCAGCTGCAGGCGGAACGGCTTTGGCCACCGGCAACAAAGCAAACAATCGGGCATTGGGAATGGATAGAACAGAACAGAAAGCAGAAAGCCTGGCCCATATTTTATCAGAAATGGGTTTTGGTACGGGTGTTATCAGTACTGATCATATCACAGGGGCTACTCCTGCCGCTTTTTACGCACATCAAAAAGATAGGGATATGATCGGGCCGATTACCCAGGATTTATATAGTAGTAGTTTGAATCTATTTATAGGAGCCGGGAAAAATGATTTCCTCAGATATCAAAACCATGCCTTGGATAGTCTTATGGCCAATGGATTTAGTCTGATGGGAAGTCTGGATCAAGTGGCGGGCTCTACAGTGGTGAAAGTTGGGTATTTTGCTTCAAACCATGGTCTGCCCAATATCGAAAAGGGAAGAACCGGATTTTTAAAACACAGTACGGAGGCTGCACTCAGTTATTTGGAAAATAGAGGAGCTCCGTTTTTTCTTATGATAGAAAATGGCCATATCGATGTAGGAGGGCATATCAATGACGCCAGAACTGTGGTGGAGGAAGTCATTGACTTCGATCAGGCAGTGGCTGCAGCATTGAAATTTGCTTCCGAAAACCCCAACACCCTTGTAGTCATCACAGCCGACCATGAGACAGGCGGTGTGACCATTCCGCAGGGCAGCCTAGCCCGTGAGATGGTTGAGTTGGAATTCTCAACAGAGGACCATACTGGAATTATGGTTCCTGTCTTTGCTTTTGGTCCCCATTCCAAGTCCTTTTCGGGAGTTTATGAAAACACGGAAATATTTGAGAAAATCATGGGGATTCTTATGAAGTATCATTCTAAAGGCGGGGAATAAGCAATAAAAATCAGTGGGCACCTGTAGGTAAAAAAAGCTGATTTGATTGTACACTGTGAATGAGTTGATATTTGACTCTACAGGGGAAAAGTGGACAATCAGTTGTGCATCTCCAATAATAACATCCCATTAACATGTAATCCCTAAAGGGTGCTTTTGGAAGTAAGTTACAAGAAGGGTTTATCCATAACAGCCAGTGTACAAGGTTTGGAAACCTTGTTCAGATTTCCAACTCAGATATTTAAAAAAGTTATGATTCCCTCCATTAAATTGAAAATACTGATTATTTGAATTAAAATTTTTCAGTAGTCAAAAAAATAATTTTCATATACAATTTTTTGCTATATATGTTCTGTGGTAAAATACAGTTAATGACAGTGTTATAAGAGAGTTTTTTTTGTAAAAATTATTTTTATTTATTGTGTAAGTTTAGGGAACATTCCCAAATGAGTGATTTGATTTTTGTTGTCAACCATTCTTTTAATGACTGTTTTTTTGGGAATTATGGAAAAACTAATGTTTTATTTCCTTCTAAAAATAAAGGTTTCGGAGATTTGAAGTCAAATTAGGAAGTAGATAACATATAGCAATCCGGGAAATTACAGGACTTATACAAACAGGTAGACCCCAACAATCGATTTTTGAGGATTGGGAAATTCTGAAATCCGACCGGGTAATACTCTTAGTGATTTCAAAAAACTACAGTCTAGGAGCTTGGCAGGTTGACAAAAGAGGCTAAATGTAGTTTGTACATTGCCTCTTCCTGAAATCGGATTGAATGAAAGAACAGGGGGAAATCAAATTAGACGATTTGTTATAAGTCATTGTGCCGACTTATATCGGTTTTAATTATATAAATACTGACTTGAAAAGGGGACACCCCTTAATAATTGACAAACCTAAAAAGATAATATGAATAAATATGTACTGATTCTCATAGCCCAGTTTTACCTTTCTATATCAGGATTTTCGCAGGTTTATACCAATCCTACTACTGGTGATGTAGGTATAGGAACAAGTTCACCGCTTAAAAAACTCCATGTAATAGGGGATACCAGAATTCAGAGGAGTGACGCCCCGAATTATTTGGATTTTTTATTTAGTGCGAGTGCCACCACAATTCGCTCGGACCATCCGGGCACAAATCAAAAACATCTGATTTTTGAAGTGGCTCCCACAGGAGCCTCGGCAACCGATCGCCATATATATTTTAGGGCAGGTAAATCTTCAGACACTATGCTAAACAGGATGATCATCCGTGGTGATGGAAATATTGGAATTGGGAATATTAATCCAACATATAAGCTTGAAGTGACGGGAAACACAAAATGGACAGGGAATGCTTCAAGTTTTACTGAGGTGAATTCTAACACTAACGGCCAGTATTTAAGGCAGTATGGAAATGACGGTACTTCGCAAAGCTGGTTGATCAGAGGTTACTCCGGCACAGATGGGGTTCAGGCATTCTTTAACAATGGAGGGGTAAACGTTAATGGTAGAGTGAAGGCAAAAGAAGTAAATGTCACAGCTATAGGCTGGGCAGACTACGTGTTTGACAATGATTATAAATTGCTAAGTCTGGAAGAGGTTAAGGATTTTTATACTGCGCATGGTCACTTACCAAATATCCCTTCCGAAAAGGAAGTGGAAGAAAATGGTATTAATATATCCGAACTTTCCTCTAAGTACCTGGAAAAAATAGAAGAACTCACGATCTATCTTGTACAACAGAATGAACGCATCAAAACATTGGAAGCTCAGTTGAGAAAGTTAACCCCGGACACCAATCTTCAATAAACAAATGAGGAAAATCTATTGAACATGAATTTTATGATACAAAGAAAGCTAAGTGTTACAATTTTATTGCTATCGGTCTTGCTGTTTAGCCTTGCAGGGTATGTGAAAGCTCAGGATCAATCGGTGAGTGGCAAGCTGTCAATTACTCCACCGGGTTGGGGGACGTCTTTTATTCCTCATACGACAGGCAATATCGTTCTAACCGGTTTTTCGGGAAATAACGACGGTGGATTCTTGTACAGGATATTTGACGGCAGTTCTTATACCAATTTATTTAATATTAAGCCTAATGGGCGTGTGGGATTAGGGGTTGCAGAGCCTGTAGGAAGTCTGGATGTAAAGGGCCTGACTTACCTCAGGGCCTCTCCCACATTCAATACAGAGGTGGAACAATTGAGGTTTGGAAGGTTTGACAACGATGGTAGATACCATTCAATTTTCAGCAACCATTCAGGTGCTCTGGCGTCAAATTATCTTCAGTTTAGGATACATGACAACTCTTTGGGATCTCCATATAAGGTTCAGATTTCAGTTATGACATTATATGGTAATGGAAGTGTAGGCATTGGAACAACCAAGGTGCCTACAGAGATGCTTGAAGTCAACGGTAAGATAAAAACAAGGGAAGTAAACGTTACTGCATCGGGTTGGGCTGACCACGTTTTCAAATCTGATTATAAATTAATTCCCCTGGTTGAATTGGAATCTTTTATACAGAAAAACGGCCACCTTCCCAATATTCCCACTGAAGGGGAGGTAGCGGAAAAGGGAGTCAATCTGGCTGAAATGAACGTGAAGCTGCTGGAGAAGGTGGAGGAGTTGACGCTTTACCTTCTGGAGTTTCATAGGAAAAATGAAGAGCAGGATCAAATGATACAAGAACTAATAAAAAGACAGAATAATGAAAAGTAGATGTATGCTCATTTTGGTGGTTTTTCTACTTTCGGTTACCGCCTTTGCTCAGACCAATAGTTTTCCATCTTCCGGAAAGGTAGGAATCGGGACAGTAAACCCGCAGACGGCGCTTGAGGTTTCCGGGAACCAAAATTCCAATAGGATTTCACAATCAGGGGCAACCTACATTGAACTTCTGCAAAAAACTTGGGGCGGGGGAGGAGGAATTCTTTTCAGCGCCTATGGAGCTGATGTACTTGTAAACGGAAGTATTCCGCAGACCGGCAATACAAAGAATAAGTTCAGCCCCAATGTATTTGGAGGTTCTAGTCATGGCCCTGGCATGATTTACTATGGAGGAAACAGCGGGACAATGAATTTTTATGTCGGTCCGTCCTCTCCAGGTGCGGATACAGACGTGGTTTGGGGCGAACCCGTGCTAAGTCTCAATAGGTCGGGAAATGTAGGGATTGGAGTGAACTCCCCCTCAGCAAAGCTGGCAGTTGATGGAATTATAAAGACCAAAGAAGTAAATGTCACCGTTTCTGGCTGGCCGGATTATGTGTTCATGCCTGGGTATAAGCTGATGCCTTTGTCAGACCTTGAAGCTTTTATCAGGAAGAACGGGCACCTTCCCGATGTTCCTACTGAATCTGAAGTGATGGAAAACGGAGTCAACTTGGCTGAAATGAATGTGAAATTGTTGGAGAAGGTAGAGGAGTTGACCCTGTATGCGATCCAACAGGATGAGTTGCTGAAAAAGGTGTTGGAGAGGCTTTCCGTAGTGGAATCAAAACTAATCGGGGAAACTGTAATAGAATAACCCGAGGGAAAGGCAATGGGTGTTTAGTTGATGTGTATAATATTGAATTGTGAATGTTTGCTCTTCGGGATAGCCCTTCAGTGTACTAAATAATAAACTAATATAATAAGAAATGAATAAAGAATTATTTTTACCAATACTTGTGTTTGTTTTAATGATCCCTACTGTATTGAATGCTCAGGTTCAAACGGGAGTTTTTAGAACCCCTGAAGCTAACACTAATTATCATCATTTTACGCGTAGTAGTGATTCTGGGACAGCCGCAGTTTATATTAATCAAATTTCCACTGGTCCGATTTTACGGTTGTCAAGCGGTGTATTTACTGCAAATCAAGGTGTAAAGTTGACTGTTGAAAATAACGGTTCAATGGGTATCGGAACCTCGGCCCTCAGTGGTTATATGTTAGCCGTCAACGGTCGGATAAGAGCAAAAGAGGTAAAAGTTGAGACAGGTTGGTCTGACTTCGTTTTTAAAAGTAATTATGTTCTCCCCACACTGGCAGAAGTTGAAGAGTATATCAAAGAGAAAGGGCATTTGAAAGATATTCCAAGCGCTGAAGAAGTTGCTGAAAATGGTATATTTCTCGGAGAAATGGATTCAAAACTTTTGCAAAAAATTGAAGAATTGACATTGTATATTATAGAGCAGAATAAAAGAATTGAAAATCTGGAGAAAATAATAAAACAAAGCGGTCTTGATCAATGATCCAACAGTTTAATGCTCATTAGTGGGTTCTGAAGGTTTACAGGTTGATTCAGATTTTAACTATAGATGGATTCTCAGCCACTGTTCGTGTCGCCACGAGCGGCAGAATTTCCGATTCTAGCCGTCCGTGATGGCACGGACTGCGGCATGATTCTTACCTCACCTTCCTTATCAACTACCTGCACAAGACAGTTTGGATTTAACATTTAGGTTTAGTGCGAGGGCGCGGAGGTGGCCCCGAAGCGCTTCGCTTTCGGGAGGCCAGGCGGCTGGTCTGCGGGGAGAAGCTTTGCTGCGACTTGGCTTTTTGCCTGCCCGACGCGGCGGGGGCCTTTTGGACCAAGCCAAAAGAACGGAGAGAATTACCTCACACTATCGATACGGGTCAATAGGGAAAATGAGGATAGATAAGAAATAACCAACATACCTTTCCATCTCCTGCACTTATTCTCCATATTCCACAGAATCTGAAGGCAGGAGGCTATAGACTTGTTTCCTTATTCAACCCAGGGTTGAAACCCTGGGCTACAAATCTTCCATGCCTATGGCATTGCTTCGTATACGACAGCATGGTACTTACCAGACCTTCCGTCTCTACCGCCTACACTAGAGAGATCGTATTTGGTGCCTTGGTTTAGTGTTTAAGGCGCGAGGGGATGACGCAGCACGAGGGGGTGGCTGGTCTGCGCGGTAGGAGATTGCTGGCGTCTTGACCTTTTGGTTCTTTTGCGTCAAGGCAAAAGAACGGAGAGAAAAGACTTAACTTTATCGATAAGGATCAATGGAGAGATTGAGGATGGACACAATACATCCCGAGGACCTTTTCCACCTCCTGCACTGACTCTTAATTTTCGGACGATAATCCGGGGCAGGAGACCAGAGGATTTGTTATTGCGCTAACCATGGGTTACGCCTCCGGCTCACCCATGGTTATTGAGAAGTTTGATCCCTTCAGGATCATTTTTTCTTCAAATCCAGCGGGTTTAGCCGTCCGTGACACGAACGGCTGCACAGTACTTGCCTGACCTTCCGTCTTACTACCCAAACTAGAGAGCTCATATTTAGCACCTTGGTTTAGTGTGAGGGCGCGCTAGGCTGTCGTGGCAGCGAGGCAGGCGGTGGCTTTGAGGGCGGAAGCTTTGCCACGACTTGACTTTTTGCCTGCCCGACGCGGCGGGGTTCTTTTGCGTCAAGGCAAAAGAACGGAGAGAATTACCTCACACTATCGATACGGGTCAATAGGGAAAATGAGGATAGATAAGAAATAACCAACATACCTTTCCACCTCCTGCACTTATTCTCCATATTCCACAGAATCTGTAGGCAGGAGGCTATAGACTTGTTTCCTTATTCAACCCAGGGTTGAAACCCTGGGCTACAAATCTTCTATGCCTATGGCATTGCTTCGTATACGACAGCATGGTACTTACCAGACCTTCCGTCTCTACCCGCCTACACTAGAGAGATCGTATTTGGTGCCTTGGTTTAGTGTTTAAGGCGCGAGGGGATGACGCAGCACAGCTTGTCCGCCTCAGGTGGAAGGGTGCGGCTGGTCTGCGCGGTAGGAGGTTGCTGACGTCTTGACTTTTTGCCTGCCCGACGCGGCGGGGTTCTTTTGCGTCAAGGCAAAAGAACGGAGAGAAAAGACTTAACTTTATCGATAAGGATCAATAAAGAAATTGAGGATAGATAAAAAATAACTAACACACTTTTCCACCTCCTGCACTTATTCTCATATTCCACAGAATCTGTAGGCAGGAGACCATTGCCTTGTATGTTTTTAACCATGGGTTACGCTCGCTCACTTCGTATCGCTTACTCACCCATGGCTATTGAAAGTTTTACCCCTTCAGGGTAATTTTTATTCAAATATCAAGTTTTAGCCTTTCGCGATGATACGACACGAAAGGCGGCATAATGCTTACCTGACCTTCCTTATCAACTACCTGCACAAGACAACTCAGATTTAGCACCTTGGTTTAGTGCATGGGGAATGCCCTTGGAAGCAGGCGGTTTATTGGAGAAATAGGACGGCGTTAAAAAAACAAACTAGCCCCCGAGTGGGCGAGGGGGATCCGTTTGTTTTTAGCCGGACTATGAACCAATAAATGAATTGTCCGCAGGCAATTCAAGGCTGATTTCGGGCAAAGACTTTTGGGTACTTTTGGTCTCAAAAGTACCGAAGAAAAGCTACCTCAACTTTATCGCTGAGGATCAATAGAGAGATTGAGGATGAATAAAATACATACAACGCACCATTTTCCACCTCCTGCACCATTCCCCACTTCCAGACGATAATCCGGGGCAGGAGACCAGGGTTATTGATCTTTTTAAACCCAGCATTGAAATGCTAGGCAATATAATCGGTCATGTCCCGAAAGAATCGGGACTGGCTCTACGGCATTGTTTCGTTTTTACGGAGGCATGATGCTAACCTGACGGTCCGTCTCTACCACCTACACAAGACAGCTCAGATTTAGCACTAACTCGTCCTAAAATAAGTTTACAGACCTCCAAAAAATCTCTGTGCTCCCTCGTCACCATCCCTGCTTTTTTTTTGCCGTTTATTCTTATGGAATCGAGCATGTCGAAGACGACACACAACTTGTCCCGAACTTGCTTCGGGAGAGAGATGATTATTCACCGTGCGAGATTCTCCCGATCCTCCGCGGCGGATCGGGACAGGCTATCCCGTATCCTTCGTCACGGGACGGGTTATGGCCATTAAAAATCAAAATACAAACAGATGAAAAATATTTTCAGAGGTTTTTATTTATAGAAAATCGGATGGGGATGGAGTGGGCACTCTGTTGATCTCCGCCATAAATGATTGGGGAATATCTCGTCAATCCTGTCTATTCTTTCCCTCTGCAAATGGACTCCGGACTTGAGAAAACACGGATGTAAAAAGTAATGTTACAGGAAAATTTTAAGAAATTATTCTATAACATCAGGCCGTTGGGCGCTTCATTTTTTTCTCAAAATCCGATTGAATGTTGAAATTTATTTTTTGTTCAAAATTAGCCTAAAATTTTATAGCTGATAATCAGCGAATTGTAAATTCAATGGAATTTAGTCGAATTTTAAACCACACCAATTTATTTGCTGAATATATACTTAAATAACCCGTTTGAATGCTGATGAAAAATTCGGTGAGACTTGCAATACCCGATATAGGGTAATTTGTAATGAAAAAAAAAATGACCTATCATGCGTCGAATTAGGTGATTCTTTAATTAACGACGCATGGCAAAGGGGTATTATATCTTTGTATTGATTTTTTTCTTGTTCTTCGAAAGCTTAGCTCAGATCTCACTGGAAAAAACAATAATTGGGCCAATAAAAACTGTCCCGAAACTGTCGGATACTATTCCGCCAACTCTAAATCCGGTAGATTCTTCAACAATTCTTCTGCTGAAGAAGCAATTGTCGCCCCTCTCAACTACAGAGAAAATTTTGAAGAGGGATTCTATACTATCCATGACACCCTTTGGTGATAAGACCGGCGATTTGGACGAGCATAATCAGGTTGAATATTCCCAATATTTTGACGATGAGTTACCGCTTGGTTATATACGGGATAGTTTGATAGAACAGTCTTCAGCCTTTCTGCCCTTAAATGGGCTTGGAATTGATTCCTTAACTAAGAATTCTGAAATCTTTAAAAAAGCTTTACACCCAAATACAGTAATGACGGACAGCGCCAATTACATTTTTCAGAAAGCTGACAGGGTGCCCTCATCAGATGCGGTGAAAGGCATGTATAAAGATTCTTTACTCTCCAATGCATTAGTGCAAGATAAACTCCGCAAACTGGAAGGGAACAAACCGCATGCTTTTAAGAAAGACCTAACCGGTGATTTCCGGTTTGATAAACCGGAAAGCTTTATTGATAAACTGTCTTTGGATACACTATTCAACGGGCAGGCAGGAAATGCCCTGTTCAAAGATAAGACAACCTTTCAAGAGGGGTTTAAATCTCAATTTACGGATGAGATTGGAGACGAAATTATAGCAGTGGACGAAGTCAAACAAAAGCATGTCGTCGCCAAACGTGTTCTAAGCGTTAAAGACAGGGGGATAGTGGATAGTCTCCGGTCAATTGCTTCGGACAAGCTTTACAACATAAAGGATGAAGTCCAGGATTCTTTAAGTCTTTTCCTGGTATCCGAAAAGAGGAAACTCAAGGACAATATGTTTTTTGAAGGACTTGTCTCAATGGATACATACAAGGATAATGTGTCTGTTTCCGATTTTTCGGGAAGTCTTGGACTGAGGCTAAAGCAATTTTATGAAGTGGGAATGGGGCCCGAAATAGGAGTTTCGGGCAATGATTTTTCTGCCATAGGGGCCAGGCTGTTCGCAAGGAGAAAAATATTTGAAGAAAAGCTTTTTGTAATTGTGGAGAATTCATTTAGGAGGAATGGGCAATTTTCGGAAGCTGCTTCAGAAGCCGATGGCCTTTCCTCAAATCTAAAGCTGGGAGCAGGAAGATTGTTTAATCTTTCACCTAACGGGGAAACCAAACTTAATATCCAAACTCTCCTGAACCCACAATCCTTGAATGACGGTGGCTATAATAATGTGGTCGATTTACGATTAGGTATCTCCAAACTTTCCCGCAAATAATGAAATATATTGTTTTAATACCTGCGTTTTTGCTATGGACAGCTTCAGTGTTTGCCCAGCAATATGAGGAACTTGAAAATCATTTGAGAACTTCTGACACCACGGTGTATTATGTCCATCTCAATGTTGTACAGGGTGATTTTCAGCAGATAGCCTATCATGGAGGTAAAATAGGGGTAATCTTTGAGGATAAATTCGGGACAAAGGATTCTGTCAGGGTGGTCGTAGAGAATAAATCAGAACGGATTTCAACTAGTTACATTTTCCGTAAAAGTTTCGGAAACAACAGTTTTCTGCTTAATAATGTAGATTTATCAGGTTTGGATGAACCCACAATTTTTGACCTTTCCCTGGTGGATGACATGGGAAAGCGCTATAAAAAGAATTTAATGATCGATCCCATTCGGGATGAGTTGCCTATAAAAGCATCTATCATAAAATCCCCTATCAACATAGACTGTCAGACTCCTACCAATACTCTCATTGAATTTTTTAGTGATGTGAAAGGAGGAAAGGCCCCTTACCTGATTGAATGGAAGTTTCCTCAGAGTGAATCTGATTTTAAAGAATTGATTCCCGTCCAGGGATATAGCAGTGGGATTTTGGTGGACTTGCCTCCTCCGTATCAGATTGAATTGAAAGTGACTGATTCCTGTGGGATGATTGACTACCGGACAGTCAATGTCGCCTGTGATGCCTCAGCGCCAAATTACAATTCCATTTTATTCAATATGGATCCGGTCAGAAAACGAAGTATAGAAAAGTAATACCTTATTAATCTAGATTATGTTGTTATACAAACGAAGGAAAAGTATTGCACTTTTTTTATTGTTGACTTTTTTGGTTCCGATGGGATCAACCCAGGTTTTTGCATTGACATCAGGACCATTCGCTCCTGAATTCAGGGGTTTTTCAGCTATTGGTACCAATGAAATGGTAGATCCCTTTACCGGTGATTTTTCTTATAATATCCCGCTTTTCGAATTGCCGGGGCCAAATGGAGGATATCCATTTACCCTATCCTATGCAGCCGGATCCCAAATGGACGACGAAGCATCCTGGGTAGGATTGGGCTGGACCTTGTCCTCAGGGGCGATTAACCGTCAGCTGAGGGGATATCCGGATGAGTTTGCAGGGGATTTAATTCACAATACAGTGAGTATGGTTCCAAGTGTGACGGTAGGTGTGCAGGCGGGACTTGGACTTGAAGTAATAGGATTTCCGATATTTAAAGTTAAACCCACTTTGGGTCTGGGTATTTATAATAATAATTTAAATGGCCCGGGCTATTCTATATCTGCTGATTTTGGGCTTTCGGAAGTAGCGAAATCCCCGCAGGTAGGAGCAAACTTGGGACTGAACTTTGATTCGAATGAAGGAGGCACAGTCGGAATGGGGTTTTCATATGGCGCTGAATCCTTTCAGGCGGGCATGAACGGGGTTTATAATTCCAAATCCGGTTTAAGTTCTCTTGGGCTTTCAGCAAATTATTTATATACCAAAGAAAATGATAGTGGTGAAAAGGAATCGCGTGCAATTGGGACTTGGAATAATGCCTTTGCATTAACTTTTGCCCATCCTTCTTATTTTCCTCAAAATCCTTTCCCTATGTTGCATAAGAGTTTTTCTGCAACTGTTAAAGTTGGCGTAGGGGTAGTAGGGACTTACCCCAATGGCTATGTGACAGGGTATTATAATGAAAGTGGATTTAAAGATGATGGAATACGGGTAGCAACACCCGCTTATGGCTATTCCAACTTTCACAAGGTAGATCCAAACAGCGATTATCTTATTGATTTAAATAGGGAAAAGGACGGTATGATCAATTCCTTTTCCCCCAATCTGGCAATCCCGCACCATACCTATGACCTGTTCAGTGTTTCAGCAGCCGGTATTGGGGGGACTTTCAGAGCGTATAGAAATGACTTTGGACTGGTTCCCGAAAGTACTGTAAAGTCCCATTCTATTGGACTTTCAGCCGGAGTGGAATTGGGTGGAAAGCATGTGGGGGGTAACGCAACACCAAGCTATGCTGAAAATAAATCAGGATTCTGGGGAAGGGGAGCCGAAATCCTGGAAGGGCTTTTTTTTAACAAAATAGCTGAATCGCCCCAAATTGCACCGGTTGACTATAGTTTTGTGGGAGACCGTAACAGCTTTTCCCAGTCCCTATTTGATAAGACAGGCGGAATGGAAGCTGTCAATGTGAGAATTCAAAAGGCGTCCGGAATGATCCACCTGACAAATGAAAAGCAGGGATACACATCAAATGCCATGCTCCCTTTCGGGGAGAAAATAAAGGCAGAGACTCAACGGGAAGTGCTTCCGCTTATCAACGCAGATATTCTTAAGAACAACCTCAGTTTAATCCCTGAACTCAATATTGAATATTTTGACAAGAACAATAACATTGTTTCTCTGAACAGGGCTAATTTTCCCGAGCACCATATTGCCGGTTACATAATTACGGATCAGAATGGACTCCGGTACATATTCGGTCTTCCTGTATATAATTTGGTGCAGGAGGAATATAATTTTTCTGCCAGTCCTACAGATAGTTTGTTTACCGATGTATCCGCAACCAATGGAAAACCCAGGCATAAAATTCCGAATACCAAGGAATATTACAAAAAAACGGAAATTCCTGCTTACGCATACAGTTACCTGCTTACCTCCATACAAGGGCCTGATTACGTGGATGTCACAGCAGACGGGGTGAGTAGTGATGATTTGGGATACTGGGTTAAATTTTCCTATCAAAAAATCACAGATAATGTAACCAGATATAAGTGGCGTGATCCTTATATAAAAGCACATTATTTAAAGGGGTTTGCCATTGACGTTAGAGATGATCAGGGTGCTTTTACATATGGAGAGAAAGAGGTGTATTTCCTCAAACAGGCGGAGACGAAAACCCATATTGCCAAATTTATTTTTAATGATACGGATAGGGCAGATTCCAGAGGGGCTGTTGACCGTTTTCAGGATGCTGCTAATCCTGCCGACGGGTTGGATATGAAGAGTCTAAAAGAAGTGAAATTATTTACCCGTTTTGCAGGTGAGAACGAACCCCTCAAGAAGGTTAAGTTTACATACGATAATAGTCTCTGCACTAATCTTCCCAATGCTGTAGGCGGGGCAGGAAAGCTGACATTGAAATCAGTGGCTATCGAAAACGGTGTCGGTACACAGGGCAGCCAAAATCCTTACACGTTTACTTATTCTGATTTTAACCCCTCATACTCCCAATATTCCAAAGACCGGTGGGGGAATTATAAGCCAGCTTTATCTGATGGAGAATCAAATATAGACTGGCCATACGTTGATCAGCGTGCTGAAAATGAGGGGTTACAGGACCGGTTTGCCAGTGCATGGAATTTATCCTCCATAGTATTGCCCTCAAAAGGAACCATTAAAATAGACTATGAGGCCGACAGGTATGCTTTTGTCCAAAACGAACAGGCAGGTTCCATGACAAAAATGGAACTCTCCGGCACTGAACGCGGGAATAAGCTGGTGCATGGGTTTAATCCGGAATCAACCGCACCGAAAATAAGGTTTAAACTGGATAAACCCATTGGCGGAACCCTGTCTTCTATAGACCAAAAATCGGAGGTGATGCGGTATTTGGACATGGAGACCAAAGAAGTGTTTGTGAAACTGGATATTAATCTAAGAAAACCCCAAGGAAATGATTTCGAACTTATAGAGGGATATCTCAATATAAATTTGAATGCTCCGATGACTCTCGTAAAGGATGGCACCGGAAATTATGTCTATGGGGAATTTGAACTGGCAAAGATCAATGGAGTGCATCCCTTTGCTGCCATGGCATGGAAACACATTGAATTTGACCAGCCTTGGGCAGCAAATATGACCAAGAGTTTTTCCAGTGCAAGCTCGGCAAAACAACGGATTAATTTGATCAAGGGTCTTTCGGGAATTGCCGGATCAATACGGCAAACCATAGAGGGATTTAATGATTTTTGTAAGAATAATAATTGGGGGCGCGAGATAAATCTGAAGAAATCAGGTGTCCGTCTTCTAAATGCTAACAATAATAAAATAGGAGGGGGGCACCGGGTAAGGCAAATAACTATCGATGATGGTTGGGAGCATGATGTTGAAGGGATTTACGGTCAGGTATATGATTATACCCTCATGGAAGATGGAAGACAGATCAGTAGCGGGGTAAGCACATTCGAACCCTTTATCGGTGGGGAAGAAAATACACTTAGGAAATCCAAACAATACAAGGAAATCAGAAAATTAAGAAGTAATGCCAATCTGTATTTTGAATATCCGGTAAATGAAAGTTTATATCCTTCGCCTTCTGTGGGATATTCAGAGGTAAAGATTCTGAGTCTTCCTTCCGCCAAAAAAGCGGGCTATGAAATACTTCATGATTTTGTGGTACCTGAGGGCAGCAATGCTACCTATGGAACTACAGGTATGAAAAAAATGGAGTTCTATACTGCCAGGGACTTCCCTGTAATTCCTTTGGAAACAGATTTGAAAAAAGAAAAAATCAATATTGCCACATTTCCAAATCCATTTTTGAAAGTTCAGGAGAATGATTTTGTGGCAAGCCAGGGCTATGGCATCATAATAAATGATATGCACGGAAGACTAAAATCCGAAGAGGTATATGCACAGGGAAATTCAGGTGAAATTAATGCCCGGCCAATATCGTGGACCAGATATAACTACCGCTCGGAGGTAGGGGTAGAAAAAAGGAAGAAAATCGGACGTTTGAACAGTTTGTTTTCAACGAGAGGAAACAATGTATATTCTCTCTTGGATGAACAGGGGCCGGGTGATAAAAATGTATTTTATGGGTATCAATCCGATTTTATTGTAGATGCCAGAGAAATTACGGATGTGGCTTATTCCGGAGGGGCCACGTTTAATGCCGACTTTATTTTTATTTTCCCAATACCCTCCGTTTATCCCAATGTCGGGAGAGTTCAGAATAAACTCAGGACTATAGTCACCAATAAGGTTGTTTTTCAACAAGGCATCCTGGAGTCAGTTGAGTCATCCAATCTCGGCTCAAAAATCCTTGCGCAGCACTTACGTTGGGATGCCCTGACAGGTGCTACTATACTACAAAGAGTAAACAATAATTTTGAAGCACCTATTTATTCGCTGACAGTGCCCGCTTATCATACATATAATGGGATGGGACCTTCAAAAGCTAAAAGCAATTATTCTATAAAAATACCTAGTCTCGCCCGGTATAAGGAGACTACAGATGAATTTGTGTTTGGGTCAACTAGGGCAAATTCCAGCCTACTTACAAAAGGGGATGAACTGCTCCTGTATACAAATTCCGGTGATCTAAGGATCCCTGTGGCCAAAGGGATATATCAGGGGAATATTAATGGAGAGCATGTTGTTTATTCAACTGATGTGGATTTGAGCACTTACAATGATCTGGAAGCTAAAGTGTATCGCTCAGGAAACAGAAATATACTTACCCCGATCGGCAGAGCTATTACAGCACTGGAAAAGCCTGAAAACGGTTCTACATTCACATCTTCCAGAGGGGGACGGGTTCCGGCTCCACGTCCTATACCACGCCAAATACCGTAAATGAAAAAGCTATACATAGTAGTGATTCTGTTTGTAGTATTCATGCAGAATGTTTTCGCCCAGTCTGAATCGGAAACTGAAACTAAAAAAGAACAATTAAGGCTGGAAATGGAGCAGAGAACCAAAGAGGAAATAGAGACATTGTCTGCCTATTATGCTTCTTTTATTGATTCTGATATGAATTCTTCCCAAGGGGATGAAGTTTCAAAATCATCCAACATGGCAACTCAAAATTCTGCTATGTCCGCTCCTGCAGTTTCACCTGCTGAATTCAATGCGCTTATAGCACTGTACAACAGTGCGGGAGGACCGGATTGGACGAATAGTACAGGTTGGACCGATTCCGGTTCCCCACAGAATGTGAATGGATGGCATGGAATTACCGTGGATGCGGCAGGTCATGTTATTGGATTGAATTTATCAAACAATAACCTAGTTGGCACGGTGCCGAGCTCGATAAGCGGACTGAGTTACCTAGAAACCCTGAACTTGGGAAGAAACCATCTAACCGGACCTATACCGGCTTCGCTTGGAAATTTCCCATTGCTAATTCAGTTGAACCTGAATGATAATCAATTTACCGGCATGATCCCTTCAGGGCTTGGTTCCCTTGGCAGGCTTTTGTTTCTGGATATTTCATATAATCCTCAGCTGGATAGTACGATACCTCCCCAATTGGGGAATCTCTCTAAGCTTCTGGTGCTTTTCTTGTCCTATTCGAATTTGACGGGAGGCATACCTGATACATTCAGAAATTTGACTTCTCTTCGTACACTCCATTTGGCGGGAAACAAATTAACCGGCCCAATTATTCAGGATATTAATCTAATGGCTTCCTTACAAACGCTACACTTGGGAGCCAATGAGCTGGACGGACCAATTCCTTTTAGTTTATTAAGCCTTCCCCGTTTGGAATACTTGTCACTGTATGAAAATGAATTTACCGGGAGTATTCCGGGTTTTCCTGGTGAGACTCCTGCTTTCACAGAACTTAGATCCTTTGAAGTATATGACAATGAACTTTCTGGAACTATCCCTCGCTGGCTGGGAGAGCAAAAAATGCTGCAGTCTTTTAATATAGCTTATAACGGATTCACAGGTGAACTTCCTTCCGGATTGATGGGGGAAGGTTCTAATAAATCTGAGTTCAGGATAAACAACAATCCGGGACTGAAAGGTAAACTTCCCGCAAAAGTGAGCGCTGTATTGGGCGTAGTGGATATTTCCAATTGTAATTTTACTTTTATTGACTTTCTGAGTGTTCATAGGTCATTTATAGGAAGACAGTTTATCTATGCCCCCCAAGCTCCGGTGGATGTACAGAAAAATTTCACTGAAAGAATCGGATTCAAATTTAATTTCGAAGCTACGGTTGACAGAAATCTGGGCATAGCTTTTCCATCAGCTACCTATAAATGGTATAAAATTGTCAACGGGAATGAAGTTCTGATGCAGGATGGATCCCCAAGGTACAGTTTTAGATATACCACTCCATATTTGACCGATTCGGACTATGGGACTTACTTTTATACCATTACACACAGTAATGCACCATTACTGACATTGAGAAGCAGAAACCAAGTCCTTTCCAAGAACACGGCTTCTTTGGGGACAGTAGGATTCAACGCCTTTAATGTTTTCTGTGCGGTAGGATTTGAGCCGGAGCTCAATTTAATTGAAGGATGTACCCCCCTATCCTATGAATGGACTTTTGGTGATGGAAACAGCTCAGCCGATAGAACCCCGGTTAATGCTTATGCATCGAATGGGATATATTCAGTTACTTTAAAAGTTAACTTTAAATGTGGGGACACGATTCTTTTTACACTGTCAAATACCGGATCCATTAATTTTCAGGCAGGCCAAATTTCGGAGAATGATCTGGAAACGGTTACCTATGAAGTTAGAGTCCCTACAAGTGAGCAGGTGATTAGTTCCAGTGTCCAAACTTATGCCGATAATTGGGTTAAGAATTTCAAGAATGTTGATTTATCAAACTTAAGTGACTTTCAGAACGGTAAATCGGGGGTATGGAATCCACTGGCATCCTATTTCTATGATGGGGACAGGTCGTATACTGATCAACCGGATCTTTCAGCAGATGGAACCTATGATCTAAAGGGGTTTTCTTATATAAACCCTGATCAGGATATGGATAACGGATGGGTTTTGGGTGCACAAAACAATTCCTATAGTGAAGAGGGATTTGCGGATGAAGCAGTGGATGGTTTGGGGATATACAGTTCCAATTTATATGGCTACAAAGGTTCCAATGTAATAGCAAGTGCTTCCAATGCCAGGCAAAATGAAATTCTAGTTACCGATTTTGAGGATCCTGACGCAGGGGTGATTGGGAATTGGCGGATCTCACATAAGGTAAAATCCAAAGCTAAACCTGTTTCTGTTGATACAAGATTTGGTAAATTTATGATAGTTGTTAATGCGCCAATGGATGAAATTGCTGATTTTTCTTCCATCGTACTTTTAAATCATGATGAAACATACCGTTTTCCACCAAAATTGGAAATTTATTGCAAACAACCGCATCCTGACAATCCTAATCGTACAATATTAGTAGTTCCTAACGGCAGCATTCCTGGAAATCAGGGTTTTTATTCTGGAGGAGCGTTTTTAACTATTTCTCTAGATACTCCCGAGACTCTAGTGTTCGATTCACAATTTGCCCATACCGGTTCGAAAAGTATGAAGATTGTAAATCCTACCGAGTCGATAACCCAGGATCTATTGAGTCTTGAATCTGCAAAGAAATATAGTTTTTCAAGTTGGATTTCAAACGGTCAGTCAACCAATTCCCTTATTTCGGATCCAAATCAGTTTATCGAACTGATTTTCGAAAATGCTGCAGGGACGGCTATTTCCTCAACCAAATTTCATCCATCCTCACACACCATTGAAAAATGGAGAAAGGTCGAAGGGGACTTTGTTGTGCCGGCGGGTACCAAACGTATTCAGACAAAATTCTCTAAAGGGGCTAGTACGGCGATGTGGATTGATGATGTGAGGATTATGCCATCTGATGCCATGATGAAATCCTATGTGTATGATCCGGTGACCTTGCGTCTTTTGTCAATCCTGGATGAGGAGAATTTTGCTACCACTTATTTCTATGACGAGGAAGGCAACCTAAGATTGCTGAAAAAAGAGACGGATTCGGGTATCGTCACCATTACCGAAGTTGAGCAGTTTTTAAAAACCAATTGATTTTTTCTATGGAAAATGTATACAGGTATTTTAGGAAGGTTGCAATCGTAAGATTGGTCATAATTTTGGGATTCATCGGAGTTACAGAATTAGAGGCTTGCGCATTGGCCATTTCCGTTCCTTCCTCTTTTCAGGCATCGTTTGCTTCGCACAATTCGGTGAAGCTGGTCTGGACCTATTCAGGCGAGTCCCCGGATTCCTTTATCATAGAAAGGAAAACAAACAACGGTAATTTTACCCAGCTGACGACCGTCGCCGGGACATTGAATACCTTTACAAATAGCAGTTTGACCGTCGGGAACACCTATACCTACCGGGTGAAGACCAAGAAAGGGACTGTGTTTTCCGCTACTACACGGGAGATCAGTATCAAGATTCCGGAAAACCGGAGCTTTATCCCTTCAGAACTTCAGATGTCTCCCGGGGGCATTGCTTCCTTCTCTCCCATTGAGCATGTAATTCCATGGAATACATTCGCTACGGGCAACACATTTGACGTGTTCCAGACCCCTCCCTGCCTTACGGGTCAATATTATGTGGGCTTTGAGCTCAGCTATGACTTGGGAGATTTTAAGACCGAAGTGGACTGGAAAGCAGACCTTCAGATCAGCCTTCTGGATAATGGGGTGACCAAATGGACCAAACCCTTGTCCATTTCTTCGTTAACAGGAACTTGGACCGGGGTGGTTTTCCATGATGTTGCCCTCTCATGTGGTGGAGATTACAAGTTTAGAATCCACTCCAAAACAGCCACGGGCACAGTTCCGGGTGCACGGGTAAGATTAACGGAGAAACTTTACAAGAGAGTAGGGAATACTTTCAATCCCACCCAAACCCCTACATTGACTGTGGGATATACCGCAAACGTGGCCACGCTCAGCTGGTCTGCACCAAATGCGGATTTTAGGGAGTACGACTTGGAGTGGGTATTTATCTCTAGCCATGATAATTATACGGGGAACACGGCGGCCGGCGCATTTGCGCACCGGGAAGGAGTAGGGGTACGGTTAACGACCAACAGTTATTCCCATCCTATCTATTATCCAAGCGGCAAACTGTATTACCGTGTCCGTGCAGTGGGATATCATCCGGACTTTCCCGACAAGAAGGTTCCCGGAGGCTGGTCTTACAGCCCCAACAGCGGAACTGCTATCAGTAATCAGCAGACAAAGTACAACTGGCAAGTCAGGACGGATTTCATAGAGGGGGGGAGATACAAAAAGACTGTGTCTTACCTGGACGGTACGCTTCGTTCCAGGCAGCAGCTAAGTACCCTGAGCGGTGGGGAATACACGCTGGTCTCAGAAACTTGGTATGATTTTGAGGGGAGGGAGGCCGTGCAGTTTTTGCCGGCTCCGGTAAAAAGCGGGAGTCTTAATTACCGTTCCAATTTCAACCGATTTAACAATACCAGACCGGAAATACAACCCTTTGTCAACACGGCAATGAATGCCACAGGGAAGAGGAAATACCATTATGATAACGGGGTGGTGGTCGATAATACCATACAGAGCGGCAGTGGCACGGGGAGGTATTATTCAGTAAACAATACAGACTCTTCCATAGTCAATAGGGATTATCTCCCTAACGCCCAGGGGTATGCTGCTGTATTTACCGAGTACACCCCCGATCCTACAGGTAGGGTAAAGAAACAGAGTCAGCCGGGAAGCCGGTTTCGGATTGATGGGGCCAATACCACAAGAAAGTTCTATGCACAGGCCTTTCCTGAGGAGCTAATCCGCCTGTTTGGGACCAATGTAGGGGATGCCGTGCATTACCGCAAAGAAGTCATTGTGGATCCCAATGACCAGGCTTCTATACAATACCTCAACCAGGAAGGCCAGGTGGTTGCCACGGCTCTAGCCGGAAACAGCCCGCCAAACGTCACCCCTCTGGCAGAGTATTCTGCCCGGCAAAATGCAGGATGGGGGGCTGTGGTCTATGATCTGATTTCGCATAACAAAACGCTCGGGAGCAGCAAACTCGTCGATGCATCCTTTGTCAACACGACCGCCAACACGCCATATACCTTTGCCTATTCCCTGACGGGAATCGGAAGTGATTTGGATCAGTTAGGATGTCAAAATTGCGAATTCACCCTGAGCATGAGCTTGGTGGATCCGGATGGGTTGTTGGTAGCTTTACCGGCTATAGCCGGAGACGAGGAACCGCTGGCAGAGATATTCAGAAAGAATTTTACGGCATCGGACTGTCAGGTGAGTACGGATTTCAGCGCAGTAACTATTTCAATTGTCCTCCCCAAACTTGGCGAATATAGAATCATCAAAGAGCTGATGGTGAAAGAAAAGTCCTACAGTGAAATTATATCTGAGATCAGAAGTAGTACCGTATTCCAGCAGGAGAAAGTGGTTGTTGAGAGTGCTGCGGGTCAAGACCTTGGAGACTGTGAGATCTGTGACGAAACTTCCCCCGAAGCAGCGGAAGCTATAACCTGGGCGATCGACGGGGTGATTGAAGCTGAAGTGGAGGGCGTTTATTCACAGATTAGGAGTGAAGTGTTGGGTTCGATGGATGAACAGCAGGCATCCAACCCGGACGTAGTTGCATCGAGGATCAGGACCCATCCGGATTATTGCAAATATGAATTGATGGTTCAGAACAAGGGAGCCAGAAAGTTTGAGCTTGGGCTGGTACAAATCTCTACCATGTCCCAAGCAGTAGCCAATGATTATATTCCGTTAATTAGTAGAGACCCCTTTTATCAATCGGGCGGTGTGGGATCCTCCCGTCTCAGTGAGATGAACGGTAGACTGGGGAATATTATTCTGGGTAACGGAATCAGCGGATCACTTTCGGCAGTCGTAGCCCCGGAGAATAGAGCCATGTGGGTAAATGCCCAAGGCAATAAGGATCCCAATACTGGTTTTCATGTGCTTTACTTTGAACTATTCAAGAAAAGACAGGAGAACCAGATCACAGAGCAGCAGTTACAAAGTGCGCTTGACAGTGCGCAATGGCAGATGTATTCTTCTTTGTACAATAAAGCCAGTGCAGGGGTAAAGAAGAAAGTTGTGGCTATAAGCGGATGTCCGGCCTTTATGCAGGATTTGTTGGTTTGGGATGACCTGCCCAAAGACTTGAGCGAGGTTTCTGCCTGGGCTACCCAGAATGGCCTGGAAGAGCCGGTATCCGAAGAGGAACTTGATCAGGTGGTGGCGATGGTACAGAGCAAATGTTCAGCTGACTTTACCACAGCCCAGTTGAATACAATGAGGAATTCTCTCACAAGTTATTTCAATCAGGACAGGGCAGGTAATTTCTTCAACCTGATTTTGACCGAGGATTTGAACAGTCCTTTATTGGCTCCGGTGGCAAACCTGCTGCAATCAAAAGGCTGTTCCCTTGCCGCAGTTGCTACAGAAAATCCGTTCATCTGTGCTGCCGAATCAATTGTTACGGAGCCTGTGCTGCCCGGTGAGGATAATTGCCAAATAATGTACATGGCAGAGAACACACCTGTTCAGAAATTACAAATGCCGGCCATGACTGATGGGGAGCAGGATGAACTTGAACAACTGGCGACCCGTTTGGCTTTGGAATTGGAAGAGAGACTGGGTATGGACGTTAAGATACGCCCTTCTTCAAACCGGAGTGAAACCCAGAGCTCCGCTTTGAAGGGTAGTACCACCAACTTTACTACCAGTTCTACTGCTTTACCAAGTCAGGCAGAATACAGCGCATTGATGGATATTTATCAGGCAACGGGTGGCGCAAATTGGATTAACAAGACGGGATGGAGCACCGCAAATCCCAATGTGGTACAGTCAGTACATGGATGGAGCGGAGTGACTGTGGATGCCAATGGCCATGTGACCCGGGTGCATTTAACCGGGAACAATCTTACCGGATCACTTCCCGCAAGTATTGGGAATTTGGATTATTTAAGGGCACTGCTGCTTCCGGCAAACAACCTTTCAGGATCACTGCCGAATGTGTTTCACGAAATGGACAGCTTGAGAGAAATCCACTTCGATAATAATCAGCTTTCAGGAAATATCCCCCAATCCATAGGGTATTCGTCCAAGCTTGAAGTTATCCAACTCTCGAAGAATGCCCTGACAGGAAGTATCCCTTCCTACCTGAACAATCTTACTTCACTGGAATTCCTGATTCTTAACGATAACCAGCTGACGGGCTCTGTGCCTTACTCAATAGGGGAACTTACCAGCCTTAGGAATCTATATTTATACAATAATGATTTAACAGGCTCAATACCGGCATCTATCGGCAGTCTCTCCAAGCTTGAGTTGTTCCACTTGCAGCAAAACCGTATTTCGGGAGTGATTCCTCCGTCTGTCGGTAATCTGCTGCAACTAAAATCATTCTATGTACATAACAACCAAATCGTAGGGCACATTCCGTCTCAAATTGGAAACCTCACCAACTTGGAATTGGTGTTTATGTACAACAATAAATTAACGGGACCGATTCCTGCCTCTTTTGGGAATCTAAAAAAAGTCACTAACCTATTGTTGCTGTCAAACCAACTGGAAGGTCCAATTCCTCCGGAATTGGGAGGTATGACAAATCTTCAATTCCTAAACCTGTCAGATAATAAGCTAAGCGGTAACGTACCCTCTCAGCTTGGCAATCTATCCAACATGCATACGCTGAGAATAGATTACAATGAATTGACAGGCCAGTTGCCTGCAAGTCTCTGTTCACTTACCAATTTGGTTTTGTTCTATGCCCAAATGAATCAACTGACGGGCGATATACCATTATGTTTGTTGACCAATGGACCGGGCCAATTCAGAATATCCCATAACTACTATTATTTTACCGATCTGGGGGGAAAGACCCAGTATTGGCCACAGCCAAATTATTATTCTCCCCAACGGACACATTCTGAACAGACGAAATACGTGGTCTTTAACAGCGGAGGAGTAAATTTATCAACCGATGTGGGTAAAGATCTCAGCAGTCCTTCCAATTACCAATGGTACAAGGAGGGGAATGCTGTGACGGGTGCCTCACCTGCCAATGATTCCATCTACGTGGATTGTCCTGCACCCACGGCCGGCAATTGTTATGGCTGTGTGGGACAATATACGGCTGATGTCACCAATCCGGATTACCCTACGATCGTACTTTTAACGCCGCAAGCAAGAATAGAAGGCTATGTAACCCAAACTGAAACCGTCTGTACTGCCTATCAACTTGATCCTGCATTCAACCCCTGGCTGGCTTCTGTAAGCTATGTGCCTGACTGGGATGAGGTAGTGGAGCGCTGTCTGGCAGAGCGTGACACACTCCGTGCGGCTATAAGGGAAGCTGCAGTGGAAAAATTGGAAGATAAATGGGTGGAATCGTATCTCAGAGCCGCTTCAACTGCCTGTATGGAAGATGTCTCTGAGACTCTGAATATGACGGTCACCAATAAAGAGTACCATTATACCCTGTACTATTATGACCAGGCTACTAATCTGGTGCAGACGGTCCCTCCCAAAGGGGTGAAACCGCTCACCACTGAGCAGGTCAATCAGGTGAAATCGGGGGCTGCGGTAAATCCTGCCCATGAACTGCCGACCAAGTACCGCTACAACAGCAAGAACCAGCTGGTCTGGCAGTCCAGCCCCGACGGTGGAATATCCAGGTTTTGGTACAATGCCATCGGCCAGCTTAGGCTTTCCCAAAATGCCAAACAGGCAACAGAGGATTCTTATAGCTATAGTAAATACGACCGGTTGGGCAGAATCACCGAAACCGGGGAGCTTGTCACCACAGAAAATCTGGACAGTTTAAAAAAGAAGTTTAAGGAACTTGATTTTCCCCGTCGACCGGATTATACCTGTCGGGATATCACGATCACGGGGTATGATACGCCTAAGGCAGGCTTGCATCAGAAATTTACCCAGGAACACCTACGGAACCGGGTGAGTTATACCGCCCATCTGGAGAAGGGGAAGACAGATACCCTGCTGACCGCCTACAGCTACGATCCGCATGGAAACGTAAAGAGCTTGCTCCAGCAGATCCCGGGACTGCCTCATAAGATCACGGCCTACAAATATGACCTGATCAGCGGCAATGTAAATTATGTATTCTACCAGCCGGGGACAGCAGAGCAGCTGGTGCATCATTATGTATATGATGCGGACAACCGCATCGAGACGGTGCAGACCAGTACGGACGGATACCTATGGTCTACCGATGCCACCTACTATTATTATCCGCACGGCCCTCTTGCGCGGGTGGAACTGGGTGAGCATAAGGTGCAGGGGCTGGATTACTACTATACCCTTCAGGGCTGGCTGAAAGGAGTGAATATGCCGGGAGGCGGAGATCCGGGAGGGGATGGTATAGGTGCAATGCGGACAGGCAAGGATGCGATGGCCTTTGCGCTGGGGTATTATAGCGGGGATTATGTGCCGATCACCGCCGGAATTGTACTTACCGACAGCAGGGATGCCCTCTGGACCAGAAATAATACGGTCAGCGGAAACACGGGGCTGTACAACGGCAATATTTCCTGGATGAACACCGAGCTGGCAGGTTCCCAGGACCAATACGATATGCAGGCAATGCTGTACAAATATGATCAGCTGCACCGGATCGTACAGGCAAGAAGTTTGCGGGAGTATACCACTAACTTTACTACCAGGACAGCAGCGACGGCAAAGGCATACGATGCTACCTATACCTATGATGCCAACGGGAATCTATTAACGCTGAAACGTAACGACTCACAGGCATCGCTGCTCCATGATTTTGATTACGAGTACTATCCGGGCACCAACAAACTGCGTAAGGTGGTGGGTGAATACCCGCCGATTGTCCTTGACAGCAAAGTATATAACAGCAATCCGTTGGTGTCAGACGGACAGCATTACCGCTTTATTACAGTGAGGGACGGAGCGGTATTGCCTTCAGGGCAGAGTGCCGTACTCAAAGCCAGCGAACAGATAGTATTACTGCCGGACACCCATATCCGCAGCGGTTCCACCTTCAGTGCATCTATCGAGGGATCGCCGGGTGTCCCCGCCCCGCCTGGCGGGCAGTACACCTACGATGCCATAGGCAATCTGATCAGTGATAAGGAAGAAGGGGTGACAGATATAGAATGGACCCCGTCGGGCAAAGTCAGAAAAGTGACCAAATCTTCGGGTTCACCGATAGAGTTTAGATACGATGCGGCAGGGAATAGGGTAGAGAAGAAACAAGGAACGGCAATCACCCGATATGTGAGGGACGCAAGTGGAAATGTGATGGCGGTCTATCAGGCCGACACCATCTCTGAGCGACCGATATATGGTTCTTCCAGACTCGGGAATCTGGCCTATGCTTCCCAAGCAGGGTATCGGACTGTAGGGTACAAAAACTATGAGCTTTCTAACCATCTCGGCAATGTTCTTGCGGTTGTCTCAGACCGAATCCATATGAAGACCGATAGTACTTGGTCCGAGGTGGTATCACGATCTGATTATTACCCGTTTGGCTTGGCGATGAGCGGCAGAACTGAAAGCTCTGGCTACCGTTATGGGTTTAACGGGAAAGAGAAAGACCCGGAAGGAATGGGCGGGGGAGGCTCTACTTACGACTACGGTTTCAGGATCTATAATCCGGAGATAGCCAAGTTTCTGAGTGTGGATCCTATAGCTGCCAATTTCCCTTATCTGAGTCCGTATCAGTTTGCCGGCCTTGATCCTATCAAGTATATAGACTTAGATGGACTTGAGAGAGCTTATATTGATTCAAGAAGCGGCTATATCATTCCGGCTAGTGATTTTCATCAGCATACGCCTCCTCCTGGAGTGGTGTTTTTACACGAGGGTCCAGGAAGGGAGGAGCTTGACAGAGCTAGGGATGAGTTAAGGACTGTTGGCAGCTTTATTCCAGTTCTTGACTGGTTTATTGATGGCCAAGATGCTTATAATGACTTTAGCAATGGGAATTATCTTCTTGGGACACTAAGTGGCCTATCCATTATTCCAGGAGCTGATTTTGTAACTAAGCCTATAAAGTTGGCATTAAAGAATGCTGACAAATTAAGAGCTGCTTTAAAAATCACTGATAAATCATTAGAGGCACATCATATTATACCTACTCAGCTTTTAAAGGAAAATAAATTGGTTCAGGATGCTGTTAGTGCTGGCTTCGAATTTAACGGTGAGATTAATGGTATAGCGGTTAAAAGATTTAGGTTAGCCGAAAACGCAGGTCAGCATGCCAATCATCCAGCATATACTGACCAAATAAGAATAGCACTAGATAGATTTACAAAGGACAATAAAAATTATACTCCTGGTCAAGCGAGAGAATTTTTGGAGGATTTTAGCGGTCAGTTAAGAAATCAAATACAAGGAGAGACTGTTGAAGGAGGAAAGAAAATAAATGATTTAATAATAAGATAGTTGAAGGAAAGGAGGCCTCTAACAGATGTTCGTGGCCTCTTTGACTTTTATACCAGTTACGTTATTTTCAAATATTGCAGTCTTCAGTTTTTCAGAAACATAAATTCCCATATCGAAGGGTATGCTGCTAATCAAATCCAAAGTTTTATCGAATTCGTTGCCTAAAGAAATTTTGTCAATTCCCACTCCCCATAATAACCCATTTTCTTTTTTTTGTTGGAGATAATCCTCGTAAGAAGAGAGACAGATAGAACCTTTTCTAAAAGTGCTTTTGGTCCAGTAAAAGGTAGAGCCAGAATAATCAATTTTATTATTAAATCTCATATCAACCAAATGCATCCAAAAATATAATTCTTCTTTCTTTCCAGTCTCGACAGTTACTGGATAAAATTTATGTGCCATGATGTTAAATGAGTCAAGTAGTACTTTAAATCTGTGGCTGATCAACAAACCATGTGCAGAAATAGCAGCTTGGCTCAGAACATCGGTAAGTTTAGTACGATTACCAAGTTTGAAGGCGAGGTTTGGCGATGGGATGGTAAACGCGTCAAAACTGACATTATGAGCTTCGTTTAACGTTAAGCAACTAGCCTGGGGAAAGTCGGAGCCAATCTCCTCTGTGTTTGTTTCGTGTTTTATGGTATAGTACATAAATAAAATTACAAAGCTACCACGTTTTTCTGGGAGAAATCCTTGAATTTTTGTTGGTGAGCATCTTGTCGATCAGTTTGAATATGGTCTGTCTGTCCTCGTCCTCTAGCTGCTGGATAAGCCTGAGTAAGTCTACCTGCTGAGAAGCATGTTTTTTACTTATGGAAAAACAGTGTTTGATTGATAAAATTCTTTTTTCAAATGTAAACTCTTTCGAATTTAAGTAAAAACTGATTAAATATATATCTTGACGAAGCGAATACAAAGGATTTCGGAAGCGTTCTTTGATTTAAGGATTGAGCATAGACTTTGTAGCATTATGAGCTAACCATCTCGGCAATGTTCTTGCGGTTGTCTCTGACCGCATCCATATGAAGACCGACAGCATCCGCCCCGGCGGACAGGCCTGGGCTGAGGTGATCTCAAGATCGGATGGATCTTGTCCCGATGAGCGCAGCGATATCGGGAATCCATTTGGCTTGGCGATGGGTGGGCGAACAGAAAGCTCAGGATACCGTTATGGGTTTAACGGGAAAGAGAAAGACCCGGAAGGCATGGGCGGAGGAGGAAGCACTTATGACTACGGTTTTAGGATTTATAATCCTGAGATTGCGAAGTTTTTGAGTGTGGATCCGCTGACCGGTTCATATCCGATGCTGACCCCTTATCAGTTTGCGAGTAACAGACCAATTGATGGGATTGATCTGGATGGGTTGGAAAGGATACATTACAGCTTCGCAATCGAAAAACAGCAGTCAGGAGAATCCGTACAAGTCTTCAACTTCTTAGGAGTTCAAAAGAGCCGTGAAGTCCAGATGTCAACAATACTGGGGATTTTCGGATGGAATCCGACATTCCATTTTCCTTTGGAAAAAGAAGTGGTTGTGCATGCTGCGATGGAAAATGGAGGAGATGTAGGATACAGGTTCCCAAATATGAAGGAAGCCTTTCAAGCGGCTAAAAACAATTTTGATGGGATTAACATTTACGATCCTGCAAAAACAACCAATGCAGAGGAAATACGATTGAATGAAATGGAGGGCACAGCACAAGCATTTGGTCAGGTTGGTGCGGTAACAGCCAATTTTGGGATACAGAGAGGGTTGAAGAATTTAGAGAATTCTGTCACTAAGACGGGAATACAGTTAACTAAAAAGACTTTTGGTCATACATTTACTACTCACGGAGATGATATGACAAACTTTTTGATTAATAGAGCTAAAGGTTCTGGTATGGCACAAGGTCAATTCTTGAATAATCAAAAAGCTGCTCAATTTATTTTAGACAACGTAGGTAAAACAGCAAATGGGGCTGTGAATATTCCTATTCCAAAAGGCATTCCTGCAAGAGTTATTATGCCAGATGGAACATTTAAAGCTGCTACTCATATACGACTTATTCCTGGTGGCGGTGGAGTTAAAACAGCTTATCCATTAATCCCTTAATTTATTCCTTATGATACTAAAAAAAGAAATAATTGAACAGCTTAGTAAGGAGTTGTTATTGCCTTATACAGGTATGGAACAGGATTGGGAGATAGAAATGGCAGATTCTAACAGAATTGATGAATTTGTTAAGTTCTATAAGGAAAGTAATTTGTGCGATGATAAAAAAAATGCAGTAATGTCTCTTATACTTTCTTCTTATGATGATTTGCTAAATGAGAATAATTTGGAAATTGATGACAAATGGAACGAAATAAAATCAATATTAAAATCTGAAAGAATAATTTTTGTTGACTTGGTAGACTATTGGTCATTGAATAATGAAGTAGAAGAAGATAATCTTTTCCGAATAACACCCCTTATGAGAAATATAAAATAGAGTGAATTTATTTATTGAAATATTGTGTCTTCTTTAATTTCATTTGTTGCTAATATTAATGGTTCTACCTAGAATTTATTGGAAGACAAGCCCAATGGGGGCGAGCAACAGTAGATGCTTTTAAACGCCTTTAACTCGATAGCATTCCTTAATTTCACCTATTAGAATTTGTATTTTCCACTAACTTAAGGGCAGAACCATATTAATTAAACTTTGAGTATCTGAGATGCAACGGCATTTTGGAAGCGTTCTTTGACCGGTGAGCCGTGTAGAGAAAAGTGAGTCCGGGGTAAAAAACCGTACAGAGGTTTTTGAGTGTGGATCCGCTGGCTGCAGACTATCCAGAACTCACACCTTATCAATATGCTTCAAATGGATCGATTGTCAATATAGACTTAGATGGTTTGGAAGCTATTGCGGTACATGGTACATGGTCTAATCCTCAAACTTGGAATAGTGTTTTTGCTAAAAATATGCTAAAAGCTACAAATTGGGGCGATGTCCAAAAAGAGATGATTTATGCCTCATGGTCAGGAAGTAATAATTCAGGAGCAAGAGTGGAGGCAGCTGATAAGATTTATGAATGGATTACTTCAGAAGAAAATGATCTGAGAGATATAAAGCATGTAACATTGATATCTCATAGTCATGGTGGGAATATTAGTAAATTATTGAAGAATCGATTAGAGAATGAAAGTTGGTTAGTAGATATAATTAATATTGAGACGCCGCAAAGAGAGGATTTTCAAACAAGTGCAACTGGTGAAGGTGTCTATTTGAATTTTTATAGTAAAGGCGATTTGGTTCAATTTTTTGGTACAGCTGATAACTTTATAATAAATCCACTTAATCAAGGGCCTGAAGGCTCTAGAAGAGATCCTAATGCTCAAATGAATATTGAACTAAGTACCTATAAGAGATTAGGGACTGAGGAAGTGAAAAGAACTATTTTAGCACCTTTCGTTTATTTTGGGGAAGTATTTGGAAATATATCATTGTGGTTTTTAAAGGACGGTGCGGGACATAGCCTACATTCACAGCAACAGTCTCAAGAACAGATCCTAAATAAAACTGAAAAGGCTTTTAAAGGGAAGAATCCATGATAAAGATAAAAGTTAAGGTGCTCTCGGTGAACTTGTTGATAGGGATTGTTTATGTTTCGTTTATTTACTTGATATATATGAGTAGCTCAGGGGGTGATCTTATTTTCAAATTACTGTTATTTCTGTGTGTGTTTATGCATTTTATAAGTATTTGGTTTAGACCAGAAAGTAGGTTGAATAGATGGGCACAGCTAATCGGTATTGTTTTAGTTTTTTTATTGATTGTTTTAATTTCTTCTCTAACTAACCTCAATAGAGATAATAAAGAATTAAAGATGATTAAAGAAAGCAATAAGACCAGTAGAATAAAAAATTAGATTCTTAACTCCTACACATGGGTTTAGGATTGAAATTAGGGTTCTACCACGAATTTAATGGAAGTCAGAGAATAGAATCTGTCCAACAGCTGATTATTCAATATGAGAGACTGTCATTTGACAATTAAATGCCCAACAATGCGTATTCTCTTGCAATTAAACCGACTAAGAATCATGTTTTCTACTAACTTAAGGGTAGGGCCGAAAGAAATAATAAAATCCCATGAGGAACCATTTAATTTTATCACTCTTGTTGTTATTCACGGTATCGTGCAAAGAAAAGGTTTATGACCTTGACTTATCTAAGGCAGAAAAAGTCGTTTTTCAGGACTTACCAGAACAGGTGAGTCAATTTGTAAGCAACAACATAGACAGCATAGCAAACTCACATAAAGATATCTATTACTCAACAGATAAAAATATAGAATATACCTATGGAAGAGGTGGGGTAGCCAATAATTGGTTAGGATCCGTAAATTCTAACTACCATCATTTTTTTATTAATGGAGCTCATTATCAATTAAAGGGGAACAGAGGACACCCATTTATATTGCATGAAGGATATTTATACTTTTGTGATCTAAATCTTTATGTGGATGATTTTACCAGTCGTCCGTATTACAAAATTGAAATACCTATGATAAGGTGAGCTTTCTTTGATTGAAAAACCGCACAGAGGTTTTTGAGTGTGGATCCGTTGACCGGTTCCTATCCGATGCTTACACCTTATCAGTTTGCTTCTAATAACCCCATTGCAAATATAGATATTGATGGTTTAGAGGGACAATATGCTGGATGGCAAGACTATCACAGATTAAACGTAACTGCGATTAAAGGCGGCGATGTGAAATCGGTGGCTGCAGAAATAGATGGGAAAAATAAGATCAATACTTGGATTGCCTTTGGTACAGTATTGGCTCCATTGGCAGGCATTATGGCTGTGGAGAGCATGCCGGTTTGGCTCCCTTGGGCTTATAGCTCCGCTGCAAGCGGAATCCTGGCCACTGGGAAATATGGCCCTGAAGCTTTAGGTTTTGCTGCTGGAGCTTTAGGATATGACGGGGAAATTCCGGGGACGAATGGTGATGAATTTGGGAGATTAGTTAGTAAAGGTCTCAAAGCAGGAGCTAGTAGGTTCTACGCTAAGTTTCCCGGCTTTGCAGAAAACCCACAACGAATAGCAAATCACCTAAGAGGTATTGACTTTAGGAAGGATGTCTTTGAAACGACAATTGAAGAAGGAACTGTTCTTGAACAATGGGTTGGTAAGCATGGTGTTGGAGATTATTTTACAAAGCCTGGAGAAGATCCAAGTAAACTTGGAATTGACATTACTGGTAGAACAAAGAGAACATTCGTTGTGACGGAAGATATTAAAGTATTACAAAGCACAACTGCCGATATCGAAAAACATAAGGGAGGTGCCCTTCAGTACTTCAGTCCAGAAATAAAAAAAGTAATTAAGGAAGAAAAGAATGATTGATTATATTCATTGTGATTCTAAAATTAAGGCAGTACTTCTAGAGCTCGATAAGTATGTTCTTAACTATATAGATGGGGAAGAGGGCTGGGCTACAAGGGATACACGGGAAGTACTCGAAACAATGAAGGACTTCTGTGTAAGGAATAAACCTTTCAATGATCGCTTGATACGGGCATTCATTGATGTCTCAGTTGTATCAGTCAGAAATTTTGAAAATACAACTCTAGGTGAGGCTATTTATAGTTTATCAAGTTACTTTTATGAAGTACTTCCAGAATACAAATCTTACAAACCATTGGGAGTGGATTTTGGTAAAGGAGAGCCTTTTTAGCTATTTAAAATAGGCAGGATGAAACCTGATACGCTAAGTCAAGGCAAACCGAAGGTTTTTCAAATGCAGAGCAGCCACATTTTATGAAAGAAGTCTTTGTTTTTTTATTGGTGAGCATTTTACTTTCATTTGAAAGTAAAAGTGATAAAATACATATCTTGACGTGCTGAAATGCAACGGCATTTTGGAAGCGTTCTTTGACTGGATAAATGTATAGGGAAAAGTGGAAATAGGGTAAAAAACTGTACAGAGATTTTTGGGTGCCAATCCATTGTCCTTGACAGCAAAGTATACAGTAGAAAAGAAACAGGATCGATCCAGTTTGCAGGCGAGGATCACCCGATATGTGAGAGACACAAGTGGAAACGTGATGGCAGTCTATCAGGCCGACACCATCTCTGAGCGGCCGATTTATGGTTCCTCCAGACTCGGGAATCTAGCCTATGCTTCCACGGCTGGCTATAGGACAGTGGGGTATAAGCAGTATGAGCTTTCTAACCATCTCGGCAACGTTCTTGCGGTTGTCTCTGACCGTATCCATATGAAGACCGATAGTACTTGGTCCGAGGTGATCTCAAGATCAGACTATTATCCATTTGGTTTGGCGATGGATGGGCGAACAGAAAGCTCAGGATACCGTTATGGGTTTAACGGGAAGGAAAAGGATACACCCGGCATGGGCGGCGGCGGAAGCACTTACGATTACGGGTTTAGGATCTATAATCCTAAGATTGCCAAGTTTTTGAGTGTGGATCCGTTGAGTCCTGATTATCCTTGGTACACGCCTTATCAGTTTGCGGGGAATACTCCAATAGCCGCAATCGATTTGGACGGTTTGGAACCAGAAATCGTAGTTAATGAAATAGGAAAACAGACAGGCACTCAGATCTTAAAGCAAACGGGTGCAGAAGTTAGCAAAAAATTGGCTGTCAATAGTAGTGGAAAGTTAGTTGAGATTGGGGTGAGAGGTGGTATGGGTGCTGCCAGGCTTTTATCTTCATCCATAGGGGCTTTTTTGAATGTTCTGATACCTGCTGATCCCGGAGAGTCTGCTCAGTTCGCAAGCCTTTTGAATTATGAAAAACACAGATTCAAGGAGCTGTCAAATAAACCTTACACAAATTTAAGTGAATTTGAAAAGAGAGAATTAAACAGCTATTATGGGAAATACGAACTAGATGCAAATGGAGAATTTTCCCTAAAGGGTCCATTATCTAATGAGGTTTCTATTTTTGGAATTTATGATGATTCAACCTATCTAAAACATGGCAGTGAAAAAGTGGGATCTTCTAGTTCTAGACCTGTTGATGGCCAGAAGGCATTAGATAACTCATTTTTATTAAATAAAAAGAGAGAAGGTTTTAGTAGAAGGATAGCTGTTGAAGAGGATCATTTTGTTATTTTGGATGAACATAGTCCTGGACAATTCCATGGACATCAGAGGAATTGGGACGAATTACTTCAACCAGAAAAGAATGCATTAATTCGTGAAGGAGTTGTAAACAATAGAGGGAAGATTCAAAAATAGGATGAATATGAATGAATTAGAATTAAAACTAAATCAAAATTCAAGTATAATAATCTCATCTATTGACGATGAGAGCCATTCTAATTGGAATTATTTATCAAAAGTAAATTTAACGTTTGTGAAAAATAACGAAAAGATATTACTTGGAAATAATGTCTTAGATTCACTTTTAATTGATATTAAATTTTTTTTTAGTCAGTTATCATTTTCTAATTTAGAGTTAGATCGAAAATTTATTGATTTTGATGTTGGCCTTTATTTTAATATTTTTACTTATAATTTGAGAAAATCTATATCTCTCGATAAAATCTTATTAAACTCTTATTTAACATTTGAGAAAGATTTGTCAGAACCATATTTATTGTTCGGTGGAGAAGAGTTTTTAATTTGGGTCTTTAATTTAGAGAAGTCTAATATTATGAAGATAACTCCATTTTATTCTGGATTAAATGATTTGATAGAAACTAAAGAAGATTTTAAAAAAATGATTCAATGGATTGGTTCATATAAGATTGTAGATGAAATTGAATTAGATATTGAATTGATAAATAAGAATATTAGCACTATAGAGTATGTGTATAATAAGATTTCTTTTGGTATGAAATAGAGATAAATTAATTTTCCATAGAAGATAAATGATTTTGTCAATTTAAGGTGATTTATATACTTAATGAATTTTGGAGATTTGAGTAGTATTGTTTAGTGATTGGTAGGAAGGAGCGCTCTTTGGTTGAAAAACCGTACACAGGTTTTTGAGTGTGGATCCGTTGGCAGGGGAGTTTCCTTGGAACAGTGCCTATGCTTATGCGGAAAATGATGTAATCAGGAGTATTGATTTGGATGGATTGGAAAAACTAATAGTTACTAAAGAAGCTTCCCAGTATATGAATTCATTCTTTAAAATAGTTAATTCAAATAATGTCCTTAAACAACAACTTAGAGATCCAATTAATAATCCAGATTTAAAAGAAAAAGTACATATATATTTTGCTTTTACAGAAGAATTTGGATCAAAGAACTCTAAGGGATCCAATGGGGTGACTTATAAAAATTCAATTGTTTCTTATAAAATTAATTCAATTGTAGAGCATGAGACTGGTGATTATGCAGTTAGGATTAAGTATTCAAGGCAGGATATAATAAGGGATAAAAGAATGTTCTTAGATTCTAACCTTCCTTTGGATAAAATTAAAGATAAGTTAGGTGAAGGAGTCGAGGTCTATGTTGTATTGTTGAATAGGAAAAAAAGTGGTTCTGCTAGAGATAATACATTAATTCACGAGATTTTCTTGCATTTAAAAAAGTTTGAAAAGAGTAATATGTTTGACGACCATATCGAGGGGTTTGGGAAAGAGTATTATGATAAACTTGGAGTGTCTCCTTTGTATTCTCCTGAAAAGACCCCAGAGAATAGTGATTTGGGTAAAATACAAAAATTATTTCAAAATGAAAAGAATAAAGAATAGGGTGTTAATTGGGTTTATTCCAATTTTATTTTCATTTTGTAGTGTTAAAGACTGCAAATTCGATTATTATAAGGGCTTGGCTAAAGAAAATTCCTATGACTATAGTTCAGGTATGATTAAGACTGTTTTTCCAAATACTCCTTCCATAATTGATTCAGATAATAAGGAAGATTTCTTTTACAGAGTTTCAGGCAATAGTATAATAAGTAAAGGTGCTGTTTTTGATTTATTTGTTTTAAAGTATAAGGACATGTATTTACCTGGGTATTGGGGCGAGCGACAAGATAGTGTTTTATTTATTCCTATAGATGAGAGATTGTGTAATGTGGAATTTGTTATGTTTAAATGGAAAACGAATGGGTATTTTATTATGTCTGTTAATGATTGTGAATATTTAAATAATGATTATGTAAGTTTAGGGTATTCATTCAAAGTAAAACCTTTAAGCGATTCTCTTGTTAGAGTAACTCAGTTCTCCCTTCCAAAATTTGGAATTAATATTACAGAGAGTGAGCATATTGAAACTGCTAATCTGCTAACTATGGTAGTTTCAAAGAACCTAGGAATTCTGTCATTTTCATATGATTTTAATTTTGAAGATGACTATTTAATTCCTTGGTTGTACAAATAGTCTTGTTATTGAATTTTGAAATTAACTCTTGTGATAATAGTTAATGGATGCTTGTTTTTGTGTTTATCACTTACATTTACGACTAGCTTTAAACCCTGGCTAATTATAATTGACTGGTAATCAAATGTCTGTGCTGTTAGCAGGCAGGAAGGAAAGAATGTAGTCAAGTCTTCGGGCTCGCTAATAGAGTTCCGATACGATGCAAGTGAGGACGGAACGTTAAGAAAATGTCCTGTGGACATTTTTAGGATTGAGCCAGTTTGCAGCGGGGGATCACCCGATATGTAAGAGACGCAACCGGGAATGTGATGGCAGTCTATCAGGCCGATACCATCTCAGAAAGGCCTATCTACGGCTCGTCCAGACTGGGGAATCTGGCCTATGCTTCCAAGCCCGGATACAGAACGTTAGGCTATAAACAATATGAACTGTCCAACCATCTGGGTAATGTGCTGGCCGTGGTCTCCGACCGTATCCATATGAAGTCCGATAGCACCTGGACAGATGTGATCTCCAGATCGGATGGATCTTGTCCCGATGAGCGCAGCGATATCGGGAATCCATTTGGCTTGGCGATGGGTGGCAGAACAGAAAGCAGTGGATATCGTTATGGGTTTAACGGGAAGGAAAAAGACCCGCAAGGTTTAGGGGGAGGTGGTTCTACTTACGACTACGGCTTTAGGATTTATAATCCGGAGATTGCGAAGTTTTTAAGTGTGGATCCGCTGACCGGTTCATATCCGATGCTGACCCCTTATCAGTTTGCTAGTAATACGCCTATTCAGGCAATTGACTTGGATGGGCTAGAGGCATTTTATGTCCAATATGGACTAAGAGGGTCGATTCCAATTTATAAAGGTGTAGGAGTAACATCTAGTTATCATCTAGGAATTGCATTTGATTTTGAAGGGAATATTGGTATTTATCAATCACCATCATTAGGGGTTCAAGGTGGCCTGGGGATAGCAGTTGGGGGTTCTGGCGGATTAAACTGGCAAGCTAAAACAATTCATGAACTGAGTGGCTACGGTATGAATTTAGGAGGTTTTTTGGGTGGACCTGCAGGAGTATTACCGTTTGAGGCTAGCGGAGAAGTAAATTTTAATCCTAAAGCAGAAAATGTCTCTGAGTTGATTAGCGGTTTTAATTTTGGCATTCCAAAAGTTCCTGGAATAACAGCAGGAGCTTCAATATACTTAGATGGTTCGAGATTAGAGTTCATTGAAACTGGGAAAATAGGCAGAACCCATGAGGACTTTATTTCAACTTTTAATACTCTTATGGAGAAATTTGAAGAGAGGCTTTCTGTTAATCTCAGTGAGTATGGGATTAAGTTAGACGATACAGGATATGATTCTGAGAGATTTTCTACACAGATTATTAATATCTTAAATAAAGCAGGATTGATTCCGGAAGAGAAAAAGGACTAATACATGATAGCTTTCAAGATTTTATTTATAGTTGTATCAGTAGTATTATATTTCTCTCTTGCTTGGAAATATGGTCAAACTAAGTTAGCTGGGGAAGAAAAGAAAGCAAGATACATCAAATTGGTTTTAACCCTTCTTGTCATAACTTTGATTATCGTGGCTTCTATACTATTTGCTTGAAGGGATCTTGCCGAAATAGGGGAGCAACTGGAGACACCATGGTCTACGGCTGCGACCAAATTGCACAGGATTATGCAGGCTAGAAGCCTGACTGAGTATGGGACAAAAGGATTTCTGAGAAGAATTCACATATAAAGAAAGGACAAGGGAATTACGAACATCTAAAATCGCACAGACTAGCGTATAAAAATGTCATCAATTATAAATCTCTTTGGGGTAACACAACAGATGATTATAAGGGATTTAATATGAGAAATTTATTGGAATATATCAAAGATGAAACAGGGCGGACTACGGTTGATCCCTTATATCGAAACCTTTACAACAAATACAAAGATAAAAGGTGAAAGAAATTATGAATATTTTGACAATAACAGCAATGTTGTATTTTCTTAGTTCTTGTGATCAGCCATCTTCAAGTAGTAAAGCAGCACATTCAAGCATAGTGGAAATGAAACAAGAAATTCAAATAAAAGTAGACAGCATAGTAGTAAATTATTGGAAAAACACAGAAGCGAATGAGTATCATTTTTCTTACACAAAAGAAAAGATAGAGATACGAAGTGCCTACTTTAATTTTGAAAAAAATGTAAATGAAGTGCGAATTACTCAACAGTTTTTACGTTTTATCAACCAATTTTACATAGATAAAACTGAAAAAATAATTTTATCGAAAGAAGAAGAACCAGCACCTGTATCAGATTATCCCGTAATATCAGTTTTGGGCTATTTAAACGGTAAAAAAATAATTGAAGAGAAGACAAATATATACAGCAATATAAAGTTTAATCCCCAATTTCTTGAGTTTTACGAATTTTTAGACAGCTTGATTAAGGAAGAATAAACCAAACTTAAAAAGCACCCGGTCAAATTTCACGATCTGATAGCTCTTGTCCCGTATGAGCGCAGCGATATCGGGAATCCATTTGGGCTGTTAGGAAATAGGATGCATGAATGCTACTAGGGTAAATGGAGGTAATAGTTTTGTGACACGGTATCTTGGTTATATATTGAATTGTGAACGCTTGCTTTTTATAATCCTGCAAGGAATAATATTAAATCAGTTGAATAATTACCCCAAGCATAAATCCCACTTTAAAACATAAAAAATGAAACATTTGATTACTTTTCTTTTAGCTGTTTTCTTAAGCAGCTCAGCCTATTGCCAAACACTTTTTATTCCCGGCGGGATCGTAGGAATGTCTTCAAATGAAAATGTCGGGATCGGCAGGTCTGCTCCTGCAAGCATGCTCCATATCTTCAATAACGATGATTATGTGTATGCTAACGTAGGATTGACTATAGAACAAAGAGGCACCGGGGATGCTAAGGTTCAATATTTGCTCACCAACGTTCAAAGATGGGTAACGGGTATCGATAATTCAGATGCAGATAAATTCATTATCGGTAGGGGAATAGATTGGTCTTAGGGCAAGATTCTTACTTTAACCAATGATGGGAATGTTGGAGTCCGCACAACTTCGCCAAACTCACTGCTTAGTATAGGTTATACTAACGGGACAAATCAACTTGGATTCAAACGTTCAGATGGAAATGAGACGTTCTATATGAACCTAAATTCAAGTAACCAATTTGAATTTAAAAACACTTCCGGCGGAGGCGGATTTGATTTTCAATCTAATATCGGAGGAGGTGGATTGGCCTCTGCTTTATTTATTAAAGGTTCTAACTACTCAGTTCATGCTAAAAATTAAGAATGGTACATTCAGCCTAAATGAGTCGGCTCAAAGCTATGGTGTAAAAGTAGCTTCAAAGAGAATTAAAGTAGTTGCAACATCACATTCTCAGGATTAGATGCAACTTATATATATGATTTTAAAAGAGAAGATATCTTGGCAAAGTAAATGCAACGGCATTTTGGAAGCGTTCTTTGACTGGAAAGCCGTGTAGGGGAAAGTGAGCCGTAAAAACCGTACTTGTCCACCTCACGCGGATGGGTGCGGCTGGCCTGTGCGGTAGGAGATTGCTAGCGTCTTGACTTTTTGCCTGCCCGACGTGGCGGGGTTCTTTTGTGTCAAGGCAAAAGAACAGAGGGGAAAACTCAATACTATAGATTTGGGGCAATAGAAAGATTGAAGATCGATAAACACAAATGCACCTTTCTATCCTCCTGCATGGACTCTCATTTCCAGACGATATTCAGGGGCAGGAGACAATGGCCATTGATCCTTATTTTCACTCTACCTATTAGGGGTTATTCGGGATTTTCTGTAGCGTTTTTGTTTTGGATGCGTCGTGTAAGAAATGGAAAACCAAACCAACGGTTAACTTTGTACCTGAAATCTCTTCCGATCAGCCTATAGCAAGTAGGTTGATCGGAAGATTTTTCCAGCTTTATCTAGTCTCATTTTCTGCAAAATCGCGCCGGCGAACTACCGATATCAATCCTGATCCCACATTGCTCCTTATGACCATCAAGAAGAGTATTTCCATCATAATACCCAATTACAATGGAGTTTCCCTTCTTGAAAAATACCTTCCCGATACGCTGCGGGCAATCCGGTTTGCAGACGTTCCTTATGAGATAATTGTAGTGGATGATTGCTCCCGAGATACTTCTGTGGACTTTGTCAGAGCTAATTATCCGGAGGTGAAGTTGCTTGTGAATGATTCGAATCAGGGGTTTTCTTACACCTGTAACCAGGGAATTCAGTTCGCTAAAATGGATCTGGTCATGTTGCTGAATACAGATGTTTGCCTTACCGAGGAATATTTTTCTAAACTTTGGCGTTATTTTGAAGATCCGAATACGTTTGGGGTGATGTCAAGGATTATGAACAAGGATATGAAAATTGAGGATGCTGCACGATTTCTCGCATTTAGCGGGATGAAGTTCAAGGCTACCCACTTTTTTTATAGCAATGACCCGGCTAAAAAGACTCCGACAGCCTATCTTTCCGGGGCAAATGCATTAATCGCCCGGGAGAAATTATTGGAACTGGAAGGTTTCGATGAAGTGTTTTCCCCTTTCTACTGTGAGGATGTGGACCTGAGTTTCAGAGCGTGGAGGCTGGGATGGAAGTGCTACTATGAGCATGAGGCGATCTGCTATCATGAGGTGTCCACTACCACCCGTAAGGTAAAGTCCAAAAGAGCACTTCAGGCGGCTGTGTACAAGAATAAATTCATCCTTCACGCCATTCATCTTGACGGAATATCATTGGCACTTTGGTATGGTCAAATGATTTTTGTAGAAGTACTATTACGTGTATTGATTGGGAAATTTTGGATTTTGAAGTCCCTAAGGGAGTTCTATAAAAGCAAGGATCAAATACGGATTTCCAAAGAAAAATTAAGACTACAAATGGCTGCAGAGAATTCTAATTATAGCCTCCATGATGTGAAAAGAGTATATTTTGATTCAATTCGGGATTGGGATATTAGTTCTGTCCGATTAAAATAGATTATAAACCAACCAGCTTCATTGCTGTAATATATTGATGAAATCGAGCCTGTCCCGACTAATCGGGGTGGCTCTAAAAAATCAATTAAACACATGAAAACTTATTTCAGGTTATTGGCATTTGCCAAGCCTATAGAAAAATTTGCCATTCCCTACCTGATTTTTACAGTGTTGGGAGTTATTTTCAACACGCTCAACCTGGCGCTGTTGGCACCCTTACTGAGTACCCTGTTCAATACAGCAGATGGATCAGGGGCAGCCGTTGTAAAGCCTGAGAATTGGACTGATGTATTTGGTTATCTCAATTATTACGCGCTTCAGGCCAATGAGCAATATGGACCACTGGGAGCTCTGAAGATGGTATGTGGAGTAATCATCCTGTCTGTTCTTTTGGGAAATCTCTTTCGTTATTTTTCTGAGCGGGTAATGGAAAATATGCGCATTCACACACTGCTAAATATGCGAAAGCGGGTGTTTGACAATGTGATGAACCTGCATGTGGGATACTTCAGCAATCAGCGGAAAGGGGATATTATTTCCAAGATTTCATCTGATGTACAGGTGGTTCAATTTTCGGTGACGGCTACACTCCAGGTGGTTTTCAAGGAACCCCTGCAGCTAATAGCCTATATATTTATGCTGTTTGCTATTTCGTATAAGTTGACGGTATTTTCTCTGCTGGTGATTCCGGTCTCAGCTTTTTTTATTGCAAAGATCGTGAAGCGTCTTAAATCCCAAGCAACTCAAGCACAGCATCTTTATGGCGTAATGATCAGTTACTTGGACGAAGCGTTGTCAGGGATTAAGATAATCAAGGCTTTCAATGCTACTGAGCTGATCAAGGATAAATTTCACAATGAGAATGTGAAATATTCCCAGCTGGGAAAGAAGATGGCCAAACGACAGCAATTAAGCTCTCCTGTTTCGGAATTTCTCGGGGTCACCATGGTAACCGGAATAGTGCTTTATGGAGGTTCTCTGATTATCAGCAACCAATCGGAACTGTCGCCTTCCGATTTCATCGCTTATATCGCGTTGTTTAGCCAGGTAATGCGTCCCGCCAAAGCACTCACCAATTCCTTTAGTACAATACATTCAGGATTGGCTGCAGGTGAACGGGTATTGGAGTTGATTGATGAAAAGCCCGAGATCGAAGATGTTCCTAATGCAATGGAATTAACTGAGTTCAGGGAAAAGATCGAAATCAAGAACCTTTCTTTTTCATATCCGGGCCGGCCGGTGCTGAATGATATAAACCTGGTTATCCCTAAGGGAAAATCAGTGGCGCTGGTAGGTCCATCCGGTGGAGGTAAATCTACTCTGATGGATTTGCTGCCCAGATTTATTGAGTCTCAGCAAGGTACGATCAGTATAGATGGGCACGATATCAGAAAAGTGACCATGGATTCCCTTCGTGGGATGATGGGATTGGTCAATCAGGAGTCCATACTTTTCAACGATACCATCTACAACAACATTTCCTTCGGAAATCCTGCTGCAAGTGCGGAGGAGGTGGAAGCGGCGGCCAAAATTGCCAATGCCCATGAATTTATCTTGGAGACAGAAAATGGCTATCAGTCCAATATGGGAGACAGGGGGCTCAAGTTTTCCGGTGGTCAAAAACAGCGGATTTGTATTGCCCGAGCCGTATTGAAAAATCCGCCGATTATGCTCTTGGATGAGGCCACATCTGCTTTGGATACAGAGTCCGAAAAACTGGTACAGGAAGCCCTAAACAATCTGATGAAAAACAGAACTTCCCTAGTCATCGCCCATAGATTGAGTACTATACAGAATGCGGATATAATCATCGTGCTGGAAGGCGGTAAAATCATCGAGCAGGGCAATCACCAGGAACTAATCGCCAGAGAGGGACTTTATAATAAGTTGGTTAATATGCAGCAGTTTACTGAGATAGAAGGATAAAATAATGATAAATCAAGTAAAACCAATAGCAATTTATTTGCCACAATTCCATGCTATTCCTGAAAATGATAAGTGGTGGGGAAAAGGATTTACAGAATGGACTAATGTAAGAAAAACTACTCCTAGATTTAAGGGGCACTATCAACCTCATGTTCCACTAAATAATGATTACTATTCCCTTGATGATATTGAAGTGATGAGACGGCAAGCTAAACTTGCTAAAGAACATGGTGTATACGGATTTTGTTTTTATCATTATTGGTTTAATGGTAAATTACTTCTTGAGAAACCATTACATCAATGGCTAGAAAATAAAAATATTGACTTTCCATTTTGTCTTTCTTGGGCGAATGAAAACTGGACAAGAAGATGGGATGGCAAGGATAAAGAGCAATTGATAAGTCAGGAGTACAGCTTAGATGATGACAGGAAACATATTCAGTATTTAATCCAATTTTTTAAGGATGATCGTTATATTAAAATTGGCAACAAACCTATGCTTTTGATGTATCGCTCAGAATCCCACCCAACTATCAAGGAAGCCACTGATATATGGAGAGAAGAAGTAATCAAAGCAGGATTTGATGGACTTCATTTAATTCGAACTGAAAGTTTTGAAAAAGGTTTAGTCCCAACAACTCATGGATTCGATGCTGCAATGGAATTTGCACCTGACAACACCATGAACTCAAAAAAAATATTTAAGAAAAACCTTCCCAAGTATCTATTATTCAAATTATTGCACAATTTAAAACTCAGAAAAGATCCTATTTATGAAAATGGGATTTACGATTATTTGGCGCTAAGGGATAATATGGTTCAAAGACCAGTCCCTGAGTACATGTATTATAGGTGCGCTTGCCCTTCTTGGGATAATTCTGCCAGAAGAAAAAAACTTGCTTTTATCTTCAAGAACTCATCCCCTGAAGAATTCAGAATTTGGATTAAACAAATTATTATCTATACATTAAATAACCTGCCTTCAGAAAACCAATTCATTTTCATAAATGCATGGAATGAGTGGGCTGAAGGGTGTCATCTTGAACCCGATACTAAGTGGGGCTACGGTAATCTGAAAGTAATAAAAGAAGAAATATCAAATTGAATCCATGAAAACTTCGCCTCTTGTTTCCATAGCACTTTGTACTTATAATGGCTCCAAATATTTGGCAGTTCAATTGGAAAGTGTTTTAAATCAAACTTATCTGAATCTAGAAATTGTTATCGTCGATGATCGGTCTACTGATTCAACATATGAATTACTCATCTCTTACCAATCAAAGTATCCGAATATAATAAGACTTTATAGAAACGAAAGGAATTTGGGATTTATAAAGAATTTTGAAAAAGCCATTTCCTTATGTCATGGTTCTTTAATAGCTCTTTCTGATCAAGACGATATATGGGATTGTAATAAAATCGCAATTCAAGTGGAAAATATAAAAGAAAGCATTTTGATATATCATGATTCTCTGATGGTCAATGAAGAGGGAATCTCACTCCAGAAAAGTATTAGCAATTTAAAGAACATGTACTCAGGAGGGAGCCCACTTCCATTCCTTTTTAATAATTGTGTTTCAGGACATTCTGTACTTATGAAAAAGGAATTAATTAAAGATATTCTCCCCTTTCCTAAAGAGATATTCTATGATTGGTGGATAGCTTTCAAAGCAACACAAGCAGGTACTATTTCATATTTAAACGATACTCTTGTTCATTATAGACAACATGAAGGGACTATAACGTCACCAACTTTAACGACCAAAACAGATGAACACATTGCGTCTACAAATCTATCAATCCTAAAAGTGCTTGCTTTATCTAAAAACAAAAAGTATGCGGATTTAATCAACCTAATTCAACATTTGGTTCATAAAAAAAATCAACAGCTATTTCACTTAAAATTATTTGTAATATTATTCAATTATCAAGATGAAATATTTTTTATTAGTAAAAAAAATAAAGCCAGTAAGCTAAATAGAATTTTCAAAAATATTTGGAGCAATAAGCTTCATATTTAGTTTGCTTTGAGGTTTTGAAATTGTTGGTTAATCACTTTTTTCTGTGAAATTTTAGAATTGGGAAAAGGAGTTTCATAAATAAATTTAAGGTTATAATGCGTGATCTTTTTGAAGAGATTAATGTTTCTATCATCTCCTTTTTACTATATCCACCACCAAGATACTTGATAAAAAAAATGGCGAAACATTATTTTTTTTTTTTTTTTCTAAAACTAATATTTCATCAAGCGATAAATTAGCATAATTAATAGGAAGGATGGAGAGCCATTTCTTATGTAATTGTTTAAGGTTGCATAGGTAACAGATGCCTCCATTCCAATATTGTTTATTGCAAGAGAATAGTCTAAATCATATCCATGAAAGCCTTTAAGTCTAGATTCATCAAACTTTATTTCTTGAGCTATTGATTTTCTGGTACACATCCATACTCCATCCACACAAGCTACCGTAGATAGCTGTTGACCCTTAGGATTATTTAATTCATGGATCGGTTCTTTATTTTCAAGCTTATACCCTTGTAGGAGGTTTATATATTTTTTCCCGGCGAAATTTGCAGGGGCCTCAAAATTATACCAGCTGGAAGGTGCCAAGGATTTGTAATCTCCGCCCGCAACTCCCAACAATCCGAGGCTTGGGGTTTTAGAGAAAATTTCAAATACACGGGTTCCCCAGTTTTGTGTCCTGATGTGGATATCTTCATGCATAAAGCATAGAAGACCGTAGTTGGCTTCTTTGATTCCCTGATTATAGACTTCGCAGATGCCTTTTGTCCCTTTTTCATTAGGATACGCGAGGATCTCAAAATCACATCCAACTGTCTCGCTAATATTGACTTTAAGGTTAGTTAAATATTCTTTATTTGCAGAACATATTATAATGGAAAGCATAGATGTCAAACTCAGAGGATAATTGGGCTAAAAATAAGGTCAAACGGCAAATTTTTGCATACTAAAGAGTTGATGCGCAAAGTATTGCATATGCCTGTGGATCAATGTACCAATGCCGGTCTTAGGGATGAGACCTCCATTACTTCCTCATAGATTTCCATCAACTGTCTGGAAATGATCTTTTGATCAAATCGCTTGATGTTCATGTATCCTTTCTGAATAAGAACCTCCCGCTGGGTGTCGTCACTAAGTAGGTCAATATGCGCTATCAAACCTGCAGGGTCATCCGGTCGGCCATAGAGAGCCCCGTTTCCGCCTGCTTCACGAAAACATGATCCTGTACTCGTGATGACAGGAACCCCCATCCGCTGAGCTTCTATTATAGGAATGCCAAAGCCTTCAAAGTAGGATGGATAGATGAACACATGAGCCATCTTGTATATCGTGGGAAGATCTTCAAATGATACATCGTGTAGAAAAAACACTTTATTCTCTAATCTATGCTCATGAATGTATGTCTTTAGATTAGCCATATAGGAGGTAGGTCTTCCTATTACTACCAGAGGACAATCCCAATCTCTCCGCTCTTTAAGCGCTTCAAGAATCAGCTGCACATTTTTCCGCTTATCTATTGTGCTGACGAAAAGTAAGTAACGGTCGGGGATATTGTATTTTTGCTTTATATGGATTCTGTTATCCAGGCTGACGTCCCGATTGAAAATTTCATGTACACCTTGATACACTACTTTTATCTTAGCAGGATCGATACTGAAATAGGTGATTAGATCTTTTTTGGTTTGCTCACTTACCGCAATTACCTGATCGGCAGCTCTGCATGATCTCCCCATTTTCAATTTGTAGATCTGCACATCGATAGGGTTGAACAGTTCAGGATATCTGCAGAAGAGAAGATCATGTACAGTCACCACATACTTGGTAGATTTGTTTTTGAAAAGCGGGATCTCATTACTTAGCCCATGGAATATATCCAGTTGGCTTTCGGAATGCTTTATTCCCTGAAAAATACTCCTCCAGATCCCAGATACACCTGGGAGTTTCCACAGGTCATTTGGTGTTATGGTCTTCTGATTAGAGTTATTACAGGCCAGCGAGATTTCTTTTGCTTCTCTTTGAACTTCAGGAGTGAAGAGAAGGTAGTCGTTGGAAGGGAAATTATGACTCAATGACTTTAAAATAAACCTGCTGTAATTGCCAAGTCCCGTAAAGTTCTTGAATGCACGTTTCGCATCAAATCCGATTCTCATATTGGTGGTTGGTTTAGTCTTCAATTGTAATAACGATGGCTCGGACAATAACGCTACAGGAATACTGCCACAAATGAAAAAAAGCATCTTAGGTTATCGGGCTGATGCTCGGGCTTTCAAAGACACTGTACTTTGATGATTGAAAATAATTTGAAATGAAGCATCATTGTACAGTCTTAACTATAATTGTCTTTTCGCTGAGTGACAACTAAGGTACGTCTAAGTTTGTAAGTTTGCAATTTTACATGCAATTGGAAATTCGGCTGCTGGGATTGGGGGATTACACATTGAATTAAATCACTAACCGGAGAACTCTGTATGAGGTGATATAAAAAAAGCCTCAAATCTTTCGATATGAGGCTTTGGAGCTCCTTCTCTTGGGCTCGAACCAAGGACCCTCTGATTAACAGTCAGATGCTCTAACCAGCTGAGCTAAGAAGGAATTTTGTGTTTCATTCGGCTCTTATTCCGAATTGGTGATGCAAATGTAGGAGGCTATTCCATTTATTCCAAACCACAAAGGTGAAAAACTCTATGTTTTTGCATTATAACCCGTTTTTGTATTCAAAATCAGCGACTTAATTTTTTGGTTTTTTATGCTTATGGCCACCCGAATCAAAGCAGAGGATGATTCTATGTTTTTTTTGAGCTGCAGTTAACTTTTAATCCGCTGACTACCGGGATGGCAACTTCCTATTGACATTTCACACTGAACTTTCGGACCATTTTGTGATTATCTGATCCATAGCGGCTTGTTTAAACTCTCCTACTACAAAAATAACCTTCAATGGGATCCTCATACCAGCTGGGCTACTGGAGCATTTTAGTTACTTTTGACTTATACCAATAGCTGTTCTATGAAAACACTTGCAGGAATTGTTGTTTTATTTTTTTCGTTTTCATGCGTCAATGCGCAGCAAGAATTACTTCCGGACTTTGGAGAGGGAGTTCCTGTTGCCACGCTGACAGACCCTAGATTGGACGAGATCTCAGGTCTGGCATGCAGCAGGATAAATCCCGGGATTATATATGTTCACAACGACAGTGGAGGAGAGGCCGCTGTTTACTTGTTGGACTCTTTGGGGAATACTATTGGGGAAATTGAATTGCTGGAAACTCAAAACAGAGATTGGGAGGATATCGCAATAGGTCCCGGAGTAAATGGTGGATCCTACATTTACGTGGGAGAAATCGGGGATAATAATGCCGTTCACGAAGAGGTGGCAATTTATCGTTTCCCAGAACCAACTAAGGGGGATTTTACAAGTGGGGTGATTCCGGAAAAGATAATACTTACCTATCCCGGAGGAGCTAGAGATGCGGAGTCCCTTATGGTAGATCCTATCTCAGGAGATATCTTTATTCTTTCCAAACGGGATAGCCTCAATACGCTGTACAGGCTAGCGGCTGATAAATTCGAAGATGGTAAAGCAGAACTTGAAGAACTGATAAAGCTCCCTTTTACCAGTGCCACAGCAGCAGATATTTCTGCAGATGGGAGTCAGATTCTCGTGAAAAATTACCTTAGTGTTTTTTACTGGAAAAGAAACTTGGGAGAGACTATAGCACAAGCCATGAGTAGAGCTCCGATAGAATTGCCTTATTCCCCTGAACCACAGGGAGAAGCAATCGGCTTTAGACCTGACGGGAGAGTTTACTATACCCTCAGCGAGAAACGATTCGATTTGGATCCCGTATTATACAAGTATACCGCCAACTAGCGCTTATGCAGACTACCACTACTGTTTTGATGGTTCGGCCTGCGAATTTTGGCTTCAATCCGCAAACAGCTGAGAATAACTTCTATCAACAACCGGACACAAGATCTTCCCTTGAAATCAATGCATTGGTTCAAAAGGAATTTGATGCCTTCGTGTCCATGCTTAGAGATCAGGGCATCAACGTACTAGTGGAGGAGGATACGCCTGAACCCATCAAGCTGGATGCAATATTTCCCAATAATTGGTTTAGCACGCACCCTGATGGTAAGCTGATTTTGTATCCCATGTGTTCTCCGAATAGAAGGGCGGAACGGAGAAAAGACTTGATTGAGAACCTAATGAGGCGAAGGTTTAAAGTGGAGGAAATTATTGATTTGAGTTTTTTTGAGGAGCATAATCAGTATTTGGAAGGCACTGGAAGCATGGTGATGGATCATTCTTCCAAGACTATTTTTGCCTGCTACTCTGAGCGCACGCATCCTATCCCTCTTGATTATTTAAGAAAGATTCTCGGATACAAATTGGTTGGATTCCATGCTGCACAGGAAATCCATGGAGTATCCACTCCTATATATCACACCAATGTGATGATGCACATAGGAACTGATTTGGCGGTGGTCTGTCTGGACAGCATTTCGAAAGCATCCGAAAAACAATTCTTACAAAAATGCCTGACTCAGGCAGGCAAAAAAGTAGTGCCAATCACGCCAAAACAGAAGTTTCACTTTGCGGGTAACATGTTGGAAATAGGAAATGATGGAGGGGAGAAATTCACGGTAATGTCAGAAACTGCTCTTGATTCCTTGAATATCGGACAGATCCAGCTGATCGAAAAGTATTCCACCATTATAAGTCCTTCCATCCCGACCATCGAAAAGCTGGGGGGTGGAAGTGCCCGCTGTATGATGGCTGAGATCTTTTTGCAGGGAGGCAAATAAGTAAGGGTGTGATTTGAACACTTTGTGAGGTGTTGTTTGCCGTGCGTGAGGACACGCACGGCGGCAACGGCGGTCGCCAACGTGAGTGTCTTCACTCACGTTTTCAGAATGATGACACGCACGGCGGCTATAGCGAAGGCAGATCCCAGATCCGACAGCGATTAGATCCCGGTATAGTTGAAAGGAGAAATCACACTCAACTCAGCTTTCAACTCTTCAGAAATAGGGAGATTTGAGATGAATTCGGCAATCGATTTTTCCGTGATTTTAGAATTCGTTCTTGTAAGATCCTTGAGTGCTTCATACGGCTTTGGGAAGCCCTCCCTTCTCAATACAGTTTGGATTGCTTCGGCTACTACTGCCCAGTTTTCTTCCAAATCCGCATGAATAGCAGCCTCATTAAGTTCAAGTTTACCCAGTCCTTTCAGCAAAGATTCGAAGGAAATCAACATATGTCCAAGCGGTACACCTATGATTCTCAGTACCGTGCTGTCTGTCAGATCACGCTGTAGTCGGGATACAGGCAACTTTGCTGCCAAATGCTCCAAAAGCGCATTCGCAATTCCAAGATTTCCCTCGGCATTTTCAAAATCAATCGGGTTCACTTTGTGTGGCATGGCTGATGAACCGATCTCACCCGCTTTGATTTTCTGCTTGAAGTAATTCATCGCCACATATTGCCACACGTCTTTTGATAGATCCAGAAGAATCGTATTGATTCTTTTCAATCCATCAAAAACAGCGGCAAGGTTATCATAATGTTCGATTTGGGTAGTAGGATAGCTTCTTTCCAATCCCAGATATTCTCCCACAAATTTGAAAGCAAATTCATTCCATTCGTAGGAAGGATAAGCTACATGATGGGCATTCATATTTCCTGTGGCTCCGCCGAATTTTGCTGAATATGGAATTTGGTTCAGCAAGTCAAGTTGCTTTTTCAGGCGAACCACAAATACATCAATTTCCTTTCCCAAACGGGTAGGAGAAGCAGGCTGCCCGTGGGTTTTTGCCAGCATGGGTATATCTTTCCAATCTGCTGCCAGCACAGAAAGCCTGTCTATCACCGAGTACAGTTGAGGAAGAATCACATCATTCAAGCCTTCCTTCAGCATCAAAGGTGTGGCTGTATTATTGATATCCTGGGAAGTCAGTCCAAAGTGTATAAATTCCTTGTGTGCTTCCAAACCCAGTGCGTCGAATTTCTCTTTTAGAAAATATTCCACAGCCTTTACGTCATGGTTTGTGATTTTTTCGGTTGCCTTGATCGTATCTGCGTCATTGAGCGAAAAATCAGAAACGATAGCCCGAAGATTCTCAAAAATATTTTGGTCAAAATTCTTCAATTGGGGTAATGGAAGTTCGCAAAGCGCTATGAAGTATTCTACTTCTACATGAACCCGGTACTTAATCAGAGCAAATTCAGAAAAATAGTCTCTCAGTGGAGCAGTTTTGCCGGCATAGCGTCCATCGACAGAAGTCACTGCGGTCAATGCGTTTAATTCCATTTCTTAAATTGATTTTGTTTTAGGAAGCCGCAAAGTTAGTTTTTTGAAGCCAAAAGATCGGGTTTGAACTGCCTAATTCAGGAAATATCCTGTAAATAATCCGAACCCACGAGGTATTTTTCGGGTTAAGATGTGCAAATAATCAGCCACAAGACCGGATATTTGGCTTTGTGGCTTAATTTTGCAACCGTTTAAACAGATAAAAGCTCAGATCAGGAATGTTCAATTTATTTAAGAAAAAGAAGGAGGTAAAAACCCAACAGTTTTTGCCGCTGAAAGTGAGGGAGGTAGTAAGAGAGACAGAAGATACAGTCACCTTGTATTTTGAGCAGCCTGAGCCCTTTCTTGACTATAAGCCGGGTCAGTTTCTTACACTGGTGATGGATTTTGAAGGCAAAGAACAGCGTAGATCTTACAGTCTTTGTACTTCTCCTTATGTGGACCCGTTTCCGGGAATTTCCGTAAAGCGTGTTCCAAAAGGCAAGTTTTCCAATTTTCTCAATGAGCGTGTTTTCCCTGGCAAGACAATTAATGTGCTAAAACCCCTGGGTAATTTCACAACTGATTTTCACTCCAAAAATAAGAAGCATTTCTTCTTGGTGGCTGCCGGTAGTGGTATTACACCTATCATGGGAATTTTGAAATCAGTGCTGATAAATGAGCCTAATTCCAAAGTTTCCCTGCTTTACTGTAGCCGAAATGTAGAGCAAATCATCTTCAGAAAGGAACTGGAAGCATTAGTTGAGAAGCATGGGGATAGATTGGAAGTGATTCATAATTTGAGTCAGCCAAATGCGGATTGGAATGGTTTGAAAGGAAGATTGACTAAGGAGAGGATTCTCGATTTTGTCAAAAAAGCAGAATCAGAACCTGATTTTGACAAGGAATATTTCGCCTGCGGTCCTGAGGGGATAATGGATAACGTGGTTGCTGTTTTGGATGAGCTGGGCGTGCCTATAGAAAAAGTACACAGGGAAAGCTTCTATTCTGCCGCCGCGGACAAGGCTCATGATGATGCCGCTCACGGAATTACAGGTGGATTATTGACCAGGGATGTGAAGGTGATTTTGGAAGGGGAGGAGTTTGACGTTACTGTTTCACCGGATAAAACTATCCTTGAAGCCGGTCTTGCTCAGGATTTGAATATGCCTTACAGTTGCCAAAGCGGTCTTTGCACCGCCTGTAGGGGTCGGTTGTTGAGCGGCAAAGTGAAAATGGATGAAGATGCCGGCTTGAGTCCGCATGAAATTGAAGCAGGCTATGTGCTGTGCTGTGTAGGGCATCCTCTTACGGATGATGTGAAGATCACGATTGAATAATTTAACTGCCTATTTTGGAAATTCAGGAATACAGGAAGGTTTACAAAAACCTTGATCAGTTTGTTTTGATTTTATTGGTTATGGTCCTTCCTGTTTTTGGAATGGTTTATTTGTATCAATCCTCCGGAGAGGTACGTTGGGATCTTCCCGAATTGCCCTTACTTATAGGGCAAATTTTGTCAGGAGCAGGAATCGGCCTTTTATTGGGGCAGTACTTATTATTTCGAAAAAGAATAAAAGCCGTTTTTTTTACGGATGATTTGCTGACAAAGCTAAAAATCTATGCCAGTGCCACTCGTGAGCGATATGCGATGCTTTTTGCGGTAGCGTTGATTTGCTCGGCCGGATTGCTCTTTTTCGGAGCTGCTATCTACAATATGATTTTCGCCGTGGCATTATTCTTTTTTTCTGCCTGCAAACCCACCCCGGACAGGATCAAAAGATTACTTAAACTCAATACCGAAGATGCTGAGGTGATTCGATTGGCCTCAAGACCGGAGGGATAAGTAGCTAGTAGCAAGTATCAAGATGATAGAACCAAGATTTAAGAATCAAGAACCAAGATCCGTCAGGAGCGTCATTGCGAACGACGGAGGAGTGTGGCAATCTGTTTTGTCAGTATTCAGTAAAGTTCAAAAATCCAGGAATATTGAATGATGAATGCCGAATAATGAAGATTATACAAGCAATTAACCTTTAACCATAATCTGAAAGTATCAAGTAGCTGGTATCAAGAAGGAAGAATCAAGAGTCAGAAGTTAAGAACCAAGAATCACGCTGATCAAAATTCATCTTGCGTCTGCGTAATCCTCCGTGCTCCCGGTCGTTTTAAAGCACAAAAAAAAGCCAACCCATACGGATTGGCTTTTTAAGCTAATTATATAGCTAATTAATTCTCTATTGTAATATTGCCGGATGAGATGGATCCTTTCACCCATTTGGACGCGGAATTATCTATTTCCAGATTTTTGCCTGTATTGATTCCCCCTACTTTCAGATTGCCGGACGATGCTCTCAACGAGAAATTATAATCTTTCAAATTGGATGGGGTTTGGATTTTGAAGTTTCCGGAGGTTCCGTTGAAGTTGGTATTTCCGCTTAATCCTGCATTGGCAGCACGGATGTTTCCGGAAGTAAATTTCATTGATCCCAGCGAGCCGATGTTACTCAACTTAGCGTTTCCTGAAGTAAGTGCTACGGTTAGCTCACCCTTCACCCGGTCCGCATTCAGGGAGCCGCTTGTGGATTGGTAGTCCACATTACCTCCTATATTGCTTATGTCAGCATTTCCTGAAGTGACTCCTGCCACGACGTCTCCGGATACTTTGTCAATAGTAAGTGATCCCGAACTTGCTTTGATCGCCAGATCACCGGAGATATTCGTTGCCGTGACTTTACCTGAAGACACTCTCAAGTTGGTTTTATCTCCCACCACTTTGTCCACAGTGAGGGTTCCGGAAGAGTTTTTCATGTCCAGGTCAATATTCATCGGGCCTGAGATTTTGATATAACCTTTGTTGCGGTTATTTCCCCAAGATGAATTTCTGGAGCTTTGTTCGTAGGAGATCTTCAACACATCGCCCACAGTTACGAAAATGATATCCTGAGTTTCATCGTGAGACTCCAGGTAGGCTACCACCTTCACATCAGAATCTGAACCACCATGGTAAGACACATCCAACCACCCGCCGCTTACTTCTATTGCTTTGATGTTGGAATAATTTTTATTGGCATCTACCAATACTTTTTGCGCAAAGCCGACAATGGAGGTAAGTGTCATGGCCAACGCCAAACTTGATAATTTAAAGAAATTTTTCATAGTTTTTGTGTTTATCGGATAGTTACTCCGAAGCTCAGTGCTTGAACTTCCGGTCCTAAGTTTTCTTGGAAAAGGTTGTTTAAATCATAGTTAAAGAATAATGTTACGTCACTTACGCCGATTTCAGCGCGGGCTCCATAGCGGAAGTTCTCCGCATACATGTTGGACTTTTCGAATTGCTTTTGTTTTTTGCCATTTTCATCCTCATAGACAAATTTGCCCCGACCACCGACTCTTACACCTGCATATCCACCCAGCCCAAGTCTGAGTTTATGGTTATTGGCAAGCAGTGTAGGAACCAGCGTCAAGTTAAGGTAAGAAGCTGAGACTTTAGATTTTGTCCCTGTGCCCGGTCCGGCGAATTCCTCCCAGATTATTCCATCGGGGGTTTTTTCTGCGATCAGACTTCTGTCTTCCAGTTTGAAGTTGTACCAGTTGACCCCAATGCTGGAGTACAGGTGAAAGTTTTTGGAAATTTTAGTTGTGCCCATCACATTGATGGCATAGTACCAAGATCCCCAAGGCTTCACCGTTGGCATCCGGTCGGTAGGAGTGACTTGGTTGATCCCCAGTTCTGTGTCCAGCCCGGCAGTGAATCTTCTTTTTTGATGAAGGTCTTTGATTTTTACTTCATCATTTTCCTCGATGTCCAGAATCCATTTTCCATCTTCTTTTTGCCGGTAAGACCAGGTGTTTCCAAAGACGTTGATGATTTTGGATTTGGTGTATATCACCGTATCTGCTTTGTCCTGGGCAAAAGCTTGGCTTAGGGAGAGGACAAAGAACAATAGTGGCAGTAGTGTAGCTTTCATTTTCAAAATTTTTAGTCAAACTTTTTTTAAAGCGTCAGACTGAGCGGAGTCGAAGTCTCTGTGGTATTTAAGCCCATTTCGACTACGCTCAATGTGACATTTGGGTAAATGAGCCAATCCCTCAAAATACTATCCCAAAGGTGATTGGGTTAAGCTCAGGGCCTTTTCCTTCCTGAAATAATTCATTCAAATCATAGGTGGTAAAGAATTTGACTCTGCCGACTCCAAGTTCTCCCCGGACACCATATCTGAAATTCTGAAGGTAAAGTCCGGTGGCCTGCTTGTCTTTGCTACGTCCGGATCCGCCTAATTCCCTGTAGACATATTTGGATTGTCCCCCGAGTCTGTATCCTGCATATGGTCCGGCTGCCACTCGAAGACCCCGCTTGCCGTTATCTTTCATTTTCCCAAAATCCAGCTCAAGCATGGTCATCGCTGTGATGTAGGAAGCGGATATTTTACTTTTGAATCCATTCACGTCAGATCTCTGATCGAAACTTATTGCTTCATCTCCTCTCACAGCCTGAAAGTCTCTGTTTTCGAATTTGAAGTTGTAGAACTGAAAACCTAAGCCGAAGTCCCAATAGAAGCCTTTGGAGATTCGCTGTGCAGCCATCCAGTTGGCGCCTACATTCCAGCTTCCCCAGCCTTTCACCGAGTATGGTTTGTCAGAAGTCGGAAATTTCCCGTTTTCCAGGTAGTTGTTCACACCAAGATCAAGGTTGAAATAAGTTCTGAATGGAGGATCACTACGTCTTTTCAAGCCCGGTTCAAATCTTACTTTGGTGTTTTCTCCTGTTTCATCGACCAGTAGCCGCATACCTCCTATGTAAACTTCTGTTTCTGCCCCATCTTCTCTCACCTTCACTACCTGCTTTGAGGTACCGTCTTTTTTCTTGATTTCCACTATGGTGGTTGTGCCATCTATTTCATCTTCTTCCAGATCAAGCTCTCGTATGATCTGATTGATGTTCATCAGTTTTAGCTTTTCGAAGTCATCTTTGTTGTCCACGATGATGACGATTCTCCCGGATTTACCGAATTCTACCACTACACTATCACCGGATACGTTGTGGTCTATAGCCGGCACCGTTCCTGCAAATCCCATTTGCACAAGTGCCATCATACAAAATAATAGAAGGTATTTTTTCATTTTAAATTTCGATTAATGCTAGTTGGTGAGTTTTATTCCTCTGATCTTGATTTGCGTGTGGTGATGGAGGCGAAGAGACTGTTTTTTGCATCCTGCAGGTCTGCAAATCCCTGATCTACTTTACCCAGTAATCCTTCCACTTCGTTTACTGTTTTGCCGATTCCGGCTAATAGGTTTTTATCTTTTGGTTCTTCTTTGAGTCCGCTAGAATAGATTTTGACGGTGTAGGCAGGCTCAGTATCAGTCGGTTTTACTTCTGCTACTGCCTTTTCAAGTGCCAAAGGAGGGAATTCGGGTTCTGTGACTTTCGGTATTTCTACTGCGATAGCCGGAGCCACTTCGTTCACTGGTTTTTCTTGTTTGGATTCTTCTTTTACTTCGGCCATGGCTACCAAATTTTGTGGATTTGGTTGTGTTTTTTTTGTTGAAGAAGAATCAACAGATTTGACTTTGGAAGGAGTGGTGGTAGTTGGTTTAGTTTTCAATTCCTCAGCAGCCTGCTGATTTTCAGTTTCCGGTTGAGTTTCCTCTATTTCCTGAAGAGTGCTGATCTCGGTAGGTGTTGGAGTTTCTGTGATTTCTTCCGTTTTGTTTTCAGAAAGGAGAGGTGCTTCGATTGTGGCTTTGTCTTCTCTTACCAATAGGTAACCCACTGTAAGGAGGATAGTCACTGAAGCAGCAGCTGCCCATCGGAACCCTTTGTAGGATCCGGATTTTTGGGGAAGCTGCGACTCCAACCTTTCCCATGCAAGTTTGCTTGGTGTTTCTGTATGGTTTTCCAGCCTTTTTTTGAAAAACTGATCCAGATTATTTCTTTCCTTAGCCATTGATTCTCCTCTCTTTTGGTGTTTGACTGGCAATTTTATCCTTCAATGTGTTCCTGGCGCGATTGAGCTGGGACTTCGAAGTGCTTTCGCTGATTCCCAAGAGATCTCCGATCTCCTGATGTGAGAAACCTTCGATTGCGTAGAGGTTGAAAACTGTCCTGTATCCTACAGGGAGACTTTCTACCATTCTGATCAAATCTTCAGTTTCCATGTGATTGAGCTCATAGTTATGGTCCTTGTATTCGGAACCATCCTCCATATTGATCTCCATCATAAGATGACGGTGGCTTCTCAGCGTCATCAAAGCCTGAGTGACGATGATCCTTTTCATCCAACCCTCGAAACTTCCTTTTGCCTGAAACTGGGGTAGTTTTTCGAAGATCTTCATAAAGCCTTCTATCATCACATCTTCGGCATGTTCCCGGTCTTTGAGATATCGGATGCAGATGGCCAGAAATTTTCCCGAGTATTGATCATACAGATGGCGTTGTGCCATCCGGTCGCCTTTTAGGCATCCCTGTATTAATCCTGACTCGGTAGAAAAATTGACTCTGCTGAACATTCGATTTAGCTTTCAATTAAGTAGATGTCCATTGTGAAAAAATGGTTGCTTGGGTTGGTGAAAAAAAGTTAATATTTTTTTTGCAACGAATTTTTCAAAGACTAAGATATTCATAATATGCTTATAATAAGTATTTTATGATGTTTTGAAAAGCTACGTTTATTGGAGGTTTATATTGTAGCGAAAGTAAGAATTAAAAAGAAAAGGTCTCCGCATGATCAAAATTAGTATCATGCGAAGACCTGATAAGTCTTTCCCTTAGTCCTAAAACTAGAAAGCGGCCTTGTAATTCACCACAATATCCAATAACGTCCATTCCCCTTCTTTTACTGTGGCAGGCTGTATGTTGCCATCCCCATCAAATGTACTGGCGAAGAGACCGCCTTCTTCTACGGTAAGAATAGAATACCGGCCGGGGCTTAGATTGATAGAATATTTTCCATATTCATCCGTTTCTATTTCGGTAACGGGCTTAGCGGAGACAGATTTGAATAGTCCATCTTCCAAGTTGACCTCGGAGATTGTGATCAGCGGATAGACCCTCACAGTTCTTTTCACAGGAGTGCCTACTGTTTTTCTCTTGTCTTTCTTACCCTCTTCGACTATGGTAGGCATGTGGTTACCTTCGAGCCAAGAGACTTGGCCTACTACTCCCTGTCCTTCAGGCTTGTATGGGGCACATTGAAAAAGAATTAGAGTAAATGCGGAAGCAAAAAGGAGTTTTACTAGTTTGTTCATGAGTAGATGGTTTATAACATATGTAAGTAGAATTTTTTCTCTAGTCTGTCAAATTCCCTCAAACAGCATAAATGATTCCAAATAATTCGGAATTATTGCGTTCCATCCTAATTCTTCATTAAGTTTTTGTGAAAGCACATCGGCACTCTCTTTTTCCCCATGAATAATAAATGCCAGCTTGGGTTTTTCATTGAATCCTTCTGCCCATTCCATCAATTCATTTTGGTCCGCATGGGCTGATAAACCCTCTACGCTGTAGATTTTAGCTTTTACCGGTATGTCCAGACCATAGATCCGTACTCTGGGTTCTCCGTCGACAAGACTTCTCCCTCTAGTGCCTTCAGCCTGATATCCTACGAAAATAATTCCGTTTTTTTCATTTGGGAGGTGATGGAATAAATGGTGCAGCACCCGTCCGCCTGTAGCCATTCCACTGGCAGAGATAATAATGGCTTTTCCCCTGAGGTCATTGAGGGTGCGGGACTGCTCTTGTTTTGTGAAATAATGAAGCTGTGAATGCTGAAATGGATGCTGATCCTTGTCATCCAGAACAGCTATTAATTGATGGTCTTGATGGAATTCCCTGTATAGTTTGGATACATTGATGGCCATAGGAGAATCCAAATAGATAGGTACCCTGGGGATTTTGCCCTTTTTCATCAATTGATACAGGTAATACATCACCAGCTGGGTGCGGCCTACCGCAAATGCCGGGATAATCGCCAAGCCTTCTCTGGCAAAAACATCATTTATAGCTTTGGCAAGTTCATCTTCCGGCTTTACCGACGTGGAAACTCGATCTCCATAGGTGGATTCGATCCACACTACATCAGCTTCCGGAATCAGTGTAGGAGGGAATAGCAGCGGATCATGGTACCTCCCCAGATCACCTGAAAACACCAACTTCTTGGTTTGTGAATCTCCCTTGATTACTACCTTGGTGATGGCAGCTCCCAGAATGTGGCCCGCATGATAATAGGTGACTTCTACAGAAGGGTGAATTGAAAAGGTTTTTTTGAAATCCTTCGGTACAAAAAGTGGAAAAACAGCTTCTGCATCTTCTACCGTATAAAGAGCTTCCGGATTTTCGTGCTTGGAGTATCCCTTTTTTCTGGCGTATTCAGCTTCCTCTTCTTGAAGCTTTCCGGAGTCCAACAGCAAGATTTCCGCCAGCTCGGCGGTAGCTGTGGTGCAATAGATCGGCCCAGAAAAACCGTCTTTTACCAGCTTGGGCAGGTAACCTATATGATCCATGTGTGCATGCGTGAGCACTATAGCTTCCAGCTCTTGGGGAGGTATGGGGAATTTGTCTCTGTTTCTGAGACGAAGTTCTTTTCTGCCTTGAAAAAGCCCACAGTCCACCAAAAAATTAAAATCTCCTACTTCCAGTAAATACCGGGAACCGGTCACTGTTCCTGCTGCTCCTAAAAACCTCGCTCTTATATCCATATCATTTTGGGTTTAGGCCAAAAGATACAAAAAAGTGACTGTCTCATCACTGCAATTAAGCTCCGGGATTTGCTTATAATTATCCACTTTTCTTTCAATAGAAATCCAAAAGCACCATAAGATAGGGTGAACGTAAGAATTGAAGCCATTTTAATCTCCTGTCATCAGTATTCTTACCTCCTAGGCATCGAAAATAACCTCACAGGCAACATTGAGCATAACCATAGTTGTTTAGTTAAAAGTTAACCTAGGTGCATTCTGAATGAAAAAGAGGCTGTCCCATAACTCATAATTGTCACATTGAGCGAAGTCGAAATGGGCTTAATTAGCACATAAAAGGCTTCGACTTCGCTCAGCCTGACAAGAAAACATGATTATGAGACAGCCTCTTGGCTTAGTCAACTACTGCAGTGCTATCAGCAGGAATCCGGTGTTGATTATAGTTTGCCCTGCTGATACTATCGAGTTGCTCCCGGTTGTAATTTCCTGTATCAGGCTCTTCTACTTCAAAATTCACACCTTCAGAATTTTCACCCTTAGCCGGTTTTACCTCCTCTTTACAAGTCAGGCATACCAACCCTTGCTGATTAAACGTCCAAATCGTATTATGGGAAACGGCACTATTGCTATAGCCATTTCGATAGATGGTGTTTCTCAATATTTCCAGAAGTGACCGTTCCATGATAAAGGGTTTTTCATAGGGGATCTTAAGGAATAAGTTCAGCTTTTGATCACGGAATGCGCTAAGATTTGAGATGTCGTAGCCCTCGTCAAAGGTGACTATGGAGTCTAATACAGTATAATTATATCCCATCATTTTGGCATTGTTCATTGCCTCTGCTTTGGTCTTTCCTCTGGAAAAGAAATCTTCCCTTAGCGTCACCACACTGTCCGGTGTGCCTTCCAACTTTAAGTTCACCTTATTGAAGGTAGCTTCTTCACCGATTGGGTTCAATTTCAAGATCAATATTCCTTTGCTTACAGGGACGGAATGCTCTGTTTTATGCCAGTTTTCTTCTTTGAACTGTGCTGCGATCAGTGGAATCTGGAAAGCGCAAATCCCAACACATAGCAGCCATAAGCCCAGTGCCACAAATCCGAATCTGGCTCCGATCAAGTTCTTTTGCATCAATACACTCAATCCCAATAGGATGATGATGATGCCGGGAATGATCAATAAGAAAGAGGCCCCTACCACCAACCAGATCGAAACTAGGTTGGAGAAAAGCTCGACAGGGAAATTGTCCATTAAGATTCTATAGTCATCGTTGGTAAATATGCCCATATAAACAGCCAGGGTGAAGATAGGAGTGATGGTCAATCCCAAACCGATGAAGAATACAAACAAACCAAAGATGACCCGAATCACATTTAAGAAGAATTTCCCCAATGGTCCCAATGCACTTCCGATGGCCTCGATTATCTGTCCGATTACCCTAAATGGAGTCAAAAGGATTTGTCTTGTTTTTGACTCAGGAACTTTGGGAAGAGGATTTATATTTTCCTTGATGGTAGAATCAATATTGTCCAAGGTGATTTCTCCTCCCTTCATACGGATACGTTCTGTGATGGAACTTGCCACAGGAGTAATGATCCATAATATCAGGTAGATAAGGAAGCCTGAGCCTCCGGCTAGAATCAGTAAGACCAAAGCCAAGCGGGTATAGATCACTTCTACTCCAAAATAAGCTGCCAATCCACTGGCGACCCCGCCGATTACCTTGTCGTCAGGATTTCTGTAGAGTTTCTTGATGTTCTTGTCCTCTTCTATTTCGTAAGACACCGGCAGAATGATCCAGAATACGATGTAGGCTATAGCGGCAAAGATTCCAAAACTAAGATTGAGTCTGAAGTCATCAAATGGCCAAATATCCAAGAATCCAAAGTTGAACCGTAAGTTGCCGCTGAATAGGAGCAGGATCGCAATCAATCGCGTCCAAAGCGGGTCTATGGAGAAGTAGTGGGCCATTCCTGCACAGACACCCCCAAGGATTTTTCTGTTTTCGAGGCGTACCAGTTTTTTGTACCCTTTTCTCTGCGAATCCGGCGGAGTTACATATTTGTAGAAATCCTGATCATAAGCATTTGCATCATCTTCCTGATCTACGTCGGTTTTCTCTTCTTCCACAGAAGCAAAATCCGCAATAGTCCCCATTTTCTCAATGAGCTTATTGACATTCTCTGCCGTGATCACCTGCTTATTGTTTTTCAGATTGCTCAGAAAGATCTCAGCAATCCGATTTTCAATATCAGATATAATTTCATGATTGTCTTTATAAGAAGAAAAATGGTGATTGATCGCATCCAGGTATTTTCGGAGCGTGGCGTAACCGTCTTCTTCGATATGGAATAGAATCCCGCTGATATTTATACTTATAGTCTTTTTCATGTGTTTATATTTTGTCTTTCAAAGGCCACATGGAATCTCGCATTACGGATGGTCTTCCCTACGTTTGTTGCCTGTAACCTGCTCGATTTCATGATCAATTCTTTGAGGTGATGAGAAGGGTGGAATTGACTAGCGAATCCCAGGTGTGGGAAAGTGTGCCCAGAAAGGCCTTTCCCTCTTCCGTGATGGAGTAGTATTTCCTCGGAGGTCCGGATTCGGATTCTACCCAGCGATATTCTACCAATGAGGCAGACTTCAGTCGATTGAGAAGAGGGTAAAGCGTGCCTTCTACTACGATCATTTGAGCTTGGGTGAGCTCTTCGATCAGGTCTGAAGTATAAACTTCGCCTCTGGAGATGATATGCAACACGCAAAACTCCAAGAGTCCTTTGCGCATTTGAATCTGTGTATTGGCGACATTCATTTGTTAGGTAATTATGTGTCCATGTATGGGGATATTCTTGATCCCCGTCTCTACTTGGTAGAGAAAAATTATACCAATCTTTTCCAAGCTACCTTGTATAACCTAATTCCTTGCCATAAACAGGTAGTAGGTATAGTAATATAAGTTTAAAAAGTGGCTTGATTTGCTTCAATCGTTGATTTGTGTTTTTTGATGAGGACGAATAAAAAACATTCGTAAAAAATAGTGCCCTTTCAATTTTAATTAAATGTTAACTATTTGAACATATTAATGTACGGGGGCGGACAGGTATTTGGTAGATTGGAAGGAAATCCGACTTGAATTAATAGAGGATTGAGAAAATAGGTTATTTTGGATTGTGAAATATAGAATACGGATTCATTTTTTTTTCTGTGCAATGCTACTGTCATTTTGGACAGGCCATGCGAATCTGTTTTCACAGGATTTGGCTCCCAAATATTCCAATGAATTTCTAAGCATAGGAGTAGGGGCAAGGGCTTTGGGAATGGGAGGGGCTCAGGTGTCTGCAGTGCGTGATGTGACGGCGGCCTATTGGAATCCGGCTGCGCTTATGGGCATTCAGCATAAGTACGAGTTTAGCTTGATGCATTCGGAGTATTTTGCAGGAATAGCCCAATACGACTATCTGGGGTTTTCTGCGCCGATCAAAGACCAAAGTCAGGTAGCCGTATCCTTGATCCGGTTTGGTGTGGATGATATTCCCGATACACGATTTCTATACGATGCCAATGGTGCATTGAATTATAATAACATTCAGTTTTTCAACGCTGCTGATTATGCCTTGCTTCTCAGCTATGCCAGAGACCTTTCTGATAAATTCAAAGTGGGTATGAACGCCAAAGTCATCCACAGGAATGTAGGCAAATTTGCGCAAGCTTGGGGTTTTGGATTGGATGTAGGGGGGATTTACATAAAGGACAGGCTCACCCTCGGACTGATGGTACGCGATATTACCACTACGTTCAATGCTTGGTCGCACAATGCGGAATTGGTTCGGGAGATATACGCCCAGACAGATAATGAGATCCCTGTCAATTCTGTAGAACTGACACTACCCCGTGCCATATCCAGTGTGACTTACAGCTGGCAACTTGGAAAGCAGTTTAGTCTGCTCACCTCCATGGATCTGGATATGACCTTTGACGGGCAAAGAAATACGGTAATAAGCACTTCTGTACTGAGTATTGACCCCAGAGTCGGCTTGGAAGCAGGATTTCAAAATATTGCATTTATACGTGCCGGCATCGGAAACTTCCAGTACATCAAGGATTTTCAGGGTAACGAGAGCCTGAATGTACAGCCAAGTATGGGGATTGGTGTTTTTATCAGTGAGCGATTTCAAATAGATTATGCGCTTTCTGATATAGGAAATGTATCTGAGACACCCTATTCCCATGTGTTTAGCGTGAAAGTAAGTCTGGAGAAATTGGACCCTGAGTTGAGGAAATTTAAAGGTTGGGCAGGCAGATGATAAAAAAACTCCTTTTCGTTTTTCTGATGTTTTTCACCCTTTCTGCAAGCGCTCCAGCTCAGCAGCCTGTGTGGTACTCCTATGACCGTACCTATTATAAAATTCCTACAGCCTCGGATGGAATTCATCGGATTTCAGCAGCGACTTTGAGTAGTTCGGGGATCAATCTGAATGGCTTGGATCCTAGAGATATTCGGCTTTATCATCGGGGAAAAGAGGTCGCTATCCATATTGAAGGAGAAAATGACGGGAAGTTTGATGGAGAAGATTACATCGAATTCTTTGGGAAGAGAAATGATGGGACATTGGATAAGCTACTCTACCCTGAGTTTAATCAGATTCCCAATCCATACTTTAATACTACTTCTGACACCACGGCTTTTTTCCTGACTGTAACAGACGGTCAGAGCGGAAGACGAATGAATCGCCGTGCTGCACCCGAGACGGCTTTGCCTTTGGCAGCTAGCTATTCCTCGCAGAAATTGCTGGCGTTGGGCGAGCAGTATTCGCTGGGGATAGGATATGCTTTTGATTTTAGACTGTCGAAGTTTGATCAGGGACAAGGCTGGATGTCGACTGTAATCACCAAAGGAAATACCCGTCAGCTTACGATTGATCAATTAGGAGCCGTATCGACTACGGGCTCAGCAAAATTAGAGTTTGGTCTGGTGGGCAGATCCGCAAGTGTACACGCCACCAGAATCTATGCAGGGCCAAATTCAACAAGCAAGAGGCTATTAGGTACAATTAATTTCTCCGGATATGAATATCCACAACAGTCCCTGAATCTGGCAATGTCTGATTTCAATCCGGATGGAAGCATTGTTCTCTCCTTTGAGTCTGCCGGAACAGAGGCGGTGGATAATGTGTCGGTGGCTTTTGCCAAAATCACCTTTCAAAATAATGTGCGCTCAGGTGATTTTGCTTCGGAGCTTTTTATTTCCCCTCCTGGAAATGGGCGGATTCAGCTTTCCCAGCTTTCAGGCACCTATTCCGCATTGGAAATTTCTGATTGGGATAATCCCCGAAAAGTGCAGCTGACCAAAAGTGGACAAGCTCTTTCCTTTAGATCCGCAGTGCCAAATGATTCCAGTAAAGTATGGGTGCAAAATGTGGAAACTATCATTTCGGTAGCAAGACTGGAACCTGTGAGGTTCAGAAACTACCTTGCCCAGGCGGCCAATTATATCTTGGTAGGCCATCATGTGCTGGCACAGCCCACCACCCAATTTGACAATCCTCTGAAAGCCTACGCCCGGCATAGAGCTTCTCCTGCAGGAGGCGGGTTCGATACCTTGTCAGTGAAAGTGGAGGATCTGTACAATCAATTTGCCTTTGGAGAATATTCACCTGTGGCTATCTACGAGTTTTTGAAAGCGTATTATCCTGTTCATAAGCCTACACACTTGCTTTTTGCGGGCAGATCACTGGCGATGTATTCTACGGTCCGAGCCGGCGGGGTGACTTATTCCTATAGAAATAACCCTTCTGCGTTTAGCTTTAGGGATCTTATTCCTGCGGGGGGATTTCCATTTTCCGACAATAGTTATACTATAGGTTTGGATGCTTCCAAACCCTATACTCCGGCGCTTGCCGTGGGCAGAATTCCGGCTAGAAACTCCCAGCATTTGGCAGATTATCTGAGTAAGGCCATTGAAAAGGATGCCGTAGGGATTTCTGGTTCCTGGCAGAAGGAATTGATCCATCTTAGCGGCGGTGTGTCTGAATTTGAGCTGGATAGGTACTTTAATTTCCTGAATGGATTTAAGACTACTGCCGAAGGGCTGTATTTGGGAGGGAAAGTAACTACGTATAGAAAGCGCTCAAATTCCACTGTAGAAGTTATAGATATCACCGGTGATTTGAATGAAGGAAGGTCCATGCTCACTTTTTTTGGGCATGGTGCACCGACCATCATCGATATAGAAATCGGTTTTGCTTCTGATCCTACATTGAATTATCAGAATAAAGGGAAATATCCCGTGATGTTGTTTAACGGCTGCGACTATGGGAGTGCCTTTGGCAACAGCTACACCCAAGCCGAAGATTGGGTGATCACACCGGATAAGGGGGCTGCTTCAATAATGGCAAATTCGGCCATTGGAGTGGATATCTATCTGCGACGCTATTCTGATATGTTTTATAAGAAAGCATTCGGTGACAGCACACTAATCTACCGCACGCTGGGCGAGGTGAAGCTGGAAGCAGAGGAGGCATATATTGACAGCTATGGGACGACTCCGCTGTCCTATTCCCATATGGAACAGATGATCAATTACGGCGATCCGGGACTTCGGATTTTTCCTGCGGATAAAGCTGACTATGCCATTAAGCCGGATGAGGTATCAGTGGACAGTTTTGATGAAATACCCGTTTCTGCGCTGTCGGATAGCTTGAAATTGAGCTTTGTGCTGAGAAATATCGGAAGGGTGGATACTGATTCCATAGCATACACCGTGACCAGAAAATTGCCTGATGGGTCGACTGAAGCATTTCCCCCAATAAAAATACCTTATATAGCCAGAATAGATTCTCTGTTTTTCACCGTTCCGAATGCCGGACGGAATGCTGCCGGCGAAAATACATTTACCATAGAAGTCAATGCTAAAATGGAGGTGGGGGAAATGACTTTTGCGAATAATTCTGTCTCTTACACGAAGTTTATTCCTCTTAGCGGAACATTGAATTTATATCCGGTGGAGTATGGTATAGTCCATGGTGCTGAGACAAAGCTGGTCACTCAGGCTCCCGGAAAAACCACCGCAGACCGCACCGTCCTTATTCAGTTGGACACTGCTTCCGGTTTCAACTCTTCCTATCGCAAGGAAGTCCGTATCACTACCCGCGGCTTGGCAGAGATGCCTTTGCCGCTAACAGCTTTTTCGGATAGTACTACGTTCTATTGGAGATCAAAATTTCAGGAAGCCAAACCCGGTGAATCTGATGCTTGGACAAACTCCAGCTTCTCCTACATTCCCTCCGGTGCTGAAGGCTGGACACAGCGTAACACGTATCAGCTCGAGGAGAATCAATTGACAAATTTGGAGATCCGACAGTCGGATAGAAGCTGGAAATACCCGGATCAGCAAGCTGACATCGAAGTATTTACGGTAGGAGCGGGAGTGGATAGCCTTTCTTTTCGCAACACGCAGTTCTATTTGAATCAGATTCCACAGATTATTGATAATGTAAACAATGCCAACAGCCGGCTATGCCCGAATGGATCGTTGGGACTGGTGGCTTTTGAGCAAAAAAGTCTAACGCCATATTTGGCTATCCCTATCCCGGGTTTTGACATCTTGGACGCCAGAGCCTGTGGGCGGGTCCCTCAGATGATCCAGAGTATTCGGAATTCCTGGATCACCGACCCCGGTCAGACTATGCTGATAGATTATGTGAACAAGGTGAAAGCGGGTGATTACGTGGTGCTTTTCTCAGTAGGGAATGTCACCTTTGAAGCCTGGCCTGATGTTGTTATTGAGAAACTAAAAGAATTCGGAGCAAGTGAAGCCACACTCAGAGCCTTAAAAACAGGTGATCCTTACATCCTCTACGGCAGAAAGGGCATGCGCCCGGGGGAGGCGATCGAGATTCTCGGGAATGCAAATTCAGAATTTCCTGCACGCCAACAAACGCTTTCCTTTGATACCAAACTTTCGGGATATTTGACTTCAGGGGTGATATTGACACCCCGAGTGGGGCCGGCATCTTCTTGGGAGCGATTTTTCCAGAACGTCAATTCCAGAAATTGGATCAAGGAGGAAGAGAGGACTTACTTTGATATCATCGGAGTGAAGGATAATGGCGAAGAGGAGCTATTGATCGGAAATACCTTTGATCGGGAAATGGACCTCTCATTTATCAGTACAGAGACCTACCCTTACTTGAAACTGCGCTACAGCATGGATGATCCTGAATCCACCGCACCGGCTCAGCTGGACAAGTGGCAGGTGAATTATATTGGCGTGCCTGAGGGAGTTTTACTCTTGAAATCTGCCAAAGATCAGGTCAATCTCAGAGAAGGAGAACCTGGGCTTTTGGATTTGCAGTTCAGGAATATTTCGAAATACAACTTTTCGGATTCAATACAGGTGGATTGGAAAATGACCAATCTGACGAGTAAGAAAGTGGAGGAGTTTTCCAAGAAATTCCCTGCGCTGAAAGCGGGTGAGGCATTTGACTTTACGATAGAATTCAATTCCATCGGGAAAGCAGGGGAGAATAGATTGGAGATTTTTGCCAATCCCAGAATTCAGCGTGAGCAGACTTTCCGAAATAATCAGGTGGACATGGGTTCCTATTTTAGAGTGGAGGGAGATAATTCTACTGCACTGCTCGATGTGAATTTTGATGGGATCTACATTATGGACGGGGATATCGTTTCGCCTACTGTGCAGATCACGGCGCTATTGAAAAATGAGCAGACCCTGCTTTACAAAAAAGATACAGTGGGTCTGAATCTGTATATTAAACAGAATTGTGAAGCCTGTGACTTCAAGCGGGTGAGTTTCTCCAATCCAAACCTGACTTGGACTCCGGCTTCAGAAGACGAAGATTTTAAGGTTTCGATGATTCCCGGGCCACTGGAAGATGGAATTTACACGCTGCGTATTGCAAATGAAACTTCTTCCGAGCCCTATGAGATTACGTTCGAAGTGATCAATGAATCCCAGATCACCAATTTCTATCCCTATCCCAATCCATTCAGTACTTCTGTGCGGTTTGTCTTTACGGTGACGGGAATGGAAGTGCCAGATGAGATCAAGATTCAGATTATGACCGTGACCGGAAAGGTTGTCCGAGAGATTTTGCAGAATGAGCTGGGTCCGATCCGTATCGGGAATAACCTGACCGAATATGCTTGGGACGGCAAGGATGAATTTGGCGATCAGCTGGCAAACGGTGTGTATATTTATCGGGTGATGGTGCGGAAAAACGGGCAGTTTATGGAGCATAGACCGACTGCCGGAGATAAGGCATTCAAGAAGGGGTATGGAAAGATGTATTTGCTGAGGTAGGTTTCGTCATTACGAACGACGCAGGAGTGAAGCAATCTGGGAGTGGATTGAAAAATTAAAGAGTACTAAAGGTGCGTATACTTGACCAAATGGGGTCTATATCAATACTAAAAGTATAGAAATAAATAAGTTGTGGGTAATGGTAATAAGACCACCCTTTAAACGAAAAAAAGAAAGTGAATGCGAATAATTTTATAATACATCAGCAAGCCAGTCAATACCAATGGTCGGGAGATTGCTTTCTTTCTATTAAATCCTTTTATAATGGCTCGGCTAAGTACCGTGTGCAACAACGGGAATACACCGTTAACGAAAACAACTATCTAATCTTGAATGATTGCACTAAATACAATTTAACCATAGACAATATTTCTCCCATAGAATCATTTTGTGTATTCTTTACGCCAGAATTTGTTTGCCAAATCGTTTCAGAGTTAAATTCATCGGAAGAGCAGCTTCTTGATTTTTCAATTAAAAGAGCGGAGGGTATTAAATTACTTGAAAGAAATTATCAGCATGGAGGAGAGGTTTCCAAAATCTTGTCTCACGGCAGACGAGCATCTGTGCGCACGATATCAGAAATGGAAAAGGAAGAATTCTATTTTACACTATTGAATGCTATTCTTTTTCAGAATAGTGATGCCCTAAAGGTGATAGACAGGTTGACATCAAAAAAGAAAAGTACCAAAGAAGAAATATACCGTAGACTCCTTTATGCCAAAGATTTCATTGACAGCAATTACTCGGAAAATTTAACCTTGAAGAAAATATCCCAGGTAGCTATGCTTTCGGAAAACCACTTATTGAGAAATTTTAGTCAAATTTTTGAAATTAGCCCATTTCAATACATAACACAACTAAAGGTAACAGAAGCAAGAAGACAAATCATTGAAACAAATAAAAGTATTACCGAGATAGTAACATCTCTTGGGTATTCAAGTTTGAGCAATTTCAGTTATTACTTCAAAAATACGGTTGGACTGTCACCTGTAGCTCTTCGCAAAAAAGGTGACACATAGGAAATAATTGGCTTATAATCATACTATTTTTGTGAAAATTCTGAAGACATGAAGAAGAATAGGTATGTTGATTTTTGCCATAATTTTTTCTACAACCATAAAAGCAAATGATATGATCGATTCGTTAAAAGCATACATAAAAAATAAAGAAGATGATAAAATCATCACGCTGATCATAGAACATCCTAAAGTCTTAGATAAAAGGGATGATAACGGAAGTTCAGGCTTATTGATTATTGCATATAGCGGTTTAGAAGCAGCCTTTAACAAGGCCAAAGAACTTAAACAGATATTTACTTTCCATGAGGCTGTAGTATGTGGGAAAATTGACTTCGTAAAAGATTCCGTTACACGGGATAAAAATTATGTGAACCAGTATTCAAATGACGGTTTTACGCCTTTGTCCCTTGCAGCGTTTTTTGATCAAACTGAAATAGCTAAATTACTTCTTGAAAATGAGGCTGATCCTAATTTACATGCAACCAATCCTTCCAAAGTAAATCCCCTGCACTCGGCAGTGGCAAAAGAAAACTACGAGCTGTGTAAGCTGCTGATTGAATATGGAGTAAATGTGAATGCGACACAAACACAAAATGTGACAGCTCTTCATTCTGCTGCACATAGGGGAAACTTGAAATTAGTACAGTTACTAATAGAGAACGGCGCAGAAATTGACCTTAAAATGGACAATGGAGATACAGCTATAAGCATTGCCGAAAAAGACGGACATAAAGAAGTAAGTGTATATTTAGAGGGTATATCAAAATGATGGACGAATAACCACTACCGAAAATTCCCCCTCTGTGCGTAGACAAGGCGATGAGCTAGGTATAATTTGCCGTTGTACCTTTCTATCTATTAAAATTTATAATTCGACTTTAATCCAGCCAAACCATCAATTCAAGAAAATGAACCAAGAAAAATTATCAGCATTAACTGACGAAGAATTGCTGGCAGAAGCAAAAAAGGGTAAAACCACAAAGATTTACGATGCCGTAATCTTTGGGATCTTAATTGGAATTGCAATTTTCAGCACCGTTAAAAATGGATTTGGGTTGTTGACTTTTCTCCCTTTGGTCTATTTGCCGATTGCGGCAAAGAATAAGATCAAAAATTCAGAATTGCAGAAGCTTTTAAAAGAGGAAAAGTTAGATTAGAATAAACCATTCAGAGCCCTTTATCTTCGGCGAAAGATACACTACGCGATTTGACCAAATGAACAATCAGAATCCTTTAGAATATTGTAAAAAATGTGAGCTGGAAATCACTGGGAATTATTGTGTAAGCTGTGGCAATGCCAAAGAATTGCGACGGATTGATGGGAGATATATAGCCAAGGAGGTCACTAGTGTTCTAAACTTTGATAAAGGGATATTATATACGGTTAAGGAGTTACTGATCAGACCCGGGGCAGGTGTCAGAAGGTATATTGCTGAAGATAGAAGCCGATTGGTAAAACCGGTGATTTTTATCATAGTCAGTTCATTGATTTATTCGGTTTTAAGGGGATTTTTCCATTTTGAAGATGGATATTTCAAATACGATGAGTTCAATTTTACCACAACAACTGTCATTTTTAAATGGTTACAGAATAACTATGGCTATGGGAATTTGATAATGGGGGTATTTATAGCCTTTTGGATTAAGTTACTTTTTAAAAAATATGGATATAACTTCTATGAAATACTGATTCTTCTATGCTTTGTAATGGGAATAGGGATGATTATTCTGGCTGCGTTTGGAACAATTCAAGGGTTGACTAGCCTTAAGGTTTTAGATTATGGAGGGGTACTTTTTATAGTTTACAGTTGTTGGGCTATTGGACAGTTCTTCGATAAAAAGAGAGTAGCCAACTACTTCAAAGCACTTTTTTCCTACATATTAGGTTTGATTACATTTACGATTGCGGTATTACTGTTAGGTTATTTGATTGATCTAATAGTTTGACCATTTGGGGCAAGTCTCCATATGGCGAGAGTCTCCCAACTTGTGTTTGCTGAATTGCAGTCTTCAGACTGCTGTTGCAAAGAGCTTAAGCCGGTCGTGAGGACACGACCCGCGGCACAAAATCATAAAAGTTCTGATATCGTTTTTTCAGCGTTTTTTCCTCACATAGCTATAAATCCCTGCCACACCGATAATCAACAGCACCAATCCAATTCCCCATTGCAGCGGAGTATTCATGGACTGCTTGGCTTCCATATAAGAGCTTGCAGCCACTCCCGCTGCAAAACCGATGACCGTACGGGTAAGCATCCCAGGAATTCCATAGATCAATACCTTCCATAGTTTGATATTCAAATTGGCAAACAGGAAGTTGGATACAGCAAAGGGAACTACCGGAGAGATCCTCACGAAAAAAACCAATGAACCCTCCTTTTCCTGTCGGGATTCTATTGCCTTGTGAAACTTTGGGTTTTTCTTAAACAGCAATTCCGTAAAGCCCATATTTGTGACTTTCCCCAGTACATACCCTAGCACAGAAGCCAGCGAATAGCCCAAAATCAAGAACGTCAGGGAAGTCCAGCCAAAATAATAGCCTGAAGCCAAGGCAATCAACGTGGTGGGAAGAAGTGCCAAGCCCATCAACAAGGCACCTATAACAGTATAGGCAAAGTAATCCAATGCAGTGTGTAGCCTGTATGCTTCGAGTAAATTGTAATTTGCAGCGAAAATTATACTTCCAATAAAAGGCATAGCCGTAACCCATAGCCATGCAAAAATCCCGGCAGGATGAGTGCCGAAGTACCGACGGATAGTTTTGAATATCCTGCCCTTTTTTGTCATATTTGATCTATCATCGAGTGATTCACTGGGAAAGTCTGCAAGTTTAACATGCATAGTCTAAAATCACTCTGAAAATCTCAAAAGGTTTTCTTTTTCCTAAAGCCAAAACAAGCTAAACCAATTGCAAATGAAATTTGGAACAAAAGCCATACATGCCGGTATAGTACCGGATCCTGCCACCGGTGCGATTATGACACCGATTTATCAGACTTCTACTTACGTACAAAAGTCGCCCGGAGATCACAAGGGATATGAGTATTCCCGCACACACAATCCCACCCGTACTGCTTTGCAGGATAATCTGGCGGCATTGGAAAATGGCAAACATGGTATTTGCTTTTCCTCAGGACTTGGAGCCATTGATGCAGTGATCAAATTGTTCAATCCCGGTGATGAAATAATCAGTACAAATGACCTGTATGGAGGTACCTATCGTCTGTTTACCAAAGTGTACGAACGGTATGGAATCAAATTCAAATTTGTGCCCATGTCCGATGCGGCAGGCTTAGCAGAACATATTACGGATAAAACCAAAATGATCTGGGTGGAAACGCCTACCAATCCGATGATGAATATCATCGATATCGCTGCAGTGGCAAAGCTTAGCAGCGGCAATAAGATTGTTCTTGCCGTGGACAATACCTTTGCATCTCCTTATTTACAGAATCCGCTGGATCTTGGTGCTGACATTGTGATGCACTCGGTGACCAAATACCTGGGCGGTCATTCCGATGTAGTGATGGGTGCCTTGGTGGTAAATGATGATGAGTTGGCAGAAAAACTGGTGTTTATCCAGAATGCTTCCGGCGCTACTCCGGGCCCTCAGGACTGCTTCTTGGTTTTGAGAGGAATCAAAACGCTGCATCTGCGTATGGAGCGCCATTCTCAGAATGGAAAAATTATCGCTGCTTTCCTGAAGGATCATCCGAAAGTGGATAAAGTCTACTGGCCGGGCTTTGAGGATCACCCTAACCACGCTATTGCCAAGAAGCAGATGCGTGATTATGGAGGAATGATATCCTTTACCCTAGTGGGAAATCAGGAAGCAGATGCGAGAAAAGTGATGGAGAACTTTCACCTGTTTGCCCTTGCCGAGTCCCTTGGGGGAGTAGAGTCACTTTGTGGTCATCCGGCTTCCATGACTCATGCCAGTATCCCGAAGGAAGAACGTGAGAAAGTAGGTTTGGTGGATTCTTTGATCCGCTTGAGTGTGGGAGTGGAAGATGCGGAAGATCTGAAGGAAGATCTGGCAAATGCGCTGGAGAAGATTTAGGGATTTTGATTGAAGTTATTTCGGCCGTTCATGTTTTATGGACGGCTTTTTTTAGGTTTAATATTTAACCACGGTGGTCACGGAGGATTTCGCAGAGGTCACTGGCTAGAGTCGGCTACCGACGGGGAAGTCCATTTTGGTGAGCGTTTTTCTGATGAGGTTATCCTGCTTCTCCAGAAGCTGGATTCCAGATTCATGCCCTTAGGTGGAGTTCACTTTTATCAATGCTTTGGTAAGGCAGTCTGAAGACTGCATTGAGATAGAGCCAAGCCTGCCTGCAGCAGGCAGGTCAGAAGACTTGAACCAAAAGGGTTTATAGTTAACCACGGTGATCACGGAGGATTTCGCAGAGGTCACTGGTTAGGGAGTGACTTTCAATCAGGAAGTTTTCTTACATGAGGGTCTTTCTTTGGCAGTCTGAAGACTGCTTTGAGGTAGGTCCAAGTCTGAAGACCTTGGACCATGCTGTCATTAGCACATGGTTCATTTGTAGGGCGCGCAGGGAGGACGCAATAGCGGGGGTGCGGCCGGTAGCGGGCGGAAGCATTATTGCGTCTTGACTTTTTGCTTCTTTTGCGTCAAAGCCTGCCCCGATTGTTTCGGGGGCAAAAGAAGGGAAGAAACCAGTCTGACAGATCCTGTTGATGTAGGAAAGTAAAATGGGTTTATAATTAACCACGGTGGTCACGGAGGATGTCGCAGAGGTCACTGGTTAGGGATTGGCTTTCAATCAGGAAGTCCATTTGGTGAGCGTTTTTCTGATGAGGTTATCCTGCTTCTCCAGAAGCTGGATTCCAGATTCATGCCCTTAGGTGGAGTTCACTTTTATCAATGCTTTGGTAAGGCAGTCTGAAGACTGCATTGAGATAGGTCCAAGTCAGAACCTTGAACCAAGGTTTTTGTTGATTCGGGATACCGATTATGCCTTTGGCACTCCGGTGTTTCAATTTGGCGAGGGTACCCCGAATTTTATGCCACAAGAGCAAGCTTAAGTTTTATGAAATTTGAATATCATTTTAATACTTAATAAATAGACGGCTTAACTCCGCAACCTTTTCATCATTTCTTCTACCCCTGATAAGTATTGTTCTTTAACAATGGGATCGGGAGTGATGTCCCAATTGTTGTCTATTCCATTGCCGCCAATCATAATGCCGTCTTTTCGGGGGATAAAGTACACTCCTCCCATATTGGCTCTATAGGTGAGCTCAGGCTGTGGAATTAAGAAGCACAGTTGCCCGGATACCGGCATCAGATCATTATCACCAAATATCTCCTGAGATCCCAAGCCTGTACAGTTTACCACACACTTTTGAGGTAAGGCATCGATATCTTCCGGGGTTTTAAAATTTTTGATTTCCATCTTTCCGCCTGCAATTAAAAAATCAGACTTCATCATTTTTAAGTATGCAGGTATATTGAAGATCGTAGTGGGATTTTTACTCACATTATCGAATTTGAAGGGATTTTCCCTTCTGTGAAGCGGAACACCTTTGGGATAAATGAATGATGGTGTTTCCAGCTTGCTCATCAGCTCGTTAGAGTAGTCTGCACGTTGCTCCTCTCCGGTATGTATGCTGTAATTATCCATCCATTCTACTACTTGGTTTATTCCCAATAGCCGTTGAAAAGTTCGGTAGGAGTGTGTACAGGCTTTTTGATACATAGAGGCAAACTCGGGAGTAACATGTTGCGGTAATATCAATCTTGAGGTAGGAGACCATGTCCAGGTTGCCATCGCAGAGGTGATATTTGGATAAGAGTCTTTGGTATATATGACCACCTCATATCCCTTTTGCTGAAGGGTTATTGCTGTAGTTAATCCGATCACTCCGCATCCTATGACAGCAATTTTCTTCTCTTGGGTTTGATCCACCAATTCAGAAGCAATCAGAGATGTGCCCCATGAAAGAGACCATCCCGAACCGCCATGTCCGTAATTGTGAACAATGGTTTTGTTACCCAAGTCTTGTTTTTCTATTCTGGGTCCGGTTTTTCTAAAAGGCCTTAATCCGACTGTCTCCTTTATCACCCTGGAAGATGAAACGTCAACTTTTGGAAGTTTTGGTCTTGAAATGAAATTGACATTGGTTACTATTCCTGTCGCTGCCGTTGCTCCGGTTGCAATCAGTCCAGTCCCCAAGGCTGCTACGGAAAGTTTTTTGACAAAATCCCTACGGTTTGTTTGCATGATGCTGACAATAAGTTGATGGTTTAACTAAACATGGATCGATAGAGAAAATAGATCCGGTAGGAAATCCTGGGCTGGATTGAATAAAAAAGGGAACAGCTTCTTTTTGGTTATAATGAAATTTAGCAAAAATGGGTTTATTAAAAAATACAGGGTTAAAAATTGCTTATTAAATTGATAAATGGTTTGTAATTGATAAAAGTATGGTTGTTTAATGTCTTGTTCAAGAGGTGTTTTGTGACAAATAAGTGTTTTTGTCTTTAATTTTTTAGATGAATTATTCGCTGATATAGTGAATATTTTTGGGGAGAAAGAAATAGTAGCAAGTTTCGGGTTTTGGTATAGTATGAAGAAGGCTACTTTTGGGTAATCTAGCATTCAGGAATATGAACGAAAGTCAAGTCATCAATTACAATCGAATTGCCGAAGCGATAGCCTACATACAGGCCAATTTCAAAAGCCAGCCCTCTCTGGATGAAATTGCAGAGAAAGTGCACCTTAGCCCTTTTCATTTCCAACGCATGTTTAGCGAGTGGGCTGGTGTGAGTCCTAAGAAATTCATGCAGTATCTGAGCGTGGAATATGCCAAGCAACTTTTGCAGGGAAGAGAAGCCACACTCTTTGATGCAGCGCAAGAAACGGGACTATCCGGTACGGGGAGGCTTCATGATTTATTTGTGAAAATAGAAGGAATGACTCCGGGTGAATTTAAAAACGGCGGAGAAAACCTCCATATCAATTACAGTTTTGCAGAAAGTCCCTTCGGGGAAATCATTGTGGCTTCCACCCGTAAGGGCATTTGTCATCTGGCTTTTTTCTCAGATCAAACCGAGGGAGAAGCGATGATGAAAAACCGCTTTCCAAATGCTGTTTACAATCAATTGGTAGATGAAATTCAACAGGAAGCCTTGTTTATTTTTCAGCACGATTGGAGCAAACTCAACCGGATCAAACTGCATTTGCACGGTACTCCCTTCCAATTGAAAGTCTGGGATGCACTGCTGAAGATACCGCAGGGGAATCTCACGACTTATGGTGCCATTGCCGGGGAAATAAATAAACCAAAAGCTTCCCGCGCCATTGGAACTGCTATCGGTAGTAATCCTGTTGCTTTCCTGATTCCCTGTCATCGTGTGATTCAGTCCAGTGGAAAAATCGGCGGTTACATGTGGGGCAATACCAGAAAATCGGCAATTATCGGTTGGGAAGCTGCCCAGCTGAATCCGGAGAGATAACACAGGATATGGATTTGTTCAATCAGGATTCTTTCGAGAATATAAACTTATTGCCCAAAGACGGCACAGTAAATTACTATGGCAAAATTATGCCTGTGCTCAGCGCGTTGGGTTACTTGGATTATTTATTGAATGAAATTCAATGGAAGAACGATGTCGCTGTAATTTTTGGAAAACGCATAGAAACCAAGCGTAAAGTAGCTTGGTATGCAGAGAGGGCTTTTGAATACACCTATTCCAATCATACCAAAACGGCGTTGCCCTGGACCAAAAAACTGCTGGAGTTAAAAGAGCTCGTAGAAATAAAAACCGGGGAGACCTTCAATTCCTGTCTGCTGAATCTATACCACAATGGGAGTGAGGGGATGGCTTGGCATAGCGATGGGGAAACAGATTTGAAAAAGAATGGAGCGATAGCCTCGGTGAGTTTTGGAGCGGAGCGTAAGTTTGCCTTCAAGCATAAAGTATCCAAAGAAACAGTCTCCCAAGTCTTGGAAAATGGAAGTTTGCTGGTGATGAAAGACACGACTCAGACCCATTGGATGCATCGACTGCCACCGACCAAATTGGTTTCAAAGCCAAGAGTCAATTTGACTTTTCGGACCATAGTGACGTGATTTTTAGTTCAAGATGTCCTGTTTAACCACGGTGGGCACGGAGAGTTGCGCGGAGAGCGCAGATTAGAAACGATTGGCTGGCAACTCCTCCCTGTTATCCTGCTTCTCCAGAAGCTGGATTGATTTGAAACTTCATCCCAATTTAACCACGGTGGGCACGGAGAGTTACGCAGAGGACACAGATTAAAGACAATTGTCTAGGGATCTCTACTTCAGTTCTAAGTTATCCTGCTTCTCCTGAAGCTGGATTACATCCTTGGTTTAACCACGGTGGGCACGGAGAGCGCAGATTAGAGGAGGGATTTTGTCATATAATTTGAAGGAAAGCTCAGTGCCAAATTGCAGCGAACCATTGCACTAGCAATCATTATGTAAAACGATCTATTGAACACGATTCAAAACACAGTGAGTTTGAATTGGAGGATCATTTTTTGCTTTATGGGCTTAGGTATGGAGTCTAAGTTATCCTGCTTCTCCAGAAGCTGGATTACATTCTTGTTTAACCACGGTGGACACGGAGAGTTACACGGAGAGCGCAGATTAGTGACGCATGTTTAGCAATCTCTACTTCGGTTTCATGTAGTTGTAGCTCCCTTCAATTCCTTCTGAGTAACTGTCTCCCCTTAGACAGTAAATCTAATCATCCTGAGTTTTTTAATCTTTTCGGACTATAGGGTCAAAAAAAGTGATTTCTGCGTTTTTCAACAGGTGTTTTCCAATTCATACCCCGAAAATTTACCGAGTCTGTATTTTTACTTGGCATAATCGGAGGATAGAAGTACTTTGAAAAATTATAAAACCCAATAGTACCCATTAGTAATATAAACCATAAATTCTAACCAAGAGATCAATTGAAATCGAGCCTGCCTACCGCAGACAGGCATGTTCCCGTACCTACGGGAACACACACTGGAATGATTGTAATGCATGCGAGATTCCATGTGGCCTTTAAGAAAAAATTATAATCATATGAAAAGAAGAGATTTTATCCACCTTTCCGGAATGGGGCTCGGCGCCCTAGCCACTTCCGGGCTAGTCATGATTGGGAATCCCGTCTCTGCAGAGCGATTGCTCGAGCCGGGAATCGATGCCGCCGCCAAAAAGGTTCTGGCTGATATCGCCTTAAATTCAGCCAAAGCAAAAGGAGCGACCTATACCGATGTGAGAATCGGTAGATATCTAAGACAAAACTTATTCACCAGAGACAAAAATGTTCAGAATATCTCAAACGGAGAGACGTTTGGAGTAGGAATCAGAGTGATTGCCGATGGAACCTGGGGCTTTTCATCTACCTCTGATGTCTCACCTGACGGAATTAAGCAATGTGCCGAAAATGCAGTAGCTATAGCCAAAGCAAATTCCAAGCTTCAGAAGGAGCCGGTGGAACTTGCTCCTGAACCGGGCCACGGTGAAGTGACTTGGAATACACCTATCAAGAAGAATGCTTTGGAGATCCCCGTGAAAGAGAAGATTGATCTTTTGCTGAAGGCAAACAACGCCGCCATAGACAACGGAGCAGCTTTTGTCAATTCCGCCCTGTTTATGATCAATGAGCAGAAATACTTTGCTTCCACAGACGGCTCGTACATCGATCAGGATATCCATAGAATCTGGCCTACGTTCACCGTAACTGCGGTAAACAAAGAATCCGGAGGATTCCGAACCAGACAGGCACTCAGTGCGCCTATGGGGATGGGCTATGAATACATGGATGGCCTGGCAGAAGATAAAATCATGAATCCTGCCGGCTTCAACAGTTACAAAAACACCTATGACATCGTAGAAGATGCCACAGATGCAGCCAAGCATGCCCTGGAGAAAATATCTGCAAAATCAGTAGTGCCGGGTAAATACGATTTAGTGCTGGATCCTGATCACTTGGGATTGACTATTCATGAATCGGTGGGTCACCCGCTTGAGTTGGATCGGGTACTTGGGTATGAAGCGAATTATGCGGGAACCAGCTTCGCTACATTGGACAAATGGAAAGCAGGTGACTTCAAATATGGCTCGGATAAAGTCAACATCGTAGCCGACAAAACTCAGCCTTTATCCCTTGGAAATACAGGCTATGATGATGAAGGAGTGAAATGCAAGGAGTGGGACCTGATTAAAAACGGCGTTTTGGTAAACTATCAGGCTATTCGGGATCAGGTGAATATTCTGGGAGAAAAGGAATCCCATGGCTGCTGCTTTGCGGATAATTGGAGTTCGGTTCAGTTCCAGCGGATGCCAAACGTATCTTTGCGCCCGGGCACGGAGAAATTGAGCCCTGCTGAGATGATCAAGAATGTGGAAAAGGGTATCTACATCCTTGGACGTGGATCTTATTCCATTGATCAGCAGCGGTACAACTTTCAGTTTGGAGGTCAATTATTCTACGAAATCAAAAATGGTGAAATAGCAGGTATGCTGGAAGATGTGGCTTACCAGTCCAATACACAGGAATTCTGGAATTCCTGTTCCCAGATTTGTGATAAGGATGACTATAGATTTTTCGGTTCTTTCTTTGACGGGAAAGGTCAGCCATCGCAGTCATCAGCAGTGTCACACGGTAGCTCTACCACCCGATTTGACGGGGTGAATGTGATCAATACGGGAAGAAATATTTAACCTCAACACGAGAATTATGGCCATTTTGACTAAAGAAGAAGCAAAACAAATAATAGATAAAGTACTTTCCTACGCAAAAGCGGATGAGACTGAGGTGACGATTTACGGTGGCAGAACCGGAAATATTCGCTATGCAAGAAATTCGGTGAGCACCAGTGGAGAGACTAATGAAATAGGATTGAGCGTTACCTCAGTTTACGGTAAAAAATCCGGCTCATCCACAATCAACGAATTGGACGACGAATCGCTCAAAAAAGCAGTAGCCAGGGCAGAGGAAATCGCACAATTGGCACCGGAAAATCCTGAATACATGCCAATGCTGGGTCCGCAGGAATATGTGGAGAGCAAGACTTTCGTGACATCCACAGATGGGATCGACCCGGAGCAGCGCGCTCAGATCGCAGCGGACAGTATAGGGCCAAGCAGCGAAAAAGAGCTTACCGCAGCCGGCTATCTGGAGGATTTCTCGGGTTTTGTAGCCCAGGGAAATAGTAAAGGGCTTTTTGGCTACAACAAGAGTACATCGGTAGATTTTTCGATTACAGTTCGGACAGCCGACGGTACAGGATCAGGGTATGCTATCAGGGACTTCAACGACGTGAGTTTGTTGAATTCCAAAGATGTCACAAACATCGCCATGCAGAAAGCTCAGGCATCACAGAACGCCCAAGCTATAGAGCCGGGTAAATACACGGTAATTCTAGAACCCACCGCAGCCGGTGACTTGATGGGCTTATTGACCAGAAGTCTGGATGCCCGGAGTGCAGACGAGGGCAGGAGCTTTCTGAGCAAAAAGGGTGGAGGAACCCGCCTTGGCGAAAAACTATTCGACGAGCGTGTCAACATCTACTCTGATCCATTGAGCCCCCAGATTCCGGGTTCCCCTTGGGATAATGAAGGGTTTCCCCAAAAACCCATGACATGGGTGGAAAACGGTGTGGTGAAGAACATGTTTTATTCCCGCTATTGGGCGGAGAAGCAAGGAGTGGAGCCTACAGGGAGACCTAGCGGGATGATTATTGCCGGCGGTGACCAATCGATAGCCGATATGGTGAAAAACACGGAGAGAGGAATACTTGTCACAAGATTCTGGTATATCCGTGCGGTAGATCCCCAAACCCTGCTATACACCGGACTGACCAGAGACGGAACTTTCTATATAGAAAACGGGCAGATCAAATTCCCTGTGAAAAACTTCCGCTTCAATGAGAGCCCGATCATCATGCTGAACAATATCGAAGCGCTGGGACAGCAGCAGCGGGTGGGTGGTGATCTGATTCCGGCTATGAAGATCCGGGACTTTACCTTCACCAGTCTGTCTGACGCAGTTTAATTCAGTTCACAGTATTCAGTATTCAGTTTGCAGTCGCTGGTTGACTGTAAACTGACCACTGCGACTGCCTACTGTGACTGACTACTGATCATTAACCCTACAATGCAAGCTTTCTTTTTCACTAGAATAAAATACAACTCCGGCAATTGGGACACAGATCAGCGCATGCCGGTCAACTTGCTCAATTCTCTGGTGGAATACACCACCATTCCGGTGGACGAGAAGGAGAGAATAATAGAACTGAGCAGCAAGGAGATTTTCAAAAGTCCCTTTTGCTACATCAGTGGACATAAGCTGGTGGAATTCTCGACGGAAGAGCGGAAGAATTTCAAGACTTATGTAGAGAACGGAGGCTTTGTCTTTGCCGATGATTGCAATCATGACATCGACGGGCTTTTTGCCAAATCCTTTGAGACCGAAATGGCCAAGACCTTTGGAGAAGATGCACTCCAAAAAATACCCAATAACCACCCAATTTATTCGGCCTTCTTCGAGTTTGAAGATGGCCCGCCCGCAACCTCCTTTGAGCTCAATGGCTGGGGAGATGACCTAGTCCATGATTACTTGAAAGCTATTATTGTAAATGGTAGAATAGGAGTTCTTTATAGTAACAAAGATTATGGTTGTGAATGGGATTATGACTTCAGAAACAAACGCTTCTTAAAAGTTGATAATACCAAGTTTGGTGTCAACATAGTGGTTTATGCATTAACACAATGATATTGGAAAACACAGAATTAACAGCCTATAAAGAGCTGGTGGGCAAAATTCCCCAGCTCAAAAAAGAGATTGCAAAAGTCATCGTCGGTCAGGAGTCTGTGATCGAAGAGATTATCATCACGCTCTTGGCAGGAGGGCACTGCCTGCTGGAAGGTGTGCCTGGCTTGGCAAAGACGCTGATGGTGAATTCCCTTTCACAGGGGATGGAGATGAATTTCAAAAGAATTCAATTCACTCCTGATTTGATGCCTGGAGATATCCTGGGCACTGAGATATTGGAAGAAGACCATGAGACAGGAAAGAAGTTTTTCCAGTTCAACAGAGGTCCGATTTTCGCCAATATGGTTTTGGCGGATGAGATCAACCGAACTCCACCCAAAACCCAGGCTGCATTGCTGGAAGCCATGCAGGAGAAGGTAGTGACTTACGGGGGGCAACACCACCCGCTTCCGTCTCCTTTTTTGATTATTGCTACGCAAAATCCCATTGAGCAATCAGGAACCTATCCGCTGCCTGAAGCCCAATTGGACCGTTTCCTTTTGTACATCAAGCTAGGCTATCCATCCGAGCAGGAGGAGCTGGATGTCTTGGAAAAAACTACCGGGACTTACACAGGCAAGCCCGACGCTGTTTTCTCAGCTAAGGATATATTGAACTTGCAGAAACTAACCAGAGAGGTTCACATTGATTCTCAATTGCTTGTTTACATCAATAAGTTAATTCGAGCTACCCGTCCTGATAATTCAGAGATTCAAACTGTTATAGATTATGTGGAGTGGGGGGCAGGTACACGGGCAGGTCAGGCATTGATTCTTTGTGCCAAAGCCCGGGCATTGGTGAAAGGACGCTATGCCGTCACTCCTGACGACATCAAGACGTTGGCTTTTCCGGTATTGAGACATAGACTTTCGTTACACTTTCGGGCGGAAGCCGAGAATATCCTACCTGATGCAGTTATCTCCAAAATCCTAGAAGCATTGCCTATCCATGCAAGCAAGTAATCTGGAAATCATCAAACTCAACAATTTGAAGCTGGCCGCTAAAATCATCAGCGAGCAACTCAAGAATGGTGTACACCTAGGCAAACGCGTGGGAGTGGGTTCTGAGTTTGAGCAGTACAGGTACTATGAGCCCGGAGATGATCCCAAGCGGATTGACTGGAAGTACTTTTCCCGCTCCGGCAAGTATATGATCAAAGAATCGCAGACAGAAAGCCATTTGCACATCCGTATGATGCTTGATCTATCGGGATCGATGAATTATGAGGAAAACGGAATTAAACGCTTAGACTACGCTAAAAACCTCATTGCGTCACTTTCTTACTTAGCACATCAGCAAGGCGACTCCTTAAGTTATTTTACCTGTCAGGATGGGAAAGTGGTACAGAAGGTCGCAGCCTCACCCAAGGCATTTCAACGTATGCTGTACTATTTGGAAGAAGAGGCAGCCGCCGGATCCTGGCCAATAGTGAAGCAGGATTTCCCGGCATTGAAAAGCAGGCAGAAAGAACTGATTATTCTGGTTTCTGATTTCTTGCAAAAGGATAACGAGTGGCTGGACATAGTAGAGCAAATGCGTCATCCGAAAAAGGAGATTGTGCTGTTTCAGATTTTGGGAAAGCAGGAGGAGGAATTTGACCTTAAAGGCAATTTCAATTTTAAGGATTTGGAGTCAGACCGTACCGTGATTTTGGATCATCAGTCGATAGAGAAAAACTATAATGAATCTATAAAGAACTATTTATCAGATTTTAAACAATCATTACTTCTACCGAAAGTTCATTTGTTTCAAGTGCGATTGACAGATTCTATTGCTGAAGTGATCAGTAAATTTCTCTCCCAAAGAACCTTGTTCTGATGCAGTTTCTACAGCCCATATTGCTTTGGGGTTTGCTGGGAATCAGCATGCCAATCCTGATTCACCTTTGGCAGGGAAGAAAAGGCCAGGTACTCCATTGGGCAGCTATGCACTGGCTTTCCAAGGAAGAAAGCTCCGTTACGAGAGGTTTTCGTCTTGAGAATATTTTGGTGCTTGTGCTGAGGATTCTTATGCTTGTGCTGCTGGTGTTACTGCTAAGTCAGGTGTTTATCCCTTTCCTGAATAATACGCCCGAAGAGCTGGTCATTCATTTGGTACAGCCAAATGACCAACTGGCTGAAGAGTTTAAATTTGAACTTCAACAAGCTTTGGATAATGGTGAGGAAATATATTGGGCAGATGAAAATCTTACTCCAATTGAAGACTTAGATGATTTAAATACAGATAGAAAAGTAGACAAGATTCAAGCTTCACTTGATCAAATTCCGGAGAATGCTTCGACTCTTTATCTATACTTGGCAAATTCCCAAAATGCGTTGAACTCAGATTTTTACCTTAGCCCTATCAAACCAACTCTTTATTTGGGAAGTGTTGATCTGGCAACAGGACAAAATCAACTTATCTCGGTAGAGGGAGGAAAAATGCTTGAAATTGATCCTAGTGGCTTAGTGATCCCCAGTTCGGAAGTGGGTGAAGTAGCAGCTTCAATTAAGTTTGAAAAGGAGGATTTCGGGTATTACCTGGGGGATGTTTCTCCAAGCGAGCGTCAATTCATTAATGCATCTCTGGAAGCAATCGGGGATGTGTATGGATTTGGCTTCACAGAAAAGGAAGAAATAGATGCGGCAAGACTTGTTTTTGACCATAATTCCCCATCTGAAACAGATAGGAATAAACTCTACTTTATCTCGGATAGGTTCTCTTTTTCGCAGCAGTCCAATCTGGTAGCTTTTTCGGATCAACTGGATTTCGAACATTCTGAGTTGGTGCAAACGGGGAAATTACCCGAAGTGATTTTAGAAGCATTTCTGGAATTTTCGGGAGTTGATAAGAAAGATGCTCCCTTGAGTCATGCCCAGGTTGCGGACAGGTTTTTGGTAGAGCCACGCAAAAATGAAGGCAAGAAGGCAAATCTAAATTTGCTTTTATTGGGGCTTTTTGTGCTGTGTTTCGGAGCCGAACGGTACTTCGCCAATAAGAAAGGGCTATGAGTAGTATAGCTCGATATATCGCCAGAAGTGAGACGCAATTGCATATGCAAGCTGGGCTGAAATCCTTGCTGGCAGGTTTGGCAGTTGCAGTATTTTCGATGGTTTTCACGTCATCTATCCCGGTTGTTGGTTTGATTGCTGTGCTGGCTTTTATAGCTTTTGGATACTTTTTGGGTTTGTTCCAAAGCAGGCGATTTCAGGCTGTTCAGCTGATGCATCGGCAGTTTCCTGACTTAGAATTCAGTCTGCAACTGCTTGACAAAACGGACAGAAACATAGCGGAGCAGCTTCAGTGGGAACGGGTAAATGCTAACTTTCGTGGTGGAGAAATTAAGGTTTGGTATAGGAATACCCTGCCTTTCCTGATCGCATTGTTTCTTGCATCGGGTGTTTATGGTTTATCGCTCTTAAGCCTTCCTGAAGAAATAGCACCTGCAATTCAGATCAAATCGGACAGTGAGTCCGAAGAGGTTTCCGTAGTTGATTTGCCTGTAGAAATGACTTCGGTGTCGGTTTCTATTACTCCTCCCACTTACACAGGATTACCAAAAGTAAATCAATCATCACTTGAAGTAAAGACTATAGTTGGTTCTGATATAGAATGGATTATTTCACTTTCAACTGCCCAAAATCTCACATTGGAACTAATCAATTCCAATGGAGATGGGTTACAGTTCGCAAAGCAGCAAGATCAGTTTGTGCTCCGTGATCGGGTGAGAAATTCCGGGATCTATGCGCTTCGTGCGAGTAAGGACAATGAGCTTGTCTTTGAATCTGATTATTTCACCTTGGAAGCTGTACTGGATCTACCTCCTGTGATCCGGCCTTCGGATAAGGAATTGTACACCTATCATTTTACCAATGATCCGAAGATCATGCATGTGACTTCAAAAGTCTCGGATGACTTTCAAGTTCGGGAAGTTTTCCTGGTGGCGACTTTGGCCCGTGGATCCGGTGAAAATGTGAAGTTTCGCGAAAGTAGAATCCCGGTTCCCTCCCAAAATTTTAAGTCTAAAGAGTTGTCTGTAAAGTTGGATCTGAATGCTTTGGATTTCAGGCATGGCGATGAACTCTACTACTATTGGGCGGCAATCGACAATAAAAGACCTGATCCTAATTTCTCGCGAAGTGACACCTATTTTATCAACTATGTGGATTCGACCGGAATGACTGAAGAGGAACTGGTAGGAATGGCCATACATGTCATGCCGGATTACTTCCGAAGTCAGCGGCAAATCATCATCGATACCCAAAAGCTTCTTGCCGACAAAAAGAATCTCACAGAGCGGGAATTCAACGTCATTTCCAACGAAATAGGCTACGACCAGAAGATGCTCAGATTGCGCTATGGTCAATATCTGGGAGAGGAGTTTGAGGAAACTGCCGGCGGAGGGCAAGTGGGGAACAGTGAGAATCTACTGGAAGGCTATGAGCACAGGCATGATGAGGAGCATGAGGCAGGAATAACGGCAAATGTGCTTCTGCCAGAACACGGCCATGATCACGACCACCACCATGAGTCTGAATCCCATAGTTCGGATGATGACGGTGGGCTGGGAGGTTTATTGGACTCGTACCTGCACAATCACGAGGATGCTGAAGCCAATACTTATTTTGAAGAATCCACCAAAAGCACACTTAAAATGGCCTTGGATCAAATGTGGAAGTCTGAGTTGCAGTTGAGGCTTTTTGAGCCCGCTGAGGCTTTGCCTTTTCAGGAGAAGGCGCTGGAATATTTGAAAACAGTGCAACAGAAATCAAGGGTATATGTGAAGCGAACGGGCTTTGATCCCCCGCCGATCAGGGAGGAAGAGAAGCGATTGACAGGTGATCTGGATGAGCTAAAGAGTCAAATTGAAGTTGCTCAATTAGCTCTGACCAATCGCTTGGCACCCCTTGCTGCTGAAGTGCTGGGAATACTACCTAAGCAACAACTTTCGGCTCGCGACAAAGCCGCTGTACAGAAACTGGGAGAGCTATGGACTTCCAGAATGAATTATTCAGGTATGCAGGATTGGTCTGTATTGGTACGACTTCAGGAGTTGAATGCGGGGAGAATAGACGAAGAAGGAAAGAAGGAATTATTTCAAAAATTGTATCCTTTTATACCACAAAGTGAAGGTGTAAATGCATCTTTTCTCAAACAAAAAGAATTAGAAAAAGCCTTTTGGAGCAAATTGCAATGATTCAATTCGAACCTTTGATTTCCTGGCCATGGGCTTGGGTGTTTGCCGGGGCAATTATAGTCCTATTCGGATTTCAGCTTTCATGGATTCTAAAGGCCAATTTTGAAGCTTGGAGAAAAGCGGTCAAGATCTCATTGAATGTGCTCTTTGCCCTAGTGCTGATTGCTTATATGTTTCAGCCGGTTTGGATCCTAGGACGACCTGCTGAAGCAGTAATGGTTCATTCGGCATCCATCACAAAAGACAAGATTCGCTTCTGGAAAGATAGTCTGGGGATCAAAAAAACAGTGAAAATCACCGATTACAACCAAGAGGGAAATCCTGTGTATCTATTGGGGGATGATTTCACACAGACAGAATTATTAAAATTCGAGGCAAAGGATATCCATTGGATTCCTGAAATTAAACAAGGTTCAATTTCTTTTTTAGAATGGAAGGGAATCCTGCGTGAAGGAGAATTGCAAACAGTAAGTGGCAAAATTGAAGCCAATGATTCGTTGAGAATCACGCTGGTTCAGCAAGGTGAAATTTTAGCAGAAACTATCCTGGAACCAAATTTGGGTGGATTTAAGCTTGAATTTCCGGCAGGAATACTTGGAAGAAATGAGTTGGATATGATGGCTAACGATAGCTTGATCGGTCAGGTTAATTTCTTTGCCAGAGCTGCCAAGCCCATTCAATACCATTTGCAGTTTGCTTTCCCTGATGCAGAGATCAGGACATTGAGGCAGCATTTGATCAACTCAGGCGAACAGGTAAATGAGCGGATAGCTATCTCAAAAAACTCAGTCATAAGTTCAGGAAATTCAGAATCGGATTCCCTTCAGTTCTTGATCATTGATCCTGCACAACTCACCAGAAAATCAACTCAAGATGCGATCGGTAATGGAGCTTCTGTTTTGGTTATCAATGTGGGTGAAGTTGGGAATGATATCTCTGCAATCAATAAGGCATTTGGTACAAATTTTAAAACTAAGAGAATCACAAGCGAAGAGATCAGAGAAATTGAAGAAGGTGTGGAAGCTTCACCCTATGCTATAGAAAATGCTATTGCACAGAAATCGTTGTTTGACCAAGCTTTTGCCGTGCAGCAAATCGGCAATGCCAAAATAGGTGTGAGTTTGCTTGGGAAGACTTTTCCGTTGAAATTGGCCGGTGATAGTCTAAGGTACCAAGCGATTTGGCAGGAAATCCTGGGAGCGTTGATGCCTCAGGAGTCAGGTGCAGTTGAGATAGCCCAGCCTCTCTTTAGCGGGCTGAAGGCTGAAATTGAAGTGAATCAAGAAAAGTTTGAAAAGAGTTTCATATTGATTGAATCTGATTCAATATTTCTTCAGCCTTCTCTTGTAAATCCCTTTTCTAAAGCAGGGAGATTTATTAATCCGGATTCGGGATGGGTTTCCTTGGGAGATAGTTTGGAATTCTATAGCTATGCTGCGGATGAGTGGCCAAGTGTGAGGGCGGTGAAGTTACGTGCTGATTTTTTGAAATCACATGCTGATAAAGAAGCATCCTCTACCGGTTTTACTTCGCCAAGCAAAGTTTCCGATTGGTTTTGGCTTGGCATGTTTTTGATGCTTTTGACTATGATATGGCTGGAGCCGAAGGTTTTGAAGTAGGGGTAGGTGAGTACCCTCTTAACCGCACGTACATGTTTTGAATTAATGCTAGAGGTTCAAATTTGGCAATTCCCCCCTCCCAAGCTATCGGGACTAAAAGGGGACAAGAGACTTCTTGTCTTAGCAAAAGTTCAACCCCATTCGGGGTTGTTGTGCGCGTTCTTGATTTCCTTTTACCCCGGTGAAACCGGGGGTATTGAAAGGTTCGGTCCCTTCAGGATCGTTTTTATAATCAAAAATTATCACCTATTTATTATTGATACTTCAATCCCTTCTAATATGCCAAAATCCAGACCCCGAACGGGGTCAAACTTCTCAATACTACGTCCGCCGTGGCGGAACCGCAGGTGAAACCTGTGGACAAAGGTAGATAAGAATGATTTCCCACGACCCCGGAGGGTGTCGAACTGATTTATTCTTGTAGCAGGAGTAAAAGCCAATTCAATACAAAAATCCAAATAGCCAGAGGGGGATTTTGTTTCCTGAGCCGGTTTTGATGCCATCTGCTGCGATAAAGGAATTGGGGATTCCCCTTAGTTGCTCACTGGTTTTATTGGGTCCACCGACTTCCACTACAATTTGGTTGTCGATCATGAAATCTCCGTATTTGGGTAGGGTAACAGCATGGGTTACCTGAAGCTGATTCAGGAAAAAAGTTTCCCGGATATTCCCTCTATTGGCTTCATTGGATGATAATGCGAAGGCTAGATTGGTGTTTTGCAGGTAGATTTTTTCCGGTTTTTGTAGAAATGATACCCCATGGGTATCAGAACGAAGGAGGTTTAGGATTTGTGCCTGAGCAAGTAGGTCGAAAGTTTTTAAAACGGTATTTCTAGAGACTTCAAGACGCTCAGCCAGTTTGCTGATATTCGGAATGAAGGGGACGGATTCACTGATGATGAAGATGAGTTTCTTCATATTCCGGATAGTTTTGTGAGCCAAATCTTCAAAGGGGGCAATGTCCATTTCCAAAACCAAATTAGTCGTTTCTAATAATCTGGATTTGTAAAGTGCCTGACCATCTTTGTAGAATGGGTAATATCCAAATTTCAGGTAGTTGTCAAAAAGGGTAAGGATGTCCAATTGGTCAGAAATTTCTTCACTGATGGATGCCTGCTGGGTGAGGAGTTCTGTCAAGGTTCTTTGCGGTAGCGAAACGTTCTGTTCCAGTGAAATAAATTCCCTAAAAGACAATCCTGCCAAATGATATACCGCTGCTCTTCGGGACAAATCCGCCTTGCCTTTGCCAAGTTCTAGAATCGATGATCCTGATACTACAAAATAGGCATCCGGGTAGTTGTCATGCAGCGTTTTCAGATCAGCGGACCAATGTGGGTATCGGTGAACTTCATCCAGAAAAAAATATCGAATCCCTTTTTCATAAAGTTGATCTATTAACTCCGCAAGCCTTTTTTCCTCGAATAAGAAATCGTCCAAGCTAAGGTAAATCACCTGATCACCAATTTCTTGCATTTTTTGTAACATCAGCGTGGTTTTCCCCGCACCTCTATGGCCTAAAATTAGAATCAGTCGCTGACTCCAATCAATAGCAGCAGCTAAGTATCTTTTAAACTTAGGCAATGAAGTCTGTTGCTTGCGTTTTGAAATTTCAAGGATACGTTCCATTTTGTTTTCTTTATAAAACAAAAATACAAAATGTTTTTTATATAAAACAACTTAAAGTTATGTTTTCTGAAAAAAACATTTAACAAGAATGCTTAGGGGCTCTATATAAGTAAGCAGAGGCTTGACCAACTTTCAGAGGCACAAAAGCAGTGCGTTGTAGTGATTGCCATATAAAATTTGAATAAGATCCCTTAAGACTTAGATTCAAGGTTTAATCATTAAGAGGCCTTTAGGTTAATTCTTCGGGCCACATTCTTCACAAACCTTATTAAAATCTGTGACAGTATTCGTTTGAACAATATTTTCAATTATTGTCAAATTTTTGGTCAATAATCGGAAATTTTCCGATTATTGTGCGATATTGTGACAATAATATGGAGTTTGAAGATCTTTTATTTAGATACCAAGAGGAACCACTAACGA
>NZ_JAVDWS010000008.1:0-205234 GCF_031457395.1 Algoriphagus sp. 4150
ATCCGGTTGATTTCTACGAAAATGGTGGATGCCGGGATTTATAATCATGCCCCTGTGTGTCGCGCTCCCGTCATGGATATTTCATCTGTTTATAAATTAAGTTTTCCTTTTAATTATAAAGTTAATTTATCCAATGCCTTTTAGCAAAAGCCTCTAGATTTTTATGCTTTCTAATATGTCAATCCAGACATAGCAATCAATTGATAAAATAAACTACACCCGCCTTTAAAACGAGCCGGTTAGCAGGGGAGAAGGAGTACTTGATTTCAGGATTGAATCCCAGGGACTCATTGAGTTTCAGCATTCCGCCTGCTCCGAGCGAAAGAGACCTTACTACTTGTTTTCCTCTGTTGTCAAATTCTTTGTTGTAAAAATAATGCTGAACCCCGGCCAACCCATAGAACTGATTCTTCTTTTCTGTCAAATAATAACGGGCATGTATGTCAAGACTACTTGCTTTCCCTGTGGCGGGCAGGAAAATGGTGTAAGAAGGAGCAATGGATAAATAATGTGCGGGAAAATATTCTGCTGTAAAATTCATCCCAAAAAGGTAATCTGAACCAGACCACTCATATGCGTGAATAGCTCTCCACTGTCCCTTATATTGGGCATTAGCCAAAAAAGAAACCAAACATAGCATTAACGCAAAAACTATTTTTCTGCTCCTCATTTCCTATTTATCAAAAACTAAAATTCCTTGTTATTTCTTTTCTATTGGTTCTAAAGTCAATGGTATACATGACATTTAGCCGGATAATATGGCGATTCCGGTATGTGCCGGGGTTATTGGTAGGGCCATAAGTCCACATGTGCCCTCCGAAAAACATCAAATTATTATAGGTATATCCTATTGCGGTATAGACCCTGTTTTCCTCCAAAATATTCCATTTATGCTTACCCGTCTCTATAAATATCTCGTTGGACGGAGCGATAAACAGTGTATTATTCTCCATCTTAGGCTTGTTCAGTGGCACATAGGCAGTGATTTTATAGCGAAATCTATCGGTGTAATTATAGTCTGCTCCGATATTATTATCCCGCTTGAACCTATGCTCGAATCGGAATTGGTGTAAAACCTTTACTCTCCCCACACTCTGGGTCAGAAGCCATTGATGCCAAAATCTGGGTTCCAGCACTGAATTAACATACTCCGGGTTGCCTGGATCCGGGGTAAAATTCCATACTAAGGTCGGCCCAAATGTCACTTCAAAATAGTCAGTAAACATATAGGTCATTCCAAACCTATTATAAAGCTGACTCATCCTTCCGACGAAATCCGAATTATTATCGATGCTACTTCTTCTTCTGTAATGATTCTCCTGATACCACCACCACCTGTCAGAAAGCCTGAGTTTCAGGTAGAGTCCATTCCAGGATTCTGTAGTAGTAGGGAGACTTGTTTTTTCCGAGGGTACGGTAATCTCCTGTGCCTGTACCAAATGTGGTCCCACAAACAATCCTATAACTAAAAAGACAACTATCCTATACATTTTACCTATTCTCATCTTGTGTCAATTCGTTATAATCCCAGTAAGGACTCCAGTTTCAAAGGTTCTTTTTCCCTGTTCAGCCTCTTCTCTAATCTCCGGGTATCTTCCCCTCTGAGTTCTGTCATTTTCCGGTTAAGGATTTGGGTTTTGTTGATCCAAGAATTAAGTGTATTAAAATCCTCAGAATTCTGAATCTGCGTAATGTAGTATTCAAATACGATTTCATAGCTGTCGAAAAGCTTCTCCTGAACACGTTGGTTATACCTTGTGTAGGTAAAAGGGTTGAATACTTCCTCTTGATAGAGCATATCCAACTTATCAAAATCAGAATACAAAGTTATGAGTATGGGCAGTAAATCTTCTGTGGTAGTCAGAAGGTTCAGAATCATTTCAGCATTGGATTGTTTTTGGACAAATTCATTGTCGGTGGCAAACATTGTCCGAAGCGACTCCAGTTGGTTACTAAGAATATTTTCCGAAATACTAGTTACAAGCAGGGCGGATCTTGGGTCTTCAATTACTTCATTTGAATAAAGGCCTCTGACTTTTTCAGTAAAGGATTCAATCTGCTTGCTTAGCTGCAAAAGCTCCTCACTATTTCGCTCTGTTTGCAATGAAACATCAAGTAATGCATATCGCTTTTCCAATTGAACTTTCTGGTTTTCAAGAAATGCTTGAAGAATCTGGAAAAAACCGGAATTGGATTTCACATCACGATATTCTATCACCTCTGAAATTTCTTGATCCATATAGTTTACCTGAACAGTATCAGGGGTTCCTACCCAAGAAAAATAATTTTCTGACAGAACCTCAACATCTAAAAATTGTATTCTTTTGGATTCAATCTGGGTAAAAAGATCTTCCATTCTTTTTAGGTTGTCGGACTGTAATTGTATATAGCTATAAGCTAGCAAAGTAGAATCTGATTTATTCTTCAACAGATGCAGAGTGCTCTCTGCCAGGTATTCAGAAGTTTTCTTTACGTTTTCACGATATAAAGAGGGGATTTCCTCTATGGATTTCTGATCCGCTCTACTTAACTCATATACGAATCGCTTGGTGTGAATAGGGCTTTGGATCAGATCTCCTTCCGTATTGGTGAATAGTTCATCATTTTTGAGAAGCTTCTTTAGAAAACCTTCCAAAAATTGGTTACCCTGAGATTGGGCTACATATTCAAAACCATCTCTTAGAAATCCATCTCTATATGTCATCCCAAATACCTCGTCGGCTATTCTAAAGCCATTCTGTTTCCCATCTGACAGTTCCTTGAGTTTATCTATGGTGTTGAAAAATATAACCTCCTCAATCAATTCATCACTCCGAAGGTCTTTCTTCACTAAACCAAGCAAAAATCCCCGCTCATAATTCCTGATTTCACTGATCAATTTTCCATCAGACTCGTACACCATGGCCAACTCACCATGCAAAATCCCTCCTTCCAATAATTTCCCCCTCACAATCTGGGTGTGTTCATCTTTAAATGTTTTGTACTGCAGTTCATTGACCAGATTTCCATCCTGAAAATGAATGGCATCTGATTGTGAAGCCCTTTTCAGCTTATCGCCTTCGTAAGTGTTTTCTTCAATTGTCCATTTACCATGCGGCAGACCGGACTTGTAGTTTGCACTAATCTTTACCTGTTGGCTTTCCAGTCTCGAAAACACTTTGAAATCAACCACTTGATCCAAAGTGACTTGATGATGCTCATCCAGATATGTCCATGTCCCTACCTTTTTGTTAAGTTCAAATCTTCCGATAATAGCCTTTCTTTCAAAAATATTTTCAGAGAATGAACCCTTGGAGGAGGATTCAAATTTGAAATCCCCTTGCAAAATTGATTCATTGGCGGGATTTAGTTGATAATTGAATTTAGCCTCTCCTTCAATACCATTAAATTTATAGTTTCCTTGGTAAGACTTGAGGTCTTGCCCCGTAAGCAACCGGGCGCAAAGGGAAAGTGAAATGAGTAGAACAATCCTTTTCATGTGATTATAATTTGTTTTTCAATGGCCACATGGAATCTCGCTCGGCGAATAATCATCCCTCTGTGTGTCGTCTTCAACATGCTCGATTTCATATGACAAATTAACGCCAAAAAGTTCACCAAATAAAATTTGGCGACAGGAAATGACATGCGAAAAGGGTGTTTTGCATTAAAAATCGTAAAAAAACGGCCTATTTATTATCATTTTTCTAATATTTCTTTGGTTTTTAAGAATAAAAGCCGTCTTATGCTTCTAATTACTTCGGTATAAAACCGTTTAAAAAAAATAGAAAAAAAAGCTGTAAGAAGAAAAAGTAGAAAGGAGGGTAGCCCTGCCTCTCCGGTAGTAGGAAGTCCCAATTCACGATTTTTTTTCAGACTGGATTATACACTACAACATATTCTGAAGCCGGATATACTGAAGTAGCATAATCGTTTTGGCATCTTTGATTTCCCCTGTGCCTATCATACTTAATGCTTCCTCAAAAGGAATTTCCAGTACTTCGATGTTTTCTTCTTCATGATCCACGCCACCGCCTTCACTCACTTTCATGTCTTTGGAATAAGCAGCGATAAAGAAATGTAGAATTTCTGTAACTGATCCCGGTGACATGTAAGCTTCAAACACTTTTTTCACATCCTTGACCAAGTACCCTGTTTCTTCTTCGGTTTCTCGACGAATGCAATCTTCAGCATTATCCTCATCCAAAAGTCCCGCACAAGCCTCGATCATCATACCTGATTCATTGCCATTGGTGTAGGTGGGAAGACGAAACTGACGCGTGAGAATGACTGTTTTTTGTTCCAGATTATACAATAGAATAGTGGCACCGTTGCCTCTGTCATATGCTTCGCGTTCCTGAGTGATTACTTCGCCATTTTTCTTGGTAAACTGGAAAGTGATTTTCCGAAGGGTATACCAATTGTCAGAAAGTACTTCTGTTTTTAAAAGTTTAATGTCTTTGATCATGATTTGATGTAGGTAAAAAGAAACCCAGAATTTTGGTCTGGGCTAATTTTGAAATTAATAGTGTCTAACCGATGTTTCTGACAGAATTCTGTGAACTGTCAGCTGAAAACTGATTACTGCCTACTGCCTTCGGCATGATCAACCATTTTTCCATCCAGCGTCATGTATTCGCCCATGGCATCAGCCGTCATACAGGAATGTACCGGGAGGATGCCGAGAACGTCACCCACTTTCACTTTTGCCAAGAGTTCGTCCGAGGCTTTGATAATGCCATGCTCTTGGGAAATACTTTTCAAGAAAGATTTTTCTTCCGGAATAGTCCAGCCATTTTCATTTAGATAGACCACTTCCCCGAAGTTTTTCAGACCGTTTTCACTTACAAGAACATCCTTTGCCAGATGAACTCCACCTCCGTGAACCAAAATTTCCTTGCGATCTTTCTTGATATCTACTACCGGTACGGCAAGACAAACAGCAATATCTTCCTTATCACAGCCTCCCAGTTCTTCCTGCATCAAGTCATAGAAAACGAAGTTGCCCGGGCCCATTTCGTCAATATCCTCAAAATCTTCCATCACGGCACAGCCGGGAGTATCGCCTATTCTTGTCACCAAATTAGGATACTCAGTGCTGTATTTATTTTTGAGCATTCCCAGGGCATTTCGGGATTGCTCGTAAATAGCAGGAATATCGGGCATATAATAAGTATGGCCCGGATGAAGGTAAAAGCCCTTGAACTTCAGTTTGTCCGTTTTTTTTGCAATCAGAAAAATCTCCTCGATCAAACCAAAATCACTTACTTCCACGCCGGTTCTACCATAACCTGCATCGATTTCAATGAAGAATCCTACAGGATGTTCCAATTGATCTGCAAGCATCCGGGTGGTTTCAGCATTGATTAACTGTACCGAAATGGATTGCTTGCCTGCTATTTTGTTGAGCTTGGGGATTTCCAGTGGGTTGAAAGGAAAAGCGATGTGAATGTTTACCCAGCCTTGTCCGGAAAGGTATTCGGCCATTTTTATAGAAGAAACTGTCACTTCAGTGATGTTGTATTCTTTTGCCCAATCTCCGATTTGATGTGACTGGGCGGTTTTGAAGTGAGGAACCAATTTCATATTATGACGCGCGGCTTTGTCAGCCATTCGCTTGATATTGGCCCGACAGATTTTTTCGTCAAGAAGCAGTGTAGGGGATGTTAGATGATTGAGGTAGCTCATGAGTGATTTTTGAGTTATTAAAAATTTTAATGAAAGTACTCGGAGCGTAGGGGAAATACAAGCTGAATGGGATTTACGAAATACGATTTTTGATTTACGGGATTTCCGATGAATTTACGTTTGGTTTTCCATTGGCTACTTTGGGGATGACAGCCAAAGATTCAGGTATGGAGCTTAAAGGGTAGAGCCAAAGAAAAATTCTCCACCGTGACAAATGTGTTTTTAATTAGTTTTTGCCCTAGCGGGAGATTTGTAAAATCGTCCAAGTATAATGAATACCCCTTTTCTTTGGCTTTGCCGCTGCGCCGCCGCGAGAAAGGGGATATTATTTACGCTTTTGCGCCTTGGCGGGAGACATCTGCCTAGAGAAAATCTCACCCCTATGCAGGTAACACCGCCAATTCTGCTAATTTTGTCACCCAATTATAATGGCTGTCAAAAGGCCTAAATAGCATTCTTAATTGCCTCAAAACCTTCATGGAAGCAAAGAAAATACGGAGCACCTTTATAGAGTTTTTCCAATCCAAGCAGCACCACTACGTTCCCTCATCACCGATTGTGGTCAAAAATGACCCTACCTTGATGTTTACCAATGCGGGGATGAATCAGTTTAAAGACGCTTTTCTGGGCAATGAAATAGCCAAATATCCCCGTGTCGCCAATTCGCAGAAATGCCTTCGTGTAAGCGGTAAGCACAATGATCTTGAAGAAGTGGGGGTCGATACCTATCACCACACCATGTTTGAGATGCTTGGTAACTGGTCTTTCGGTGACTACTTCAAAAAGGAAGCGATAGCATGGGCTTGGGAGTTGTTGACCGAAGTTTATGGACTGGAAAAAGACAGGTTGTATGTATCTGTCTTCGAAGGAGACAAGGGAGATAACCTGGCTTTGGACCGGGAAGCCTATGATCTATGGAAAGCCATCGTGCCCGAAGATCGTATCATCATGGGTTCCAAGAAAGATAATTTCTGGGAAATGGGTGATGTGGGACCTTGCGGTCCATGTTCGGAGATCCACATTGACCTAAGACCGGATGCTGAGCGTGCTGAGATAGCTGGTAGAGATCTGGTGAACAATGATCACGAGCAGGTGATTGAGATTTGGAATCTGGTATTTATGCAATTCAACCGGGTTTCGGATGGTTCTTTAAAATCCCTTCCGGCAACGCACGTGGACACCGGAATGGGATTTGAGCGATTGGTGAGAGCCATTCAGCACAAATCTTCCAATTACGATACGGATTTGTTTGCTCCATTTTTAAGTGCTCTAGAGAAAAAATCAGGCAAGACATACGGTTTGGATGAGCAAACAGATATTGCTTTCCGTGTGATTGTAGATCATATACGTGCCATTTCATTTACCATTGCGGACGGACAGCTTCCTTCCAATAACAAAGCCGGCTACGTTATCCGTAGGATTCTCAGAAGGGCAGTCCGCTATGGATATACATTCTTGGGCTTTCATGAGCCATTTTTATATGAATTGACCGGTCTTATTGCCGATAATTTCGGTGATATCTTCCCCGAAGTCAGACAGCAACAGGAGTTTATAGCCAAAGTGATTTTCGAAGAGGAAACTTCCTTCCTTCGTACACTTGACAATGGCCTGAAAATGCTCGACCAGATTAAGTCTGAGCTGAAAGAAAAAGGATACAATGTAATTCCGGGCAAGACGGCTTTTGAATTATATGATACTTTCGGTTTTCCCTTGGATTTGACTTCCTTGATCGCACGTGAAAGCGGTCTTTCATTGGACGAAAGCGGATTTGCGCAGGAAATGGAAGCTCAGAAAACACGATCCCGTGCTGCTTCCGAATCCGAGACAGGCGATTGGGTGATTGTGAATGAGGATAATGGAGTCGAGTTTGTAGGATACGACTTCCTTAAAGCGCACTGTCAGATCATCAAGTATAGGGTGATCTCAGATAAAAAAGGTGATAAATACCAATTGGTCTTGGACAAAACACCTTTCTATGCAGAAAGCGGAGGACAGGTAGGAGATACAGGATGGCTGATTTCCGAGACCGAAAAAGTCAAAGTGATCGACACCAAAAAAGAGAACGATTTGATTGTTCATTTTGTGGAAAAGCTTCCTAAGAACCCGGAATCCAAGTTCGGTGCTGAAGTAGATGCAGAAAAACGTTATTTGACTGAAAATAACCATACGGCTACGCACTTGCTTCAGTCGGCTTTGAAAGAAGTGCTTGGGGACCATATTCAGCAACGTGGTTCTTTGGTAAATCAGAACCTTCTCCGTTTTGATTTCTCGCATTTCAGCAAATTATCCGATGAGGAAATTACGAAGGTCGAGGATATCGTAAATGAGCGAATCCGACAGAATATCCCACTCTCCGAGCAAAGAAATGTACCGATAGAAGAGGCTAAGAAGCAAGGGGCAACCGCTCTTTTCGGGGAGAAATATGGTGACTTTGTGCGTGTAATCACATTTGATAAAGATTTCTCTGTAGAACTTTGCGGAGGAACCCACGTACCTCAAACAAGTAAAATCGGTCTGTTTAAGATTATTTCGGAGGCTTCCAGCGCTTCAGGTGTTCGTAGAATCGAGGCTATCACTGCTAAAGCTGCTGAGGATTATTTCCGCAAGCAGGAGAACTTGGTGAAGGAAATTCAGGAATTGCTGAAGAATCCGAAGGATTTGAGAAAGTCAATCGAGTCCTTACTTCAAGAACGGAATGAGCTGAAAAAAGAAATCGATTCATTGCATCTGGAGAAAGCTTCAGGAGTAAAAGCGGAGTTGCTTAAGCAATTCGTAGCGGGGGATGGGATTAACACCCTTATTGCGCAAGTGGAACTTCCGAATGCTGATTCTCTGAAAAAACTTGCTTATGAATTGAAAAATGAAACCGAGCATGCTTTCGTTATTTTGGTAGCCAAAATTGAGGACAAGCCTCAGATAGCAGTAATTATAGATGAGGATTTGATCACGAGCAAGGACTTAAATGCCGGTCAAATTGTACGGGAATTGGCGAAAGAAATTCAAGGCGGCGGCGGTGGACAGCCGTTTTTTGCAACAGCAGGAGGTAAGAATCTAGCCGGACTGGAAAATGCAGTGGCTAAAGCCAGAGAGTTGTACCTTTAATAGATAAGAAATATACGCGCGGATGCTAAGCGAAGAATTAAAGAATAAATATCAGTTGGTCATCGGACTTGAGGTGCATGCGCAGCTTTTGACCGAAAGTAAAATGTTTGCTGCTGACGCTAATGAGTACGGTAAATCACCCAATACTCAGATTTCAGTGATTACACTTGGCCATCCGGGCACTTTGCCCAAGGTCAACAGAAAAGCGATAGCCTATGCCATCAAGATGGGCTTGGCTTGTAATTCTGAGATTACTAGATACAATGTCTTTGCGAGAAAAAATTATTTCTACCCGGATCTTCCAAAAGGATATCAGCTTACACAGGATAAAGGGCCGATTTGTGTAGGAGGGACCGTACCTATCCAGCTTCCTGACGGAACCAAAAAGGAGGTACTGCTGAATCGTGTGCATATGGAAGAGGATGCAGGGAAATCCATCCACCTGGCAGATGAAGCTGATACCTTGGTGGATTTCAACCGTGCCGGGACACCGCTGATAGAGATCGTAACGGAACCTGCCATGCATAGTCCGGAGGAAGCATATGCTTTTCTTACCGAAGTGAAAAAGCTGGTAAAATACCTCGATATCTGCGATGGAAATATGGAGGAAGGTTCTCTTCGCTGTGATGCCAACGTATCTGTGATGCTGAAAGGCGTCAAAGAGTTGGGCAAAAAGGTTGAAGTAAAAAACATGAATTCCTTTCGAAACGTGTTCCGTGCCATCGAGCATGAGCATGAGCGTCTGATCCGGCTTATAGAAGCAGGCGAGGAGGTTATTTCTGAAACCAGAACTTTCGATGCGGGCACGGGACTTACTGCAAGCATGCGGACTAAAGAAGACCTGAACGATTACCGTTATTTCCCGGAGCCGGATCTTAGTCCCGTGGTAGTTTCAGATGAGTGGCTGAATGCAGTGAAATCAACCATGCCTGTCTTACCAAGAGACCTTCATAAAAAGTTCGTGGAAGAATATGGTCTGCCGGATTACGATGCGGCATTTTTGACAGAATCAAAAGAAGTAGCTTTTTGGTTTAATGGGCTGTGCAGTAAAACCGACAATTACAAAGCAGCATCTAACTGGATGATGGGACCTGTGAAATCCTACATGAATGAGTTGTCTCTTTCTATCAGCGATTTCCCGATCAGCAATGATTCTCTGGCTGCTTTGATAGCTTTGGTCGATGAAGGCAAAGTGAGTTATACGGCCGCTTCTCAAAATCTGTATCCCGAGATGCTGAAAAGTGCCAACGAGAGTCCGCTGGAAATAGCACAGAGACTGAATCTGATCCAAGAAAGTGATGAATCTTCTTTGAAGCCAATTGTAGAAGAAGTGCTGGCTGCAAATGCTGCGAAGGTTAAAGAATACAGATCGGGCAAGAAGGGCTTGATGGGCTTGTTTATGGGGCAGGTGATGAAGAAATCCCAAGGCAAAGCCGATCCCAAAGTTGCCACAAAATTATTGACAGAATTACTAGAGAATTAATCTATGTTAAATCAAATGAACGGAATTGTTTTCCTTGTCCTCTTATTCTTTTCCTCCTGCGGGCAGAAGCAGGCAAATGATGGAAATGTATTAATCACAGGCACTATTGAAAATGCGCCATCCGGAGAGATAATACTTTCCCAATTCACAGATAGTAGCCCAATAGTACTGGATACTCTTCAGCTGGACGATAAAGGTAAGTTTAGCTATGAGGTTGCTGTGGATGCACCTACTTTCTATGAGTTGAATATGTATGGGGAAAAGATGATTCGGCTTGCGCTATACAAGGAGGATGTCAAGGTAAAGTATGATTTTTCCAAACTTGAAAGCTTGGTTATTGAGGGTTCTCAGGATTCTAAAGAAATGCTGAAAATCGAACAGTTGATGGACAATTACCAGACAAAAGTCAATCAGCTCAATGAATCGTATTATCAAGCGATGAGCGATAATGATACGGAAGCGATCAAGCAGATTCAGACTGAAGCCATGGCATTGGAAAGCAACCAGGCCTCTGAAGTGAAGAATGTGATCAACAGCATGGGGAATAGTTTTGCTTCCTTGGCCGCCATAGGTCTGTTAAATCCGAAGAATGAGTTTCAGTTCATGGATAGCCTGATATCCAAGCTTGACGAGAAGTATCCTGAGACAAAAACAATTGTTCAATTGAAGCAGCAATTGGATGAGATGAGAGCGCTTTCTATGGGGCAAATAGCTCCTGAAATCGAACTTCCCAATCCTGAGGGCGAAACCGTCAAGCTGTCTGATTTGCGCGGAAAATATGTGATGATAGATTTCTGGGCAGCATGGTGTAAGCCTTGCCGTGAAGAAAATCCAAATGTGGTCGCACTTTATAATGAATACAAGGACAAGGGTTTCGAAGTATTTGGTGTGTCTTTGGACCGTACCAAAGAGGCTTGGGTGGGTGCTATTGCTGAGGATGGATTGACTTGGACCCAAGTGTCTGATTTGAAATATTTCAATTCTGCAGCTGCAGAGCTTTATCAGATCAGTGCTATTCCGGCTACTTATTTGATCGATCCGGATGGTAAAATCATTGGTAAAGACCTTCGGGGTTCAAGTTTGAGAGCCAAGCTAGAGGAAGTTTTTGACTGATTTTCCTCAGTTATAACTCATCAAAAAAGCCTTCTGAATAAATTCAGAAGGCTTTTTTGTGGGGAGAAATATGAAAGGAAGGAAGAAAAAGTACCAAACAGTCCTTCCTTTAAAAATCGTGTCATTGAAAAAGGAATAGCAAAAGTTGTTTATCACCCGAGACAAATCTACTGAAAAGATTCAAAAGAAAAACAATCCTAAAGTTATTCTTATTGAATTAAATATTAATTTTTCCTGATTTAGATTTAATATTCCTTGAAAATTAATAATTCATTAAAAAATCAACTATTTCGCTATTTTTTCATAACTGGCGATCACTCCTCTTACCATTGCCGAACTGAAGCCCTGATGCTCCATTTCATTTAATCCCACTATAGTACAGCCCTTGGGGGTAGTTACCTTATCTATAGCCGCTTCAGGATGCATATTCTTCTGAATCATCAGTTCGGCAGCTCCCTTTACAGTTTGGTTCACGATCTTGCTTGCCGTTACCGAATCAAAACCGATTTGTATTCCGCCTTGGATCATAGCCCGCATAAATCTCAGTACATAGGCAATCCCGCAAGCACCCAACACAGTTGCCGCTTCCATCAGACTTTCGTCGATAGGAATAGTGAACCCGATTGCATCAAATAGTTCGGATACAAGTTTTATTTGTTCCGGATCCGCATTTTCGGAACAAATACAGGTAACAGATTCTTGGATATCGGCGGCAATATTTGGCATAGCCCGGAAAGCCACAGATTGATGCTCGATTACTTGATACATTTCCGCGAGGGTAATTCCGGTGGCCAGCGAAATGATAAGTTGCTTTTTGGGATCAAGAGAAGATTTGATTTCGTTGAGAATGGGGGCGATGTTGTAGGGTTTTACACCAAGTATCACGATGTCAGCTTTTGCAGCCGCCGATACATTATCACTTTGGACATTTACGCCTAAAGCGGCAAACTCACTAAGGCTTTCCACATGCCTTTTGGTAAGTGTCAGGTTCTTCGGATCAAAATCTTCCCGTCTTAACAGTCCATTTGCGATGGACGCTCCCAGATTACCACAGCCGATGATGGCTATATTTACTTTCGAAATCATAGAAAATATAATTATTGATTGTATTTGTTGCTTAAAGGTAAGCAAATAGGCTGTTTTTATTGAACCTATATGTTTACGCTGCTTTTCAGTATCAAAAATATATGACAGCAAAAGACTCACATAAATCAGCTTGTGGGATATACATACAAAAGCTTCAACTTTTTTCAGGAATTGCCCCCTTACCTTCTCGACCGTCTTGTATGCATGTCGCCTATAACTGCACCCGGGCTATGGTGATCAAGGGAAATTACACACCGACAAACCAAAAATTACAGTAGATTATCTTTCATAGTATTCCAAACTTTGGCTAAAAGAAATCCGGAAACTACTACCGTGACAGTAAGGCCAATTGCTAAGGGATAATTTCCGTAAATCCAATTTCCGGTGGCAAACATACAGCTATAAACAAGGATGCAGCCCAAAATCATGGCCAAAATCCCTGAAGGAACAGACCATTTTTCATGACTTTTTTCAATATCGACGCCTTCTGCCTTAGCATCATACAAGACCTTGTTCCATCCGGGTCCGCCCGGTCTGGTCTTCTTATAAAAACTGTTAAGAATAGCTTTTTCCTCCGGTTTGGTTACAAAAGTGGCTAATACCCATACCAGAGTCGTTACCAAAACAATCACAGGAAATCTTGCCCATGATGGGAAAAAACCCTCAACCAAAAACCCCGATTCATTTATAAAACCAAAAAGGGCATCACCAAGAGAGGTATACGTCAACGTCAAACTTGTGATGGCAGCGGCAAACATAACGGAAATTTCACTCCAGGCATTGATACGCCACCAAAACCATCTTAGGATATATACAAGACCTGTTCCCGCACCGAACATAAGAAGAATATCAAAAAGTTGTTTGGCGTTTGTCAGGGATAATGCCATCACCGCACTCAAAACCATCAATAGAACAGTAGAGATTCTTCCCACAGCCACCAACTCTTTCTCCGAAGCTTTCGGTTTTATTTGCTGTTTGTAAAAATCATTTACGATGTAAGACGACCCCCAATTTAGCTGCGTTGAAATGGTACTCATATAGGCAGCGCCCAATGAGGCCAATACTAAACCCAGCAGACCACTTGGAAGTTTAGTCAACATGGCTGAGTAGGCCAGATCATGCCCCAGTTTACTTTCTTCTATATTGGGAAAAGCTTCGTGGATACTGGCAATATCGGGGAATACCACCAAAGAAGCCAAAGCCACCAAAATCCATGGCCAAGGGCGTAAGCCATAATGCATTATATTAAAAAAGAAGGTGGATGCGATTGCATGATTTTCATTTTTAGCGGCTAACATACGTTGTGCAATGTATCCACCTCCGCCGGGCTCCGAACCCGGATACCATGAACTCCACCATTGTACCGCTAAAGGGATTATTAATATAGATATCAAAGCCTCAGTATCTGAGAAATCCGGCAAAATGGATAATTTCCCTGCTACGTTTTCATGGACAATCAATTTACTTATGCCGCCAACTTCAGGAATGTTCACCAAATAATAGGCCGCTCCAATGGCACCTACTATTGCTACGAAAAACAGTAGAAAATCTGTGTAAACAACCCCTTTAAACCCGCCGACCGCACTGAAAATCACTGTAATCACCCCTCCAATAAGAACCGTCTCGATTGGGGTCAATCCCAGCATTATCCCCCCAATTTTAATAGCAGCCAAATTAACCGCGGCAAGTGTGATGATGTTAAAAACAAGTCCCAGATATAGCGATCTAAACCCTCTAAGAAAATGTGCCGGTTTACCTCCATATCGTAAAGCATAGAACTCCATGTCGGTTAGAACATTGGACCTGCGCCATAGCTTGGCATATACAAAAACTGTCAAAAGACCTGTCAATAAAAAAGCCCACCACACCCAATTGCCCGAAACACCGCTGTTACGTACTATGTCCGTGACCAAATTCGGCGTGTCGGTAGAGAATGTCGTGGCGACCATAGAAAAGCCCAATAGCCACCACGGCATTGTCCGTCCCGATAAAAAGTACTCAGAGGTATCCTGCCCGGATTTTTTGGAAACATAGATTCCAATTCCTAAAACGACTGAAAAGAAAATGAAAATAATACTATAATCCAATGTACTGAGTTCCATAGTGAGGCAATTGGTGAGTGTTAAATATACTATATGTATATCCGTCTTTCTACCGGTAAGGAGGCAAAAGCAAGATAGGATTTGACGAACTATAGTTTGTAGGCCGCTTCGGTCTTCTGTCATCGGTCTTCCTACCGATTTATCAAAGAGAGGGAGGCTGCTGGCATCATTGTGGATAATATTATCCTATAATATTTCCTTTGGAATAGCATTTGCACATTCCCGGCAATAAAACACGCAAAAGCCTTACCTTTGTGCCCCTAAAAGAATCCCGTTTTTAATGCCAAAACTTATTCGAATCACCACTGTTCCTATATCCCTCAAGTTATTACTTGCCGGCCAAATGAAATTCATGCGGGAGCAAGGCTGGGATGTGTTAATGGTAAGTGCCGATGGCAGAGAACTTCCACAAGTAGTCAAGGCAGAAGGAGCTAGGCATGAGATTATTCCTTTTACCCGTAAAATCACTCCTTTCCAAGACTTGAAATGTCTTTGGCAACTGTATCAGTTGATCAAAAAAGAGCAGCCTGACATCGTACACACGCATACCCCAAAAGCAGGTCTTTTGGGGATGATTGCGGCAAAATTGGCGGGAGTGCGGGTGAGAATCCACACACTTGCGGGCATTCCTTACATGGCTGCTGAAGGCGGGAAAAAAGGGCTTTTGGAAAAAGTAGAGAAATTGACCTATTCCTTTGCTACCCATGTCTGGCCAAATTCCAATGGGTTAAGGAATTTTGTGATCGAGAATAACCTCTGTCCTGAGGAAAAATTGACCGTAGTGGGAAAAGGCTCATCCAACGGAGTAGATCTTGAGAAGTTCAATCGTGGCGTATTGAAAGAAAATCATCTGGTAGCAGCTACCATGCGGATTCAGCCGGGAGAGGATGATTTTATTATTCTTTCTGTGGGAAGATTGGTAAAGGACAAAGGAATCCAAGAATTGGTAGATGCTTTCTTAAGTTCGAAGATTGTGGGCAAATCCAAGCTGGTACTCCTAGGCAGCTTCGAGCAAGACCTAAACCCGCTGGATCCGGAAACCATCAAAATCATAACCGATCATCCTAGAATCGTACAGATCGATTGGTCGGACCATGTCGCCCATTACCTGGCATTGGCAGACGTTCTTGTTCATCCTTCCCACCGGGAGGGATTTCCCAATGTTCTTTTAGAGGCAGGAGCAATGGAATTACCCGTGATTTGCTCTGATATCATAGGCAATACAGATGTGATTACACAGCAGAAAACAGGTCTGATATTCCCTGTCAAGAATGTCGAAATATTGAAGGAAGCCATTGAATTTGCTTATGTGAAGCGTGATAAAATGGCTGAATTGGCGGATAATCTGTTTCTTGAAGTATGTGAGAATTATGAACGTACCAAGGTTCAGCATGAAATTTTTGCGCATTACCAAGTCGCTTTAGACGGTGCTGATAACGCGGAATAACGTATATTTAGCCATAAATAAAACTTGAATTTTTATCTATGAAGTACCTGATTACCGGAACTGCCGGATTTATAGGATTTCACGTTGCTAAGCAACTTTTGGAGAGAGGTGATGAAGTAGTGGGATTGGACATAATCAACGGCTACTACGATATTAATCTGAAATACGCCCGCTTGGCCCACATGGGAATTAGTCGGAATATGGTCGCGAAAGGTGAAATAGTCCAATCGGACAATAGCCCGGGCTATAGATTTGTTCAATTAGATCTAGCTGTCAAAGCACCACTTGAGCAACTTTTTGCCCAAGAGAAATTTGATGTGGTAATTCATCTTGCTGCACAGGCAGGTGTAAGATATTCTTTGACAAACCCGGAAGTATATATCGAGAGCAATATCGTGGCTTTCTTGAATATACTGGAATGCTGCAGATTTCATCCGGTCAAGCATTTGGTGTATGCTTCGTCCAGTTCCGTCTACGGATCCAATGAGAAAATGCCTTTTTCCACTTCCGATTCGGTAGATCATCCGATCAGCTTATACGCCGCTTCCAAAAAATCCAATGAACTGATGGCTCATACGTATAGCCATCTATTCAATATTCCGACTACAGGATTAAGATTTTTTACGGTCTATGGGCCATGGGGAAGACCGGACATGGCATTGTTTCTGTTTACAGATGCCATCTTGAAAGATGAACCTATTCAGGTATTCAATTATGGGAAAATGAAGCGTGACTTCACCTACATAGATGATATCGTAAAAGGTGTGATCAAAGTGGCAGACAGACCGGCCAGTCCAAATGCTGAATTTGACGGTTTGAATCCTGATCCCGGAAGTTCTAAGGCACCTTATAAAGTGTACAATATCGGAAATTCCGCTCCCGTTTTGCTTATGGATTATATCCATGCGGTGGAAAAAGGATTGGGCAAAGAAGCTAAAATGAATATGCTTCCCATGCAGCCGGGCGACGTGCTTGCATCGCATGCTGAAGTTTCTGATTTGGTACGCGATACAGGGTATAAACCGGACACACCAATTGAGCAGGGCGTTAAATCTTTCACAGATTGGTATTTAGACTACTACAAAAAATAAGATGAGCAAATCAATTCTGATTACAGGCGGAGCCGGATTTATCGGCAGCCATGTCGTACAACTATTCGTAGAGAAGTATCCTGAATATAAGATTGTCAATTTGGATGCCTTGACTTATGCGGGGAATCTTGAGAATCTGAAGTCTGTAGAAGGAGCTTCCAATTACATTTTTGAGAAGGCAGATATTCAGGATGCGGATGCACTGACTGCAATAATTGAAAAACATAACATCACTGATGTAATTCATCTGGCGGCTGAATCTCATGTGGACAGATCCATCACAGACCCTTTGGCATTTGTGAAAACAAATGTATTTGGTACGGTAAATCTACTGAACGCTGCGAAGGAATTCTGGAAGGAAGACTTTTCAGACCATTTGTTTTACCATGTGTCTACTGACGAAGTATATGGATCCCTTCATGACGGTGGATTCTTTTTGGAAACTACTCCATATGATCCCCAGTCTCCATATTCAGCTTCTAAGGCTTCATCAGATCATTTTGTAAGGGCATATGCCAATACCTATGGGATGAAAACGGTAATTTCTAATTGCTCAAACAATTACGGTCCAAACCATTTTCCTGAGAAACTGATCCCGCTATGCATCCACAATATCAAAAACAACAAGCCGCTACCTGTATATGGTAAAGGTGAAAACGTTCGTGATTGGCTGTTTGTGAAAGATCATGCACGGGCCATCGATACAGTTTTCCATAAAGGGAAGGAAGGAGAAACCTACAATATCGGTGGTTTCAATGAATGGAAAAACATTGATATCGTTAAGCTTCTTTGTACCAAAATGGATGAGAAGCTTGGGAGAGAAGCAGGTACTTCTGAAAAGTTGATCACCTATGTGAAAGACCGGGCAGGGCATGATTTGCGCTATGCTATTGATGCTACTAAGATTCAGGAAGGATTGGGATGGGAGCCAAGTTTACAGTTTGAAGAGGGAATTGAGATTACGATTGATTGGTACCTTGATAACCAAGATTGGCTGGATCACGTCACTTCAGGAGCTTATCAGGAGTATTACGCCAAACACTACGATAATTAACCAACAGGTTATTACTAATGATGGCACCGGGCTCAGTCTTGGTGCCATTGTTTTTTACGGGTGGTTTGGGATGGCTTTTCTATTTGATTTTCTTTGTACAAATTTCATGATTATGCAGATTAATGTGGTTAAGCCTATTTACGGGCTTTTTCTTTTAATGGTAGTTAGCAGCGGAGCCTTTGCCCAAACGGGGAGATTCCAGCAAGCTGCAAACTATCAGATGGATGTCGATATGGACGTCAATACAAATCAATACAAGGGGACACAGTTATTGATATATACCAATAACTCACCGGACACGCTGCACCGTGTGTTCTATCATCTGTACTACAATGCCTTTCAGCCGGGCAGCATGATGGATGAAAGATCCAGAAACATTGCTGATCCGGATCGCAGAGTCGGTGATCGCATTAGCAAATTGAAGCCTGATGAGATAGGCTATTTGAGAGTGAACAGCCTTACGATGAACGGAAAAGCTGTAACGTATAATGAAGTTGGGACCATCTTGGAAGTAGACCTTGCGGAGCCTATTTTGCCAAATTCTGACGCCAAATTCGAAATGAAATTTATAGGACAAGTTCCTTTACAAATCCGGAGATCAGGAAGAGACAGTGAAGAAGGGGTAAGGTTTTCTATGTCCCAATGGTATCCCAAGATGTCTGAATATGACGAACAGGGATGGCATGCGAATCCTTACATAGGACGTGAGTTCTATGGTGTGTGGGGAGATTTTGATGTGAAGATCACCATCGATAAAACCTATGTTCTTGGAGGTACCGGTTATTTGCAGAATCCAAATGAAATAGGTCATGGATATGAGGATGAAGGAGCAAAAGTAACCCAAGCCAAAGGCGATAAGCTGACTTGGCACTTCAAAGCACCTAAAGTTCATGATTTTATGTGGGCTGCTGATCCTAAGTATCGTCACGATAAGGTAGAAATGGCAAATGGTATTACTGTCCATCACCTGTATATTCCCACCAATGATGTCACAGCAAACTGGGAGAAACTGAAGGAGTATACTCCAAAAGCTATAGAATACATGTCTGAACACTTTGGCCAGTATCCATATAAGCAGTTCTCTGTAATCCAAGGTGGAGATGGTGGAATGGAGTATCCTATGTCTACATTAGTTACGGGTGGCCGTAATCTCAACAGCCTGGTAGGGGTAATGGTCCATGAATTAGCCCATAGCTGGTTTCAGGGTGTTTTAGCTACCAACGAAGCACTTTACCCTTGGATGGATGAAGGCTTTACCAGCTATGCCACATCCCTTGCAATGTCCGCTATATTTAAACCAAGCGAAGATCCACATAAAGGATCCTATTTGGGCTATTACAGATTGGTGAGCTCCGGCAAAGAAGAAGCGATGAGCACTCATGCGGATCATTACAATACAAATGCTGCCTACAGTACTGCATCCTATGCCAAAGGAGCTGTGTTCTTGGCTCAACTGGGCTACATCATCGGGGAAGAGGCAAGAGATAAAGGAATGCTGAACTACTTTAATACCTGGGGTTTTAAACATCCCAATGCGAATGACTTCATTCGTGTAATGGAAAAAGAGAGTGGATTGGAGTTGGATTGGTACAAGGAGTACTTTGTGTATACGACCAAAACCATTGATTACGGAATCAAAAAGGTAACTCCACAAGGTGATCAAACAGACATAACCCTAGAGCGAATAGGTCTGATGCCAATGCCTATAGACTTGGTAATTACCTATACCGATGGTACTTCAGAGATGGTATACTTGCCTTTGGAAATAATGAGAGGTCAAAAATCCCCTGAATCCGGTGCTGCTTCCAGGATTATTACCGAAAATTGGCCTTGGACAAATCTGACCAAAACTATACGAATCAATAAAAAGTCAGAGACTATTAAATCTATTGAGATTGATCCGAGTAAGAGACTGGCGGATATCAATGAGGAAAACAATAAGGTGGAGTATTGATTTTCACCTATAAAATCTTTGTATAAAAAAAGGTGACTGTTTAGTCACCTTTTTTGTTTTTGGGGATTTAACCCGCATTCTTCATGTCCTGAACCTCTTTTCTGATGTCTTGAGCCATGTTCTTCAAGTCTTGCATTCCTTTTCTCACCCGTGTACCTGCAGCTTGATTTCCTTTTTCGTAGAACTTCTCAAAATCGTCTTTAAGAGAATTAACCAGTTCGCTTACTTCACTAAATTTGCTCATAGTAAAAGTGTGTTATGAAAGTTGATGATAAGTTATTTGTAATTCAATATAACCCAAATACTTGCCAATTCAATCCTGAGGGCATTTTTTTTGATTTTTTTTACTCCCCGAAGGACATTGCCAACTTAGAGTTTTTATAAACCCCGCTGGTCAATTTCTCTTTTATGGCAGCAAATGCAGTCACTGTCTCTTCCACATCTTCCAGTGTATGCACAGCGGTAGGAATCAATCTTAGTATAATCATTCCTTTAGGTACTACCGGATAAATGACTACAGAACAGAAAATACCGTAATTTTCTCTAAGGTCTTGAGTCAATGAAGCAGCTTCGCCAACTGTTCCGTTAAGTACTACAGGAGTGACAGGGGAATTTGATTTGCCCGTGCTGAAACCATTCTCGTGAAGCCCTTTTCTAAGTGCCCCTACAATTTTCCAAAGGTTATCTTTCAGTTCAGGTTGAGTCTTTAGTAGCTCAAGACGCTTCAAAGCACCTTTAACCAAAAGCATCGGAAGAGATTTTGCAAAGATCTGAGAGCGCATATTGTATCTCAGGAATAAAATCACCTCAGGATCACCGGCGATGAATGCCCCTATACTTGCCATTGACTTTGCAAATGTAGAGAAGTAAAGATCAACCTGATCCTGTACTCCTTGCTCTTCATCTGTACCTGCACCGGTTTTGCCCATTGTACCGAAGCCGTGCGCATCATCAATCAGGAGTCTGAATTCAAACTTTTTCTTAAGCTCAACAATTTCCTTCAGCTTGCCCTGATCACCTGTCATCCCAAAGACACCTTCAGTGATCACAAGGATTCCTCCGCCGGTTTCATTTGCAAGTTTGGTAGCTCTTTCCAACTGTTTTTCACAGTTTTCAATGTCATTATGTGGGAAGACATAGCGCTTGCCCAAGTGCATTCTAAGTGCATCGATGATGCAGGCATGGCATTCTGAATCATAGACCACCACATCTTTTCTATCGAGAAGTGAGTCTATCACAGACATGATGCCTTGGTATCCGTAATTCAATAAATAGGCTTTGTCTTTGTTGACAAAAGCGGCCAATTCATCCTCTAGTTGTTCGTGAAGGCTGGTTTGTCCTGACATCATACGTGCACCCATCGGATATGCGGCACCATATTCAGCAGCAGCATCCGCATCAGCTTTACGTACTTCAGGATGATTTGCGAGGCCTAGGTAATTATTCAAACTCCAGGTTAGAACATTCTTCCCCTGAAATTTCATTCTCGGAGCAATTTCACCTTCAAGTTTGGGGAAGGAGAAATAGCCGTCTGCAAACTCTGAGTGTTTGCCCAAGGGGCCCATGTTCATTTTTAATTTTGCAAATAGATCCAAAGCATTTCGAATTTAAGTGATAAGGGATTTAATGATCTGTTCATTAAAATCCGACAAAAATAAAACTTAAATGCCTGCCAAGCAAAAAACGGTGCTGAAACAAATCATTCTTCCCAAAGCTCGGATTATTTTCTTTACTTAGCTGAAACCCAAATTTCTTAGCTTTTAACTCACGGGATAATGGCCAAAATAAAAAAAATACTAGTTGCAAATAGAGGAGAGATCAGTTTACGGATTATGCGATCTGCCAGAGAAATGGGCATCTCCACGGTAGCAGTGTACAGTGAAGCGGATAGACTTTCACCCCATGTTCTTTTTGCTGATGAAGCAGTTTGCCTCGGACCACCGCCATCTTCCCAGTCCTATTTGCTGGGAGATAAGATCATTGAAGTTTGCAAGGAATTAAATGTAGATGCTATTCATCCCGGATACGGCTTTCTTTCTGAAAATGCTGATTTTGCGAGAAAGGTTAGGCAAGCAGGTGTGATTTTTATCGGTCCATCACCGGAGTCTATAGAGGTAATGGGTAGTAAACTCGCGGCCAAGCAAGCAGTGGCTAAATATGATATTCCTCTGGTACCCGGCACCGCCAAAGCCATTTCCGATATTCCTGAGGCAAAAGAGCGAGCTGCAGAAATCGGCTATCCCATCTTGATCAAGGCCAGTGCAGGCGGAGGAGGCAAAGGGATGAGGATAGTGGAGAACGAGGCCGAATTCGAAGAGCAGATGCAGCGGGCGGTTAGCGAAGCGCAATCCTCATTCGGTGATAGTGCGGTCTTTATAGAGAAGTATATCAGCTCTCCCAGACATATAGAGATTCAGGTGTTGGGAGACCGGCAGGGAAATATAGTTTATTTGTTTGAGCGGGAGTGCTCGATCCAGCGAAGGCATCAGAAAGTGGTAGAAGAAGCTCCATCATCAGTAGTTTCTCCTGAAATGAGAAAGGCCATGGGCGAAGCAGCCGTAGGCGTAGCCAAAGCTTGTGATTACTACGGTGCAGGCACGGTGGAATTCATTGTGGATGGGCAATTGAATTTCTTTTTTCTGGAAATGAATACCCGGCTTCAGGTAGAGCACCCGGTGACGGAAATGATCACTGGAAAGGATCTGGTGCGGGAGCAGATTTTAATAGCAGAAGGCAAATCACTTTCTTTTGCCCAAGAGGATCTGAAAATTAACGGGCATGCTCTGGAAGTCCGGGTATATGCAGAAGACCCTAGAAATAACTTCCTTCCGGACATAGGAAATCTTCAAACCTATAAGCGGCCACAGGGTGCGGGGATTCGGGTAGATGACGGTTTCGAAGAAGGAATGGATATTCCAATCTATTATGATCCAATGATAGCCAAGTTGATCACCCATGCGGAAGACCGAACCTCAGCCATCGAGAAGATGGTCGGGGCGATTGACGATTATAAGATTGTGGGCATTCAGACTACACTTGGTTTTTGCAAATTTGCGATTACCCACCCAGCTTTTGTCAGCGGATCTTTTGATACCAAATTTGTTGAGAACTACTTCAATCCAAAGGTCCTCGATGATGAATTTTCTGATTCTGAATTAGAATTGCTCTCAGCTCTGGCTGTTGAGTTTTTTACCAAGAGTAAGTCTGCAGAGAATTTAAAATCGGAATCAATTGCCAAAAAGGAGTCGGCATGGAGAACTAGGTTATACTGATATGGCAGAAATATTACCCCTTAAAGCTTGGCGGTATGCTGAGTTTTTGACTCCCCATATGGAGGAGTTGACCGCTCCTCTTTTCGATGTAGTCTCGGCAAGACAGCGACAATTACTCTATGAGAATCCTCTGAACAGCATACATCTTTCCGTCCCCCAGGGAGATATTCCTGCGGAAAAAGCTCTGGAAACACTTCGTAAATGGAAATCTGAGGGCATTATCCGACAGGATTTGCAACCCGGCATCTATGTGTACTATCAATACTTTCGCCTTCCGGGTGAGCATGATGAGCGTTGTAGAAAAGGATTTATCGCACAGATCAAGGCTTATGAATGGAGCGAAGAAATTATTTTGAGACATGAGAACACACTAAGTTCTGCAGTAAATGACAGGATAGACTTACTCATGAAGACACAGATCCAGGCCAGTCCTACCCATGGCTTATATGTCGATAAAGAAGAGCAGCTGGAGAAGTACATGGATCAGGCTATCACTACGCCTTTGTATGAGTTGGAAGATTACCAAGGAGTGAGGGAAGTGATGGCCGTGATCCAAGAACCGGAAATCATCAGGGATTTTTTGAGAGTGATGAAAGATAAGCAAGTTATCTTGGCTGATGGGCACCATAGACTGGAGGGAGCAATCGAATACAGAAAATCAATGCAGAGCGAGTTAAACGACAATGAATGGAAAGGCTATGATTATCACTTAATGTACTTGACAAATACCAGTGGCAATCATCTGAAAATTCTTCCTACCCATCGCTTATTTTATGGATTGGAATTGTCTGCTGATGCACTCTTGGAAATGATCAGAGCCTGGTTTGAGGTGAAAAAATTTGCTGATCCGGAAGAATTGGGTGCATATGCATTTCATAAACCTCATACCTTTGGATTGGTAATGGGAGAGGAGAGTTATACCCTACAGTTGAAAGTTGGTATGATGGATACTATCAATCGGCATTTACCTGAGCGTATTAGACAGCTGGATCTGTCGGTCCTTCATGAGGTGTTATTTGCACGGATTTTGGGAATACCGATGGCTGACCAGAGAAATTCGGATCAGATTGTCTATGAACGGAATTTTTCCAGATGCATTCAGGAAGTTCGATCAGGCAAAGCCGATTTTGCCATTGTTACCAGAGAATTGGAATTAGACCAGATTCTGGAGGTTTGTAGAAGCGGTGAAGTAATGCCGCCTAAGTCTACCTATTTCTATCCAAAAGCGTTGGGCGGATTGCTTTTCGCCAGTATTAAACAAGATGAATTTGATTTCGATTATGGAGCCTTTTTTGAGTAATCTCAAGGACAAGAAAATTATTTTAGCCTCCAATTCCCCGAGGCGACAAGAATTATTGAAGGGATTAGAGGTAGCGTTTGAAGTAAGAGTCAATGCTGTGGATGAAACTGTTCCCAAGGATCTTCAAGCTGAATATGTGGCAGCTTACCTTTCAAAACTCAAATCTGAGTCTTTTACGGGTGAACTTGCGGATAATGAAATTCTTATCACTTCCGATACCGTGGTCATAGAAAATGGGCATTTATTGGGAAAGCCGGCAAATGAAGAAGAAGCTTTTGATATGCTTAAGAGTCTTTCAGGTGCGACTCATTCGGTGATGACTGCGGTAACTTTGAGAGACAAAAGCCGACAAATCACATTAGAGGATGAGACTATCGTCACCTTTAGATTTCTGGAAGAGGAAGAAATTTGGCATTACATCAGACACTACAAACCCATGGACAAAGCCGGGGCTTACGGTATTCAGGAATGGATTGGATTTATGGGGGTAGAGAGGATAGAAGGCTCCTATTATAATGTGATGGGATTCCCGCTTCATTTGGTATATGCCCAATTGAAAAAATGGTGAGGACGAAGCCCTTAAAAATACATTTCTTTTGTTTGGATTTTAATAAAATAGGCGTATCCGTATGAATGCACGTACTAGATTATGTCTGGTGCTAGCCTGAAAAAATCCCTCTTCCCTCCGCCGCGGCGGAGGGAAGAGGGATTTTTGAACTTCTAGTATTAATTCAAACTACATACGTGAAGTTAAGCGGATACTCATATAGTAAAAAGAGGCTGTCTCAAAGCGCAAGAATATCACACAATGAAACTGCCTCTTTATTTTTATGTATATCCGATTTTCTGCCAGCAAGGAAGCAAAAGCGTAAACTTTAGCGATGATTCTCCCGTCTTCCGTCTTCCTACCACTATACCAAAGAAAAGGAGGCACCGGCATCATTTCGGATAATCCTATTACTTTTTAGCTACTGCGGATTTTCCTTCGATAGGAGCTATTTTGTCTCCCTCATTTAAGTTCTTACTGACTACAAAGTAAGGTCCCGAGACGATTTGATCGCCTTCAGTCAGACCTTCCAGAATTTCGATGTTCTGAAAATCTGAAATACCGGTTTTAATTTCTTTTAATTTGGCAACACCGCCGTCATTGATAAACACCAATTCTTTGGCTCGGGTATTTCCGGTCAATAACGTATCCTTCATATGTTCTCTGGTAGTAACTGCAGCCAGGGGAACAGAAAGGGCGTTGTTTTTAGAATTTGTAATGATTTCTACGGAAGCAGTCATCCCCGGGCGGAAAGGGTATTTTTTGCCTTCGTCCACCAAATCCTGGTAAGAATCATTCAATATTCTAATTTTCACCTTAAATTCAGTAACCGCATCTGACGATGCTTTCACGTTGGCAGTGTTGGCTATACTTGTTACCACCCCCTTGAATGTCTTGCCGGTGTAGGCATAGGAATCTACATCTATAATGGTGGTGTCTCCCAAGTTCAGTCTAACAATATCATTTTCATTAACGTCCACACGAACTTCCATTTTGGATAGATCAGCGATAGTCAACATTTCCGTTCCTGCCATTTGCTGAGTTCCCACCACACGCTCACCCTGCTCTACCAAAAGATTGGATACGATGCCGCTTACAGGTGAATACACATTGGTCAGCCGGAGGTTTTCTGCAGCTTCGTCTACGGATGCCTGAGAACTTTTGACTACATATTCTGCCGCTAGCACCCCTTGCTTTGCAGCTTCCAAATCCTTTTGGGAAGAAGTAAAATCAGCCTGTGCTTGTTCAAATTCCGCAACTGAGATAGCTTTTTCTTCATAAAGCCTCTTTTGTCTGTCGAAATTTTGCTGCATTTGTGTGAACTGAGCTTCTGATCTTTGCAGAGTAGCCCGGGATTGGGATAGATTTGCTTCCTGTTGGTTAAAATTTGCTTTAGTTCTATCCAACGCAGAGATAAAGTTGTCAGGCCTGATTTTTACCAAAAGCTTTCCTAAAGCCACTGAATCCCCCTCCTTTACGTTAAGCTGGATGATCTCACCGGCTACATCAGGACTTAGCTTTACTTCCACTTCAGGCTGAATCTCACCCGATGCGCTTACTTTTTCTATTATTGCTACTCTTTTCACCGCAGTGACTTCCACCTGAGTCTGTTTATCTCCGCCTACCCAGCCTGCGTTTCGGGCGATTACAGCAAAAATAATGAGGACTACTATACCTCCAAGAAGGTAATACAAGAGTTTATTTGATTTCTTATTGGCCATGGTTTAATTAAGATTAATTGGATTACCCAGGTAAAAATCAAGCACTTTTACTCTGAAAATATACGTGTATTTCGCATTTAGCAAATCAGCCTGCGCATTGAAAAGATTGTTTTGTGCAACTTGAAAATCAACCGAATTGATTGCCCCCAAATCGAATCTTTGTTGTGAAATACGAAAGGATTCCTGAAGACTTTCTACCTGTACCAGTGAGGCTTCATAAGTTAATTGTGCTGCCAGTGCACTGTTGTAAGCTGTCTCGATGTCATTCCTTAACTTATTTTCAGCTTCCAGTACCGCCACTTCACTTAGCTGCTTCTGTACTCGTGCACGCTGTACATTTGCTTTGTTGGAAAGCTTAGAAAATAGGGGAATATTCAACTGAAGATTCACAGCCTCAGAAAGGTTGTTGTCTATTTGCCGACCGAATGAGGGTCTTTCTGTTAGATAAAACTGGTCTACGTAATTGGAGAAAATATTTGCTCCTATTCCCAAACTGGGATAATATCCGGCTTTGGCTATTTTCACACCATATTCCGCGCTGGTGACAGAAGCATATGCGGCTTTGATCTCCGGCATAGTTTCTACGGCTGAAGAATAAATATCACTCGTAGTTTCGGTGGCCATTAGCAATTCATTGATTTCGAATTCCGGTTCGATCACTGAAAACTCCGGCGTGTAAGGAATTTGAAGTGCTTGGGCCAGATTCAACTTGGCGATATTATAATCATTTTTTGCATTGATCAAATTAACCTCATTTGTTGCATTTTGAGCCTGAATATCCAATTGATCTGAAAAAGGGAGGGAACCTGCATCCACCAGTTTCTTCGTTCTAACCAATTGATCCTTTGTAGTAGCCAATTGGTTTTCTGCGACATTTATTTGCTCACGGTTAAATACCACATTAATAAACAAATTAATGATGTTCAGTGTAATGTCATTTTTTGTAGCCTCGATGTTATACATTCCTGCTTCCAAGTCCATTTTCGACTGTTTGATGGAATTGTTGATTTGATTGCCTGCAAAGATGGTCGCGTTTGATGACGCAGAGACGTTGATGTTACCTATACGGGCGGTTTCAAAAAGGTTGGTTACCGGGTTGATAGATCGACCCCATCGGTAGCCTGAACTTGCTCCGGCGGACAGATTTGGATAACGCTCTCCCTGATTCTGTAGCAGGGTAGCCTCGGTGGTCAGTTGATTTAATTCACTTCTTTTCAGCGTCAGGTTGTTTTTCAAAGCAATTGAAACAGCCGTTTCCAGATTAATAGGACCGGAAGGAATCACTGTTTCTTGCGCAAAAGTCGAAAAACCAATTCCTGTCGCCAAGGCAAAGCCTAATAGGAATTTTTTCATAGTGTAGTTATAGGTCAATGTCAGGAATATATATCAATTCGGTAATCCATGATAATGATTTTAAATAATTTAAGGTAAGTTCTTTTATTCCTGAGTCCATTTCTATCACGTGGCATGCGAGATCATGCTTTCCTTTTCTAGAGACAGACATAGAGGCAATATTCACTTTTTCTTGAGCGATTACTGCAGATATAAAAGCAATGGCTCCCGATATATCCTCGGCTTTAATAATAAGCGTATGGTCCACAGCTGAGAAATTAGCTACAAAACCATCCACTTCCGAGATGTTGATCACTCCGCCTCCCAAACTCTCCCCAACTACCTCTACCGATCTATCTCCTTTTTTCAGGTTGAGCTTGATTGTGTTGGGATGATGTATCGATGAGTTGCCTATTGATTTAAAACGGTAGGTAAATCCTTTTTCCTTAGCTATCTCAAGTGCATTTTTGATATTTGCATCATCAGTTTTAAAGTCCATCAACCCACCGATTATTGCCCTATCACTACCATGGCCTTCGTAAGTTCTGGCAAAAGAATTATAAAAAGTGATGGCAGCATCGTCAGGAACTCCCCCCAAGACTCTAATCGCAGCTCTGGCTATCCTCACTACTCCTGCGGTGTGTGAGGACGATGGCCCGATCATTATAGGTCCAATCATATCAAAAACGCTACTTTTATTTGCCATCCGGATTTATATATTCCAATTTTGGTGCTAAGGTAAAATCGTTCCCACTATTTCATACAAAAAATCATATTTATTGTATGGATTGCGATTTAAGTGGGGCCATGTTTACATAGTTTAACATCGTGTAACTATTACAATGCATCGATCTGATCGAATATGAACAGTTTTATGAACGAAATCGAAACAATCTTTCAAAAATCCCCCTCCGGCAAAACTTGGTTTCGCTTACAAAATTCGGAGCTTCCAAACCGTGCCATGAACTTCGGAGATGGATTGTTCGAAACCATGGTATGGGAGAATGGTCAAGTTAGGTTTTTTGAAAGACATATTCAACGGTTAAGAGGAGGAATGCAAATTCTTGGTTTGGATTCTGAAGCCATTGATATATCAGAACTTCTGGAATTTCTGACAGTGAACTATCCTAACGACAGAAAACGGGTTCGATGGAATGTTTACCGTGCAGGTTCAGGGAAATATACTCCGGAGACAAATGACGTGTTCCAGATATTGCAGCTTACAGAATTTACCGAGGCACCTATTATTAAAGCAAAAGCGGATGTTTCTGACAAAGTCCAATTGTTTCCCACACTTTGGTCATCTTTTAAAACGCTTAATGCACTCCCTTACATCTTGGCAAATCAGGAACGAAAGGAGAGAAGATTGGACGAAATAATTCTACTCGACTATAGAGGTTTTGTCTCAGAAGCCGGAGCTTCCAATGTTTTTTGGGAGAAAGATGAAGTGATCTACACTCCCTCCTTGAGCTGTAGTTGTATTAATGGAGTAAGCCGACAAGTGATCCTGGAACACCTTGATCGGAATTCCATGCCATATTTGGAAGGAGAATTCAAACTTTCGGAATTACAGGGGGCCTCAAGGGTTTTTGTAAGTAACTGCTCGGGTGTCAGTTATTTAGGTGGATTTGGCAGCAGTAAGTTTTCGACTATCCCCTTACAATTTTTAAAACTAATATTTGATTAATTTTAATTAGACACTTTTTATTATAGACGTTATCATGAAAATATTATCTTTATCGGCCTATTCTAATAAGATTAGTCGTTTACCCAAACTAACTGCCCAAAACCTAACCTAACAATTTATGCTCTTAGAACCTTTAGATTTAGCCGTCTTTATAGGCTATTGTTTGCTCATCATCGGGATGGGTATTTTTGTGTCCCGTGAGAAAAAAGGTCACGTCAAAAATTCATCCGATTATTTTCTTGCTTCCAAGGCATTGCCATGGTGGGCAGTAGGAGCATCGTTGATTGCATCCAATATTTCTGCGGAGCAGTTTATTGGGATGTCAGGATCAGGTTTTGCTTTGGGGTTGGCCATTTCCACTTACGAATGGATGGCTGCCGTCACCTTACTGGTTGTAGCAATTTTCTTTTTGCCTATTTATATCAAAAAAGGCATCTACACCATGCCGGGTTTCCTATTGGATCGATACGATACCAGAGTAAGGACCACCATGGCGGTATTCTGGTTATTGCTTTATGTTTTTGTCAATCTTACCTCTGTATTGTATCTGGGAGCGCTGAGCTTGAATACCATACTTAATGTCCCAATGGGCTACGGTATACTTGGGTTGGCACTATTCGCAATGATTTATTCCATCTATGGTGGATTGAAGGCAGTGGCTTGGACTGATGTAATCCAGGTGGTCTTCTTGATAGCAGGTGGCCTTGCTACTACCTATATAGCATTACAAATGGTCGGTAGCGGAGACGCTTGGGAAGGTTTGGGGTTATTGAGAAGAGAGGTTCCTGGTCATTTTTCCATGATTTTGTCTAAAGGGGAGATGATGATTCCTGATGGATCGGGAGGAACGCGTGATGCCTATCTTGACCTTCCGGGTATTTCCGTGCTGGTAGGAGGTATGTGGATCACAAATCTTAGTTATTGGGGTTTCAACCAGTACATCACACAAAGAGCTTTGGCAGCAAAAAGCTTAGATGAAGCTCAGAAAGGGATGATTTTCGCAGGTTTCTTGAAGTTGCTTATGCCACTTATCGTGGTGATTCCGGGCATCGCGGCTTATGTAATTGTAAAAAACGGAATTGACATAGGTTTTATTGAATCTATGAAAGATCCGGTAACAGGCCTGATCAAGTCTGACAGAGCTTACCCTACTTTACTTCAATTGTTGCCTGTTGGCTTGAAAGGTCTGGCATTTGCAGCTTTGACAGCAGCTATTGTTTCTTCACTGGCATCTATGGCAAATAGTACTTCTACTATTTTCACCATGGATATCTACAATAAGTACATTGGAAAGGGGGCATCCGAAGCCAAGCAGGTAAAGGTCGGCCGTATCACGGCATTGGTTGCATTTGGAGTAGCATCCATCGTAGCTCCGGCATTGGGAGCTTTGGATCAGGCATTTCAGTTTATTCAGGAATATACAGGCTTCATTAGCCCGGGGGTATTCGCAATTTTCTTTTTTGGTGTATTCTGGAAGAAAACCACTTCCAATGCAGCCTTGACAGGTGCGGCTTTGAGTATTCCTCTTTCCGTCGTGTTGAAGATTGTTTTCCCGGCTTTACCATTCATTGATAGAATGGGGATTGTATTTTTGATCCTTGCTGCTTTGATGATCATTATTAGCTTGGTAGAGGGCAAAGGAAAAGATCATCCAAATAGTATTGATATCAACAAAGAGTTGTTCAGTACAAGCACAAAGTTTAAAATTGGGGCTGTTTTAATAGCAGGAATTACTGCTGCATTATATATTACATTCTGGTAAAATCACATTAAATGAGACGTTTATTATTAGGAATTGACATTGGGAGCTCCTCTGTCAAAACTTCATTGCTTGATGCAGATTCCGGTAAATCTTTACTATCAAAGGCGTTTCCTGAAGAGGAAATGATCATAGAATCCCCGGAAAAGGGCTGGGCAGAACAGGATCCGGAAACATGGTGGAAGTATGTACAGCATTCTATCCGCTATGTATTGAGCAAGACCAGTGTAAAAAAAGGTGAACTGAAAGGAATCGGTATCGCTTACCAAATGCACGGATTGGTAGTGGTGGATAAGGATCAAAATGTCCTGAGACCTTCTATTATATGGTGCGATAGCCGTGCAGTAGGAATAGGTGAAAAGGCTTTCCGGGAGTTGGGAGAGGAGTATTGTTTGAAAAACCTCTTGAATTCTCCGGGAAATTTCACCGCATCCAAGCTTCGCTGGGTAATAGAAAATGAGCCTGCACTGGCAGCTAAAATCCATAAAATGATGCTTCCGGGTGATTTCATTGCTATGAAATTGAGCGGTGAGATTTTTACTTCTGAGACAGGACTTTCTGAAGGTATATTCTGGGATTTTCAGAAAAACGGCTTGAGTGATAAGGTTCTTGATAACTATCAGATTTCCAAATCCTGGATTCCTGAGGTGGTACCTTCCTATTCTATTCAGGGTAGAGTTTCTGCATTTGCCTCAGAAGTGACCGGACTGGAAGAAGGAATTCCAATTTCCTACAGAGCCGGAGATCAGCCAAACAATGCTTTCTCACTTCAGGTACTGAAGCCGGGAGAGTTGGCTACCACAGCCGGTACTTCAGGGACAGTTTATGGAGTTGCGGATAAGCCGCTTCATGATCCTTTGTCACGGGTCAATACCTTTGTGCATGTAAATCACTCAAAGGAGAATCCTTCGTACGGTGTGCTGCTTTGTGTGAATGGCACGGGCATTTTGAATAGCTGGCTGAAGAAAATCATGGGAGCAGGCCATATCGAATACGACGAAATGAATAACCTGGGAGGTTCGGCACCTATAGGATCCGAAGGCCTTACTTTCATTCCTTTCGGGAATGGAGCCGAACGAATTATGCAAAATCAACACGTCGGCGCACATTTGTTGGGATTGGATTTACTCAAGCACGATAAGCGTCATATGATACGTTCTGCCCAAGAAGGGATCGTTTCCGCACTTACCTTTGGATTCAGGATCATGCAGGAGATGGGACTGGATCTTAAGACGGTGAAGGCGGGTAAAGCAAATATGTTTCTTAGCCCTATATTCCGTAAGACATTTGTCCACATGAATAAAGTTGTGCTGGAATTGTATGATACGGACGGCGCACAGGGAGCTGCTAGGGGAGCAGGTATTGGCGCAGGAGTATTTGCCAATGAATCTGAAGCTTTTGCAGGATTGCAATTGCTTGAAACAGTGGAACCAAACGAGCATTTCTATGAACCATATGAAGAAGTATATGCTACTTGGAAAAATCATTTGGAAGCAATTCGAAAAATGAATGTGTAGCTGAATATGTATATTCGCTTTAAATACCTCCAATAAATAAAAAAGTAAAATTGAATATGCCTAAAAGCAGCCGGCTTGATCACTTTTACCACCCCCGTATGACATCGGGCAGGGGCCATCTGATCGCTTAAGTATGGAAATAGAGGTAGCTGCATCATTCAAGATTAATTATGAATAATTATTTCAAACCTATAAATACCTAATAAACCACAGTAAAAATGTCAAAAACTTATTTCTCTTCAATCGATAAAATACCTTTCGAAGGTAAGGAAAGCGATAATCCTTTAGCGTTTAGATTTTACGATGAAAATCGTATCATCGCAGGAAAAACAATGAAGGAGCACTTCAAATTTGCCATTGCCTACTGGCACTCCTTCTGCGGTACAGGCGGAGATCCATTCGGTCCTGGTACTATCGTTCATCCTTGGGATGCTGTGGCTGATCCTATTCAGAGAGCCAAAGACAAAATGGATGCAGCTTTCGAATTCATCACCAAGATCGGAGCTCCTTATTATTGCTTCCACGACATTGACTTGATCGATGAAGGACCAAGTCTGGGCGAGTATGAGAAAAGAATGCAAATCATCACCGAGTATGCCAAGCAAAAGCAGGCTGAAACAGGTGTGAAATTGCTTTGGGGCACGGCTAACGTCTTCAGCAATCCACGCTACATGAACGGTGCTTCTACCAATCCGGATTTCGGTGTAGTATCATGGGCAGGAACTCAGGTGAAAAATGCGATCGACGCAACTATTGCTTTGAATGGTGAAAATTACGTGTTCTGGGGTGGTCGTGAAGGCTATATGTCTTTGCTCAACACAGACATGAAGCGTGAGACTGAACACCTTGCCCAGTTCTTAACCATAGCACGTGACTATGCCAGAAAGAATGGGTTCAAGGGAACATTCTTCATCGAGCCTAAGCCAATGGAACCTACTAAGCACCAGTATGATTTCGATGCCGCTACAGTTATCGGCTTCTTAAGACATCATGGACTTGACAAGGATTTCAAATTGAACATCGAAGTGAACCACGCTACTCTGGCAGGTCATACCTTCCAGCATGAGCTTCAGGTATGTGCGGATGCAGGCATGTTGGGAAGCATCGATGCCAACAGAGGTGACTACCAAAACGGTTGGGATACTGACCAGTTTGCGATGAACTTGCAGGAAATGACAGAAGCTATGCTTGTGTTGTTGACATCGGCGGGTATCCAAGGTGGTGGAGTGAATTTTGACGCTAAAATCAGAAGAAACTCAACAGATATGGATGATCTGTTCTTAGCTCATATCGGAAGTATGGATGCTTTTGCTAGAGGTATGCTGATCGCTCAGGATATTTTGGACAAATCAGATTACCTGGAAAGAAGAAAGAATCGCTATGCGAGCTTTGATTCAGGCAAAGGGAAATCTTTCGAAGAAGGAAACCTTACGCTTGAAGATCTGAGAAACTATGCCGCTGAGGTAGGAGAGCCTATTCAGACCAGCGGTAAGCAGGAGTACTTCGAGAATCTTTTGAATAGATTTATCTAAGTATCTTTTATGAATATTTTATAAAAGTCCGGTTGAGCTTACTCAATCGGACTTTTTTGGTAAAAAAGAATAGCTCAATTTGTAAAATATTGAGTTGGAAATAAGATGTTTCCTATAATTCTCATAATTTGGTTTCCATAGTTACCCGTGTATGAAAGGATATGTGATAAGAGGAATAGCTTGTTTGATGATGCTTTGGTCAGGATCTGTTTTTGGTCAGGCTGAAGGGGAGAAACTTGTGTTTCGCAACTTGGATGAAAGTCTGGGTTTATCAAATTCCAATATTCTGAGTATGCTAAGAGATGCAGATGGCATGATGTGGTATGGCACTGCCTATGGATTGTATCGCTATGATGGTACACGTACCAAGATTTTTTTGAATACCAAGGATTCTACATCCATTTCCCACAATAATATCCTCAAAATATATTTGGGGCCAAATGACAATCTGTGGGTCAAAAACGTAAATGGGATTTTCGACATCTATGATCCTATTACCGAACGGTTTTCCAGAGGTGTAACTGTTTATTCTTTAATTTATCATCTAGCGTCGGATTCGGTAGGTATGCTGATGAAGGATCGTCAAAATAGATTTTGGTTTACACATCCTGCCAAAGGCATAAGTATTTATGATGGGGATACAGGAAAGACGATTTATGTCCAAAAAAACAATGAAAAAGGTAGTCTTTTTTCGAATAATATAGCGTCAATAGCTGAGGCACCTGATGGCCTTGTTTGGGTTGTTCACAGCTCTGGGACGATTGACTTGCTGGATCCCAATCGTCTGATTGTCACTAAAACACTAAGACTTCCCGATTCCGATATCCCTACCATTGCGGGCTATGAAATAATGATTGATTCAGACGGTGATGCTTGGATATTTGATCCGGAGCGTGATTTGGGTGTTTTTAGGGTGGATGGTTTTACACATGAGGTCTATACGAATAAGGAGGATAAAGGAAGATTTCGTCTGAATAACAATATGGTGAAAGCCATCGTGGAAGCAAAGAAGGGTCAGATATGGCTTGGTACTGATCATGGTGGAATCAATGTTCTGGACAAAACCACCCGCACAGTCAAGTATTTGACAGGTGAGAATGCGCAGGATAATTCCATGCCTCACAATGTGATCTATTCTCTATATAAAGACGATGAAGATATCATCTGGGTGGGAACCCATAAGAAAGGCGTGGCCTATTATCATCAGGGATTATTGCGCTTTTCCCATGTACGCAAAAACTTTGCGGATCCGAATTCCCTTCCCTTCAATGATGTAAACACCTTTGTGGAAGATAGTTTGGGTAACTTATATATAGGCACAAACGGAGGAGGACTTTTTTACCATAATCGGAAAACAAATACCTATAAGCAGTTCAGACATACTCCTGAAAGCAAAAACAGCCTCACCGGTGATGTGATCGTAGATTTGATGATTGACCATAAGGGGATTCTATGGATAGCTACCTATTTGAACGGCTTGGGAAGTTATGACGGAAAAGAATTCAAGAACTATAATTACCTGCCGGATAATCATTCAGGGATTCCCGGACCGAGTATTTGGAAACTTTTCGAAGATAGTACAGGGAAAATATGGATTGGAACGCTACGGTCAGGTATTTCTATGCTAGACAAGGACAGAAAAACCTTTCATAATTATCCTGCGGGAAGCCCACCGTTTTATACCAATAATCAGTACATCACAGGGTTTGCGGAAGACAAACTGGGAAACATCTGGGTGTCCGGCGGTAGTGGTTTGAATATGCTGAATTATGAAACAGGACGGTTTGCTTTTTACTCTGAAAATCAGGAAAGTGGGCTACTTGATTCCAACATCACGGATTTATTCGTAGATGCAGAGGGAGTTCTATGGACTACTACAATGAGCGGACTGTATTATTTTAATACTTCTGATAGTTCGTTTGTACATTATGGTGAGGCAGAAGGATTGCCTACGGCATACTTGGTGGACCTGGTAGAGGATGACGGCGGTAATCTTTGGATCAGCTCCCAGATGGGATTGAGCTATGCTGAAATAGATAGGAGTGTAAATCCGTACGCGATCACATTTCAAAATTTTGACCAAAAAGATGGACTCCAAGCAGCTTTGTTCAATAAAAATGCTGCATTGAAAACCAGTAGAAATGAATTTATCTTCGGCGGTCCAAATGGCTACAATATCTTCAAATCCGAGAATTTCGCTTTTGAGCGAAATAATCCTAAAGTGGTTTTTACAGACTTTCAGTTGTTCAATGAGGAAGTAAAAGTAGGAGAGAAGCTCGGCAACCGGGTGCTTCTGCCGAAATCCCTTGAAAATATGGATAAGCTGGTACTGAAACATGATGAAAATATTTTTTCCATCGGATTCAGCGCATTGAATTTTTTATATCCTGAAAAGAACAAATTTCGATACAAGCTGATAGGTTTCAATGACGACTGGATATACCTGAATGACGATTTGGCAAAAGTGACCTTCACCAACCTTGATCCTGGCAATTACACATTGGTAGTTCAGCCGGGAACAGTGCTGGATGGCTGGAGTATGTATGAATACAAATTGGATATCAAAATTCTAGCACCGTTTTGGAAGACACCGATTGCATACTTTTTATATTTCTTGTCGATTCTGGCCATTATATTCTATTTCAGACACCAGCTTCTTACCAGACAGCGGGAGAAGTTTGACAGAGAGCAGGCAATGCGTGAAGCCAAACGTGTCCAGGATTTGGACAGGTTAAAAACTAAGTTTTTCACAAATTTAAGCCATGAATTCAGAACACCTCTTTCTTTGATTTTGACTCCCACAGAGCACCTGATCTCTGAGACTGAAAACACGGCACTGCTTAGCCAGTACAGAATTATCCAGAGAAATGCCCGACGCTTGCTTAAGTTGATCAATCAGTTGCTCGATGTGAAAAATGTTGAGAATGGGGGCTTAGCCTTTCATCCTTCAGAAGGAGACGTGATCCAATTCATCAAAGAATGTGTGGCCGATTTCCATGAACTCTCTGAGAATAAGCATATACATCTCAATTTTGAGGCAAATATTCATGCCCAGCAGGCAATTTTTGATCCTGACAAGTTGGAGAAAATTATTTTCAACCTGCTCTCCAATGCATTCAAATTTACCCAAGAAGATGGAGCGATTACGGTAGCGCTGGAACTGCAACAGGAGAATGAGGAGAAAGGAATCTTGATTCTATCCGTTTCCGACACGGGCGTGGGTATTTCTACGGAAGATCAGCATAAGATTTTCGAAAGATTCTATACCACAGAAGGGCATAGGCAACAGCTCAATCAGGGGAGTGGAATAGGTTTGTCCTTGGTGCAGGATTTTGCACGGACGATGAATGGTGAAATTACTGTAGAGAGTGAACCGGGAATGGGATCAGTGTTTACAGTCACTATTCCTTTGGCTTTGATTATTTCAGAAAATTGGGAAGAAGATGAGGAAGTGATGCCTAAAGGAGGGGAATTGAAAGAACTGATTCTGATAGCCGAGGATCATGCGGAGTTTAGAAATTACCTCAAGGATTGTCTTTCGGATTCCTATCAGGTACTCACTGCCACTAATGGTGCCCAAGGCTGGGATCTTGCACAGCAGCACATTCCTGATCTGATTGTTTCAGATTTGATGATGCCTCAGATGGATGGTAAAGAATTTTGTCAAAAAGTAAAAGGTGATATCAAGACTTCCCACATTCCTGTGATCCTGCTGACTGCCAAAAAATCTGAGGAGGCGATGGTTCAGAGTCTGGATAGCCGGTGCAATCTCTATCTTACCAAACCTTTTAATCTGGAAGTCCTGCAGTTGAGCATCAAGAATCTTTTGCGGGAGCGGAATATGATTCAGGAGCAAAACCGTAATAAGATACAGATCAATGCATCTGAAGTAAATGTGACTTCTCTGGACGATCAACTCATCCAAAAAGCGGTGGCTTTGGTAGAAAAACACATGGAAGACCCGCAGCTTTCTGTAGAATTCCTGAGTAAGGAGTTAGGAATGAGCAGAGTACATTTGTACAAGAAGCTTCAGTCGATCACAGGTAAAAGTCCGATTGAGTTTATCCGGTTGATCAGGTTGAAACGTGCTTCGCAGCTTTTGGCAAAAAGCCAGCTCAATATCTCAGAAATAGCCTACATGGTCGGATACAATAACGCCAAGTATTTTGCGAAGCACTTCAAGGCAGAATTCTCTGTTCTACCGTCTGAATATGCAGCACGTCAGCAGGAGCTGGCTGCTGAGTGATGTTTTTCCTGAAAATCTTTTTTAACCACAGAGAGCTCAGGGGTCTTGAATTAGGTGGTGTTTTTTTGAACCGCAAAGTCCACCAAGGAGCACAAAGGTTTGCTTTTCCTTGACCATTGAATTTGAAAATTGAAAATTGATCAATTTTTTTAACCACATAGGAGTCACATAGACAAACATAGTGTTGACCTTGCCTTAAAGTGATGCCCCTTTGTTCCTCTAAGCTTTATGTACTTTGTTTCTTTATGGTGAGAAGGGTTTAGCGAAATCTCAAAGAGGATATGGATCAAAGCTAAGTCCCGAAGCCGACCTTTATCTCCTGCAAAGCTATGCCCCCTATGTGACTATGCGGTTAAGAATTAGGCGGTGTTTTTTTGAACCGCAAAGTACACCAAGGAGCACAAAGGTTTGCTTTTCCTTGACCATTGAATTTGAAAATTGAAAATTGATCAATTTTTTAACCACATAGGAGTCACATAGACAAACCATAGTGTTGACCTTGCCCTAGGGTGATGCCCCTTTGTTCCTCCAAGCTTTATGCGCTTTGTTTCTTTATGGTTAAAAAACTTCAACATATAGAGCTGGCTGAGCTAAGTCGAAGCCCTATTTAGTGATCATTTAACGATCATTACCCTAATTGGAAACAATTGGTACCCGGGTTTAAAATTATGTTGGCGTAAAATTGACCATTCAATTAACAAAACCCACCTAATGAAAAAACTACTGATCATTGCAGGCTTGATTCTGTCCTCCTGTTCCGAAGCTTCAGCTCCCGATCCTGTTCCGAATCCCCCAACCAACACCCCCGATCCTGTAGGCGAAGTCACCTACTTCGGGAAATTACAAGTATCCGACGGTAAGCTTACCGATAGTACAGGAGAACCGGTGATGCTCAGGGGAGTAAGCTTTGGCTGGCACAACTGGTGGCCAAGATTTTACAATGCTTCTGCTGTCAAATGGCTGAAAAGTGACTGGAATGCCAATCTGGTACGCGCTGCGATGGGAATAGATGCTCCGGGTGCGTACTTCGAAAATCCTGAGTTTGCGATAGAGAAAATCAAAGCTGTGGTGGATGCTGCCATAGCTGAGAATATATATGTGATCATAGATTGGCACAGTCATAATTTATATCCTGAGCAGGCAAAGGAATTTTTTGTTGAAATGGCCAAAACTTATGGTGATAATCCTCATGTAATTTATGAGCTTTTCAACGAGCCGGAACATCAGACTTGGGCAGAGGTAAAAGCATATAGTGAAGAGATCATCACTGAAATAAGAAAATATGATCCCGATAATTTGATCTTGGTAGGATCACCTACTTGGAGTCAGGATATTCATCTTGTGGCTCAGGATCCTATCCTAAATCAGGAGAACATTATGTATGTACTCCATTTTTATGCAGCTACTCACAAAAACTATCTGAGAGATAGGGCAGAGAAAGCATTCCAGGATGGGTTGCCGATTTTTGTCACAGAATGTGCCGGGATGGAAGCTACCGGAGATGGCCCTATCGATGCGGCTTCCTGGAATGCATGGCTTAGCTGGATGGAGAGCAGAAAAATTTCCTGGGCGGCATGGTCTATTGCTGACAAGGATGAGACCTGCTCCATGCTTTTGCCGGAGGCTTCCTCAGAAGGAAACTGGACGGATGCTCAGATAAAGCCTTGGGGTGAATTGGTCAAAAAGGCATTAGAAAAGAATTTGGAATAGCCCGACACCTTCATTTCTAATAATATTTGTCATTTTCTCTGCTAATTCTAAGCAATAAAACAGCTTAAAATCCTTGATTTCAATCGATTTCGCGCGGGTTAACATTTGATACCCTCATTAAAAACATTTGAATACCCTCTGCCGGGAATACTCAATCTACATTTATTCGGATCAAAGCAATAAACCCAAAAATCTGATCCTGTTCTTTTTAAATTGAATTCTACAGAGTTCGATTATCACCGGAAAGCAAGTTCGGTGCGCAAAGAATACCTCTCAGTTTTTGGTGTTTGTTACAACGATTTTTCCTACAAAACCCAAACTGAATGAAACACAGTCTACAGACAAACACGTCGAATTTTACCTCGGGAAAACCTTTTCCTGCTCAAAACCTACATACCAATTTCTTACAATTAAACCCCTCATGATGAAAAAACTATTACCGCTTTGGCTTATGCTTCTGGTAGGTGTGGTTCAGGCTCAGGTCACGGTCAAAGGCACCGTGAATTCTGGAGGCGATGGACTCTCACTTCCCGGAGTTACGGTGCTGGTGAAAGGAACCACCACCGGCGTAGCAACTGACGTAGATGGATCCTATTCTATTACGGCACCTTCTTCTCAATCCACTCTGATCTTTAGCTTTATTGGCTACAAATCCCAAGAAGTATTGGTGGGTAACCAATCCACAATTAATGTCTTCTTGGAAGAAGATATGGCTTCGTTGGACGAAGTTGTGGTAGTTGGTTATGGCACAATGAAAAAACGTGATATGTCCAGTGCACAGGTTTCCGTGACATCTGAAGATATAGAGCGAACAGTCAATACCACAGTGGAGCAAGCCCTACAAGGTCGTGCTGCCGGTGTGTATGTGACGCAGAACACAGGTGCTCCGGGAGGAGGTATCTCTGTCAATATACGTGGTGTCAATTCCATTAGTGGGACTAACCAGCCATTGTATGTCATCGATGGTGTTCAGTTGCAGCCGGAAGCTGTTTCTTTTGGAAACACTTCTTCTACCAACCCACTGGCAGGACTTAATCCAAGTGATATTGAGTCTATGGAAGTATTGCAAGGGCCTTCAGCTACTGCGATATATGGGTCAAGAGGTACCAATGGTGTTATCATGATTACCACCAAGCGCGGTAAGGCCGGTGATACCAAAATAACTTACAATTTCCTTTACACGCTTCAGGACAAGCCTGATAATTTGGCGGTGATGTCGTTGGGTCAATATGCCACCATGACTAATGAAATCAATGAGATTACCGGTGGTACTCCTCCTGCGGCATTTTTGGATCCCTCACTTTTGGGTGAAGGTACTAACTGGCAAGATGCACTTTTCAAAACTGCTCCTTTGAAAAAGCACAACATTACACTCTCAGGCGGTGATGAAAAAACGAAGTTTTATATCTCCGGTGAATATTTCAGTCAGGATGGTGTAGCCATAGGCTCTTCATTTGATCGTTATTCAGTAAGAACTAACATTGACAACCAGACTAGAAAATGGTTGAAACTGGGTTTAAACCTACAACTGTTTCACACGGATGAGCAATTGGCTACCGGGAGCTCAGACGTAATCAATAATGCCATCCAGATGGCACCAAACATCCCTGTGACTAATCCTGATGGATCTTGGGGTGGAGCTGATCCTGTAAATGGATCAAGCTTACAGTTTACTCCTCCTAACCCGATTGCAATGGCTAACCTCCTGAATAGAAATTATAAAAGGAGAGGTGCTCAGGGCGGCTTTGATGTGGAAATCGATATTGTCAAAGGTCTGAAGTTCCGATCTATGGTGAATGGAAATGTCAACTATAGCAACGGTCACTTCTTTACGCCTACTTACTCATTGGGTGTAGTGACAAATGACACGAATACCTTGACAAAAGAGTCAAGCAATAGCTTTTACTGGAATTGGAACCAGATGTTCACTTACAATGCTGTTTGGGGCAAACATGCATTGGATGTAATGGCCAGCCATGAAGCACAGGAAAACCAGTATGAATTCATGAATGCCGGAAGGCTAAACTTCCCCTCAAATGATCTTCAGGAACTAGGTTTGGGGTCAGCTCAAGGTGCCACCAATAGCGGTGGAGCTAATCAATGGGCAATTGAGTCATACTTCGCAAGGGCAAATTATACCTTCGATGAAAAATATATCCTACTGGCTGCATTCAGAGCTGATGGATCAGCAAACTTTGGCCCTGAAAACAAATGGGGATATTTCCCATCGGTATCCGCCGCATGGAGAGTTTCTGAAGAAAGCTTCCTACAAGATGCTTCTTGGCTAGATGAATTTAAGATCCGATTCGAAACCGGGCTAACCGGTAACCAAGGTGATCCTATGGCAATCTATGCACCGCTCAGCTCACCGAGTGTACCTACTCCATGGGGTGGTGGCTTCCTGGTTTCAAGATTTGGCAATCCAAACCTGAAGTGGGAAGAGACTTCTACTATAAACCTCGGTTTCAATTTGAACATTCTGAACAACAGAATTCAAATTGAAGGGGACTTTTACCTAAAGAAAACTGACAACTTGCTTTTGCCAAATCCACTTCCTTGGTACATGGGGACATCCGGTGAGGGAAGTATAGGAACTCCTACTGTGAATATCGGAGCATTGGAAAACAGAGGTTATGGTATCACTATCAATACTATCAACATTGATAACCGGGCAAGTGGATTCTCCTGGAACTCAAACTATAACTTCTCAGGCTTCAGGACGGAAGTGACCAAATTCTTCTCAGAGACGGCCTTTATCGACCGTACTGCATGGTGGTTAAACAGCTTCACTGCCAGAGCTCAGCCAGGCTATGCGCCATGGTTATTCTATGGATATCAGGCTGATGGATTGTTCCAATCAATAGAAGAAGTAGAATCAAGCGCCAGACCTGTGGACAATTCAGGAAATCCTATCCAAGTGGATCGTGAAAACGGCATCTATGTAGGGGATATCAAATACAAAGATCTGAATGGAGATGGTGTGATCGATGAGCGTGATCAGACATTTATCGGAAACCCTTGGCCAAAGTTCACTTTTGGTATGACCCAGCAATTCTCTTACAAAGGATTTTCACTTGACATCTTATTTACAGGTGCTCTTGGTGTGGATATCTATAACTACAATAGATTCCTAAACATTAATCCAAACAATGTGAACTTGGGTAGAAACATGCTTTTGGAAACCTATGATTATGCCAGAATAGACATGGACGCATCAGGTAATCCTTTTATCGTAAATGCCGGCACCGATGTGCCTAGAATCACAGCGACTGACCTAAACGGAAACGGAACGAGAATCTCTGACAAATTTGTGGAAGACGGTTCTTACGTGCGGGTTAAGAATATCAACCTTTCCTATGTGGTTCCAAATGAATTATTGGGAAAACAGAATGTAGTAAGAGGCTTGAAGCTCGCCGTAGGTGTGCAGAATGCATTCACTTTTACAAAATACAAGGGATATGATCCTGAGGTAGGTGCATCAGTCGGGAACAACGTACAAGCCAATAGCCAATTGATCGGTGTGGACTATGGAAGATATCCTCAGACCAGAATGTACACATTCAGCTTAGGTGTTGACTTCTAATCCAAAAATCATAAACAAATGAAAACAAACACGAAATTCCAAAATTTAGTCCTTGGAGCTACTTTGCTACTTGGAGGAATGGTGGGCTGTTCAGAAGATTTCTTGGATAGACCGCCATTGGACTCGATCGTAGATGCAAATTTCTACCGCACCGATGATCAGATCCTATCGGCTTCAGCACCATTATACAATATGGTGTGGTTTGCCTATAATGATAAAGCCAGTCACGGGATAGGAGATGCCAGAGGAGGTACACTTACCTCGGGATCTTACCAGTTAGAGAATGTGCGTTTCAATACTACCGGAGAAACTGCCGAAAATGGAGCCTCATGGAGAGCCTTCTATAATGTAGTAGCTCAGTCAAATTCATTGATTAATAACATTAATGAATATGCAGGGGAAAATGTGACAGATAGAATCAGGGCTCACGGGATCGCTGAAGGACGATTTATGCGAGGTCTGGCTTATTCATATCTGGTGCAGAACTGGGGCCCTGTTCCTATCATTACGAACAACACCGCTCTTTTGCAGGATACTACGATTGCCAGAAATACCGAAGAAACTGTATGGCAATTTATCATCAAGGATTTCCGCTATGCAGTGGAAAATCTTCCCGAGAGTCCGGTGTTGAATGGGCGATTGACCAAGTGGTCTGCAGAAGGGATGCTTGCCAAAATGTATTTGACAAAAGCAGGTGTATCCGGTACCAGAAATCAAAGTGATTTGGATTCTGCAGCATACTTTGCCAAAAGAGTAATCGACAACAGCGGTGCCCAATTGATGCAGAATTATGAAGATCTCTTCAAGACTGCCAATAATAACAACATAGAAACACTTGCAGCACTTCAGTGGGTGTACAATGCCGGACAGGCAGGTGCATGGGGTGCTCAGAATTCTGTTCAGGCTTTCTTGGCATTTGGCTCTGAAATTACCGGCTTCGGTGATGGATGGGGTGGGGACATAGGAGCGTCCAAATGGATGCTGGATCTGTACGATGACCTTGTCTTTGACAAGAGAAGAAAAGGAAGCTTCATGTTTCCGGGTGATCACTATCCTTACATTACTCAAGTCCCTCCGGGAGAATCTGCCCGACAGCTTAGAGTTCCCGCAAGGAGTATAGATGGAAGCAGAGAATATAATACCCGAGCTTGGGTAAAGAAGTATGTGGTAGGAAGACCGGAAGATAACGACGGAAAAGTGGTACAACAGGGTACCGAGATCAACACATATATTCTTCGTTTGGCAGATGTGTACTTGACTTATGCGGAGGCGGTTTTGGATAAAAACCCTACCGAAGCATTGACCTATGTAAACTTGGTTAGAGCAAGAGCAGGTGTCAATGCGCTGACTTCCGTGACTTGGCAGGATGTGTTCGAAGAAAGAATCAAAGAATTTGCTATGGAAGGTCAAGCTTGGTATGAATTCACCAAACTACACTATTATGATCCTGCAAAAGCATTTGACATTCTTTCCAAGCAAGACAGAGGTACTTTCAGAATCTATGCAGATCAGATCCCAAATCCTACCATGTGGGAAATCGAGATCCCTGCGGATGATACTTCTCCTAGGTTCTTTACAGTGAACGAATCCAACTTCAAGATCCCTATTCCTTCTGCGGAATTGTCCAGAGCTCCAAACTTGAGAAAGCCGGCAGTTCCGTATGATTTCTCAGCAGAAAATTGATTGTGGACTCTATAGAAATGCAAAATATGAAAATCATAACTAATATTAGATCCTCACACTCACTCCTTGTAGCCTCTGCGCTATTGATGGTAATTTTCCTAGGAGCATGTAAGGATGAAGACGAAATAAAAGTAGGTCCGCCGACTATCGAGCGGGTGCGCAACACGGATCCTACTACAGCAGACAGTGCGTTCATCTCTGCTACTTTGGGAAGTACATTGGCCATCATTGGGAATAATCTATTAGGTACCCAACAGGTATATCTAAACGACTATCCCCTTGGTGTAAATACTGCCTATGTGACCAATACCTCGGTGATCGTCACGGTAGGGGATTCTGTTCCTACTGTAGCTACTGATCCGAGCGTACCAAACACCCTGAGATTGGTAAACAGAGCAGGAGAGGCTACCATAGAATTCCAGACACTTCCCCCTGCTCCTCAGATCACTCAAGTGAAAAATCAGTATGTAAGATCGGGTGATGACTTAACACTATTTGGTAGATATTTCTACTTCGTAGATACAGTTTATTTTCCGGGTGAAGATGTGTACGTCACATCAGGATTTGTGACCAATGCAGCCGGATCTTCATTGACAGTGAAAGTACCGGATAACCTTGATTTCTCCGAAGGACAGGCTATCAGAGTGGTGACCAAATCCGGGGGTTCTTCTACCAACAGAAACACACAAATCTATGCCGAAAGGGGCATGATCGCTGATTTTGATACCGATGGTGCACTTTCATGGCCTTGGGACTGGGGATGGGGTATATCAGGTGATATGATCAAACCTTCTCAGCCGGGTATTTCCAGCCTTGAAGGAAATTTCGCAGGTATGAACCAAGCTTTCCCTGCCAGCAATGGATGGAACAATGACAAAGTAATCAATTTGGTTAACTGGGGAGGTTTACAGATTTTCCCTGAGGGGACAGGCTATGAGCCAAGTACTCCTGCTGCCAATTTTGATATCCGTTTTGAAGTAGCGATCAATACCAGCTCATCTATTGCAGGTTTGGAAATGCAGATCTGGTTTCCTGATGCCAACGGCAACGAATTAAGCTATAACATCCCAATGAATGAGGTGATCAAAACTACAGATGGTAGCTGGTACACCTTCTCCAGTAATATGACAAGATTGACCAACGGTTCCAGCAGACTTGCCACCTACGGAGATTTCTTGAAGGGTGACGGCGGCACAAAGCAGCTTAGGTTGGTAGTGATAAATACCAGTTCCAATGATATTCCTGCTGTATTAGGCGTGGACAACATTCGGGTGGTAAGAGCAATAAATTAATAGTATAGCATAAGAGGTTTATTAATTCAATCTCCGGGGCAGAGCGTTTTGCCTCGGAGATTTTTTCTAAACCGTACCTCTACCACGGAGGACGCGGAGTTCGCCACAGAGAGCACTGTGCTTAATTTGCTTGTAAAGTTATCTAGGAACTTTTCTTCTATCAATCAACCCATTGAGCTTGAACCCCCAACTCATACTTAAAAAAGAAAAATCAGCAAAATATCTCCAAGTAGTCTTACTGGGGGCTGTATTCTTATTTTCTGCCTGTCGGGATAATAAAGAAGCAAGTACACCTACACTTTTTGAAGAAGTAAGCCCGGACTCCACCAACCTCACTTTTATCAATCAGATCCGGGAAACTGATGCAGCCAATATTCTTACCTACCAGTATTTTTATAATGGAGGAGGCGTGGCAGTCGGTGATCTGAACAATGACGGGTGGGAAGATCTTTATTTCACGGCGAATCAAGGCCAAAACAAGCTTTTTTTGAATCAGGGAAACCTGAAATTTAGAGACATTACCCTAGCCACCGGAACTGCCGGCAGAGAAAATGCCTGGGCCACCGGTACAGCTATCGTGGATATTAACGGTGATGGTCTTAAAGATATTTATGTCTGCTATTCCGGTGATCTCCCGGATGAACAGCGAAGAAATCAATTGTTTGTCAATCAGGGGCTGGACAAAGACGGCATCCCTTTTTTCAAGGAAATGGCCGCAGAATATGGCTTGGATGATCCCGGATATAGCACATCGGTATATTTTGCCGATTTGGATCTCGACGGGGATTTGGATATGCTCCTGCTCAATCATAATCCCAGACTTTTTAATAACCTGAATATAAATGCTTTTGAAGCCATGCTGAGTTCAGCAGATTCGCTGAGCAGTACCAAGATTTACAAAAATGAAAATGGTTTTTTTAGAAATGCCACCAAAGAATCCGGCTTGACCGAAACAGGATTAAGCTATGGTTTGGGAGCTTCCATTGCCGATTTCAATGGAGATGGATTTCCTGATATATACTTGGGAAATGACTACTCAGCGCCGGACTACCTGTACATCAATCAGGGAGATGGCACTTTTGTCAATAGGGCAAAAGAGGCTATGGGACATACCAGTCTATACACCATGGGCGTGGATGCAGCAGATATCAATCGGGATGGCAAGTTGGATATCATCAGTCTGGATATGTTGCCTGAGGATAATTCACGGCAGAAATTGTTGTTTACCCCTGAGAATTATGAACATTACAATCTTTTTCTTAAAGTAGGGCTTCATCATCAGTTGATGCGGAATATGCTTCAGTTAAATAATGGGGACGGGACTTTTTCGGAGATTGGACAGTTGGCCGGAATCAGTGCTACAGATTGGAGCTGGGCTCCGTTATTTGCTGATTTTGACAACGATGGCTTTACGGATCTTTTTGTCAGCAATGGTTTTTTGAAGGATTTCACAAATCTGGATTTCATCAATTACAGAAATGAATACCTACAAAACACCAAAGTGTCTGCTGCAGGAATCAACGAATTGATCAAGAAAATGCCGGCAACAAAAGTTGGTAATTATGCTTTTAAGAACATCAATGGAATCCGATTTGAAAACCAATCCGAGAACTGGGGACTGAACACGCCCGGCAATTCCAACGGAGCGGTTTATGTGGATTTGGATCAGGATGGAGATCTGGATTTGGTGATCAATAATCTGAATGAACCTACTCAAATCTTTAAAAACGGGACTTCTGAATCCGGAAAATCAAATTACCTACAAATTAGACTCAAGGGACTTCAGGGAAACAGTGATGGAGTGGGAGCCCGGGTGAGCGTCTATCAAAATGGCCAACTCAACTATCAAGAGCAGCAAATCTACAAAGGCTATCAAGGTAATGTTAGTGCTATCCTTCATTTTGGTTTGGGAGAAGGAAAAGCAGATTCTGTTGAGGTGCGCTGGAAAAATAACAAAATCAGCAGAATCAAAACACCTGAAATCAATCAGCTACTGGAAGTAGCAGAGTCTGATGCAAAGAATGGGTACAAAATTGAGAATAAAATTGAAACCTATTTCACCCCTCTTGGAGAGATATTTATAAGCGGGAAGGATAAACTTCCAAATGATTTCAAGCGTCAAAGCCAGCTTCTATATAGTCTGTCACAGCAGAAAGTGTCTATGATTCAGGCTGACTTGAACGGAGATGGGCAAATGGAACTGATAATTGCTGATGGAAGCAGGGTTTATTCTGTTTCCCAATCGGGAATCCATAAAGAAGAGGATATTTATCAACTATATAATTCAGATTATCAGACGATCACATCAATTGCCGCTTTTGATGCAGATGGAGATTCTGATTTAGATCTTTATATCGCAAGGGGTGGATACTTTGATATAGCGGAAGGTGATCCCAGACAGAAGGATTTGTTGTTAATCAATGACGGGAAAGGAAGCTTCACCGAATCGAAGATGGATTTTGGATCGTATTCTTCGGAAAATGTAACTGTTTGGGATGCCAATGGAGATGGATTGCCGGATTTGTTTGTTGGGTCAGGGTACATACCAGGAAGATGGCCTGAATCCGGTCCCGGTAAACTGCTGATTAACTCAGGTGACGGCACTTTTTTTACTATTATCTTGGATAGCATAACAAGAGTGAACGCATCCCAAACCTATGATTTGGATCAGGATGGACTGGAAGAACTGATCATTGCCTCAGAATTTGACCGAATCCGGATCCTAAGCCTAATAGATGATAAAGTGGTTGATCGATCGGAGGAATTCTTGCCGGGAGGAAAAACAGGACTATGGTCATCTTTAGTCATTAAGGATCTGGATGAAGATGGAAATCCTGAGCTTGTCGTAGGTAACTGGGGGCTGAATTCCAGACTACAGACTGATGCAAACAATCCCATCCGGATCTATTTTGAAGACTTTGACAAGAACGGATCTATTGACCCACTGATGACTTTCCCTGTGATGGGAGAGGAGTTCCCCTTCTTTTCCAGAGATGAGCTTGCAGCTCAACTATATAGAAAGAAAGCACTGTTTCCAACTCATGAAGCTTTTTCCAAAGCCAAAATCCAAGATATACTCAGTGAGCAAGAACTTGAGGCTGCAAAGCTGATTGAAGCGCAGACGTTGGAAACAAAAATGTATACCTTGAAAAACGGGGTATTTGAAGAAGTGGAACTGCCTAGCCTGATTCAGTCTTCTCCGATTCAGGCAATTGCAGCTTTGAAGTCTTCCAAAGGTTTTGATCTGATTCTTCTGGGAAATCAAGAGAATGCACGGCTCAAAATCGGTAAAATCGATGCAAATCCTGGCTGGCTGCTGCATAAGAATGATCAGGGAAGTTGGGAGGTAACCCAACCTGATAAAACAGGTCTTCAATTGAGAACCAATATCAGCAGTGTGGTAGGAAGTGAAAATATACTATGGATAGGTATTCCAAATATCAGTGTGCAGAAGTATGCGTATTGATTGAAGTAATTACAGTTAAAAAATTGAAATTCAACCAAATAAAAATATGAAAAGTAAGCATGTGTTGTTTCTAAGTTTGCTTTTAATCCAAATGGGATGCAATTCATCAACAATAGATACAAATCTGCCTGTTGATGAATCAATTCGTCTCAATCAAATTGGCTTTTACCCGGATCAACAGAAAATTGCAGTGATTTTGGATCACGAAGGTGCAGATGATTTTGTGATTTGGGATTTGGAAAAGGAAGACATTGTGTACGAAGGGAAAATTGCGGGGGAGACTACAAAAACACTTTCCGGCCATGATTCTAGAATTGCCGATTTTACTCCGTTTACTCAGACAGGGGATTATATTCTAGTCTTGACGGGCGTAGGCAAATCTTATCCCTTTCGGATCGATTCCCACATCAACAAAGAACTTGGAAAGGCAAGTATCAAAGCTTTTTATTACCAGCGGGCAAGTGTGGAACTGGATAAATCCCATGCAGGTATTTGGGCTAGACCGCTTGGGCATCCGGATGATCAGGTAATGATCCATCCTTCGGCAGTTTCTCTTACCAGAAAAGCCGGAGACTTGGTCTCTTCGCCTAAGGGATGGTACGATGCAGGAGATTATAATAAATATGTGGTGAATTCGGGAATCACAGTAGGAACACTACTTTCTCTTTACGAAGATTACCCAGCTTACTTTCAAAAGTTTGACTTGAATATCCCTGAATCAGGGGATCAAATTCCGGATTTGCTTGACGAAATCCGTTGGAATTTGGATTGGATGATCACCATGCAGGATCCTGAAGATGGAGGAGTCTATCACAAACTCACCACAGCCAAATTTGAAGGAATGGTTGAACCTCATCTAGCAGTTTCACAGCGGTATATGGTAGCCAAGAGTACCACAGCGGCATTGGATTTTGCGGCAGTGATGGCTCAGGCTTCGCGTGTGTACAAAGCATATTTCCCCGAAGAGTCAGTGACTTATTTGAAAGCTGCTGAAAAGGCTTGGAACTGGGCAAAAACCAATCCTGATGTGTTGTATAAGCAGAATGAGATGAACAAAACGTTTGATCCTGATATCGTAACCGGCACGTATGGAGATACTAATGTGGACGATGAACGGATCTGGGCAGCATCGGAACTTTTTGTCACTACGCATAATTTGACTTATTGGGAAGAACTGGAGGAAGCAGATCAAAGTTTCAAACTTCCATCTTGGAATCAAGTAACATGGTTGGGCTATTATTCATTGCTAAGACACCAAGACAGCATAAGTCTATTGCCTCAGGAATGGATGGCAACTTTAAAAATAAATTTATTAGCTGCTGCAAGGACGCAAATTGAAGGAGTTGGTTCTACCGCTTTCCGAAATCCTATGGAGACAAATGTTAGAAATTTCATATGGGGTTCCAATTCAGTTGCCGCCAATCAGGGAATACTATTGTTGTATGCCTATAAGCAGAGTAATGAGAAGGTGTTCTTGGAAGGAGCTTTGGATAATCTGGATTATATCTTGGGAAGAAATGCCACCGGCTATTCTTACGTTACCGGTTTTGGGAGCAAAACTCCCAAGTATCCACATCATAGATTGGCCGAGTCAAGACCTGATTTACCACCATTGCCCGGTTTTATCGTGGGTGGCCCAAATCCCGGACAGCAGGATGGATGCACCTATGCCAGTTCCTTTGCAGACGAGTCTTATACTGACGAGAATTGTAGTTATGCTTCCAATGAAATTGCGATCAACTGGAATGCACCTTTAGCGTATTTGGCCAATGCTTTAGAAGCCATAAGTCAGTGAAATTGCCCGGGATTTTAGTCAAATTGTCAAGAAACAAGACACAAGACCTGAGGAATTCCCCCGTAGATAAATGACTTGGGTTGGATATATATATCCGGACAAAGGGGGCGAGGGGGATTTATAGAAGTATCAAGTCGCTAAATTTGACTTGATAGGTTTATCAGTCCCTTTATGAGGAATGTAACAGTAGGTGTATATTCATAGTATGCTTAGATATTTCAGATTTTTTTAGGCAATTTCCCATAAGCATCAACGATACCCTATGAAATCGAGCATGACGAAGAACGTCACACAACTTGTCCCGAACTTGCTTCGGGAGAGGAATGATTATCCGTTATGCGAGATTCTCCCGATGAAAAATCGGGACAGGCTATCCCGTTTCCTTCGTCACGGGACAAGTTATGGCCATTGAAAAACAATTATAAACAGATGAAATGCCCATGAGAAAGTCTTCTCACACAGGGGGATGATTATCTAGGGCATTCCATCTGACCAAAAAAATCAAATTATAAACAGATGAAATCGAGCATGACTCAAAAGTCACACACTGGTATGATTATCCTGCATGCGAGATTCCATGTGGCCAATAGAAAACAATTATAAACACATGAAAAATACCTGGAAATTACTCGCACTCTTTATCTTATTTTCCTGTGAGTTTTCGAAGTTCGATTCACCGGTTACTATGCCTAAGTTATTTACAGATGGAATGGTATTGCAGCGAGAGAAAGCTATTTCCTTTTGGGGTAAAGGAATTCCCGGTGAAAAAGTAAGGATAAGCCTAGCCGGAGCCGTGACAAGTGGAACTGTGGATGCGGATAGTTCTTGGATTATGAAACTGCCCCAGTTGCCTGCAGGTGGGCCATATGTACTGGAAGTGAATCAGCAAAAAATCAATGATGTATATATAGGAGATGTTTGGGTGGCAGGTGGACAGTCCAATATGGAATGGAAACTGAAATCTCAGGTTATTGGAGCTGAACAGGAATTTTTAGAGGGTGGAAATCCAAAGATTAGGTTTTTTAAGATCCCAAATTCTTATAGTGCCGTGAAGCTGGAAGACGTGGTAGGAGGTGAGTGGAAAGTGGCTGATTCGGTGAATATGAAGGACTTTTCCGCGGTAGCGTGGTTTTTTGCGAAGCGAAATAATCAGGAAAAGAAGGTGCCGGTGGGAATAATCGAGTCCAATTGGGGAGGAACTCCTGTAGAGGGCTGGACAGATGCTGAGATTTTGGCTCAAATGGAAGGTTCATTTAAGGCGCAAGCCACAGATGTCATAGAAAACAATGAAAGCTGGGATGCTAAGCTGAAGGAAAATGAATCGAATCGCCTCATGCGTGATTCTATGGTGAGCAAGCCCGATTCTCTATTGGCTTTGCAGGTAGCGGCTATTTCCTATGATGATTCCAATTGGAGAAGGGTCAATTTGCCACAAGGAAATCCTTTGCAGCATATCGCTTGGGTTCGGAAGAAATTCACACTTACTACTCTTGATAATGTAAGCCTTCATTTGCCAAACATCGAGCAGATGGCCTATGTGTATTTGAATGGAAAATTACTCCATTACAAAGATTGGGGGACGACTGTTCCTGAGATGGAGATACCGGCGGAAATGCTGATAAAAGGAACTAATATCTTGACTGTAAGAGCGATCAATACCTGGAATAATCAACCTAGTATTGGAAAATCGGATGAAATGTATCTGCTGCAGTCAGGTAAGAAAACATCTCTGGAAGGTACATGGGCGTATTCCAATTCCACCGTTGAGCCCCATCTCCCGAAAGTAGAATGGCACAACTGGATGCCGGGGATGATGTACAATGCCATGATCGTTCCGATCACCAACTATACGATCAAAGGAGCTATTTGGTATCAGGGAGAAAGCAATGCGGGGCGTCATGAAGAATATAAAACTCTTTTCTCTACCATGATTACCAACTGGAGAACTGATTGGGGGCTGGGGGATTTTCCTTTTCTTTTTGTGCAGCTGGCTAATTTTATGGAGCGAAAAGAAGTACAACCGGAAAGTGATTGGGCATTTTTGAGAGAAGCTCAAAAGCAGACCTTGGAGCTTCCGAAAACGGGAATGGCGACTATTATCGACATAGGGGAGGCTGATGATATTCACCCCAAAAACAAGAAAGATGTGGGAGAAAGACTTTGGTTGCTGGCTCGGAATGTAGCGTTCGGAGAGAAGATTTTAACCTCGGGGCCAAAGCTTGATTCACTTTCTAGACAGGGCAATGAGCTGATACTTAGATTTAATTCTGTGGGAGAAGGTTTAAAACTTAAAGAGGGGAATGAAGTGAAGGGGTTTATCATAGCAAAGGAAAATGGGATTTTCCGGCAAGTATCTGCTTCTATTGAAGGAAAAGAAAAAGTAAAGATTTTGCTTCCTTCCGGAATTGAAGCAGGGGAACTCCGCTATGCCTGGGCTGATAACCCGGAAGTTAATTTGGTAAATAACCTTGATCTACCTGCTGAGCCATTCCGGGTCAAGTTCGAGTAAAATAGGATTAGGAAGCTACGGAACTCCCCGGGAGCAGGAAATAGGGCAAGTCCCGGAGGTGTGCCGAATAACTCTCAATATCTCCCAATTGCCAATAATTGAGGTTTCGATTATCTCGGCTATTTTTATTTCTCACAGTACAATCTCTATTCCTTATTTGAGACAGCGTTTCAACAGTATAAATCCATGATGGCAGGATTATACTTTACGCTATTGTCAACCCCGAGGCATGCACTTTGTTATTTTAACTCGTTAAAAGAATAAATATGGCCATAATCGGTAAGCTCGTAAAAGCAGGAATAGACATTAAAGCAAAACTTCAATCGGAAGAAGACAGCCCCGAAAATTCTCAAGAACATCAGCTTAGAGAACTTTTGACCCAAGCCAAAAATACCGCTTTCGGAAAGTACTATGGTTTTGGGGAAATTTTGAAAGCGGAAGATCTGATTACGGCTTATAGAAAAGAGGTGCCAATCTTCAATTATGACAAAATGCATAAGCTGTGGTGGTGCAGGCAGGAGCGTTTAGAGGATATTACTTGGCCCGGCAAACCGGATTTCTTCGCCAAAAGCAGCGGTACTACAGGTAACAACAGTAAGCTTATCCCAATCACAAATGACTTTTTGGCTTCCATGAAATCAGTTGGAGCATCCATGATCAATTCCCTTCATGAGTTTGACTTTCCGGAATCCCTTTTTGAGTCAGAGGTGCTAATGTTAAGCAGTTCTGCAAGTCTGGAGAAAAACCAGCAGGGATTTAGAGAGGGGGAAATTTCGGGGATCAATGTGAATAATTTCCCCGATTGGTTTGATATTTTCTTCAGACCGGGAAAAGTAATAGCATCTATCAGTGACTGGGATGAGCGTGTTGATGCCATTGCTGAGCAGGCGCCCAGTTGGAATATAGGAGCTATCGCAGGGATTCCATCTTGGGTACTTTTGATGCTTCGGCGGATTATAGACCGCCATCATCTGAGCAGCATCCATGAAATCTGGCCAAACTTTCAGGTGTATGCCTCAGGCGGGGTTGCCTTTGAAACTTATCGCGAGGATTTTGAAGCGATTTGCAGCATACCTATTACGATCTTAGATACCTATTTGGCTTCGGAAGGCTTTATAGCTTATACCTGTACGCCGGGCACGATGGCGATGAAATTGGCACTAAACCATGGTTATTTTTTCGAATTTATTCCCTTTGATGATCGGGGTATATCTGATTCGGGAGAGTTACTAAGCGAGCCGTTGGTATTGGGTATAAATGAAGTGAACGTAGGAGAGGAATACGTTCTTTTGCTCAGCTCTTGCGCAGGAGCCTGGCGCTATACGATAGGCGATGTAATACGGTTTGAAAGCCTGGATCCGCCTCAGATTAAGATTACGGGACGTACCAAATTCTTCCTCAATGTGGTTGGCTCTCAACTTTCAGAAGAAAAAATGGATACTGCTATTTTGGAATTGGCGGAAATAATGGGAAAAACAATCAACGAATATATGGTTGCTGCCATGAAAAACGAGGCTGGAGAATACATCCACCAGTGGATACTGGTTTCTGAACTCGATTCAATGGGTTTGGCAGAAAAACTTGATAAGTTACTGAAAGAAGTCAATAAAAATTATGCAGTCGCCAGATCAAAAGCACTCAAAAACATTTCCGTAAAAGTTATCTCCAAAGGGCAATACACCAATTACTTATCCCAAACCAATAAAAAAGGAGGACAGACTAAAACGCCCAAAGTCATGAAGGCCGAAAAAATGGCCGAACTTCTAGCTTTTATAAATCAACCTTAGGAAGCACTGGAACTATCTCATCCGGGCAAAGTTCTGCGCCTTCTACAGACATATAGAACTTGTGAAGTTGATTTTGGTAAACGGGAGATATAAAATCACTTTCCATTAAGTACCTTTTTGTAGCAACTACTTCTTCTCTAAAGCCAAGCCTGATAGCTATACTATCAGCTTCATGCTCGCGCGCTCTTTTGTATTTATCAGAGAGGGAGTATCTTATACCATAAGTGATCATGCCCATATTTGTATGATCTTCATAATCTACTATATGGCCGAGTTCGTGTGCAAACCAACCTTTCAACACCTCCTCAGGCAAGTCTGCCACGTTCAAATCTCCTGAATCAAGAACTTGCTCAGCTACATCTAGTCTATAGCTTCGCTGACTTCCGAATACATCTCTAAGTTTGATCACAGGCCTGGCTTGCATGGTAGATGACATAAGGGGTTTTTGGACCACTTCAAATCCATAGTCATGCAGGACTGAATAACTATCCCATACCTCAAGAAAAGCATCTTTTATTCTCTGATCCATGCCTTGAGAAAAAGCGGGAGAAATATGCCCGCTAGAAGAAGGCTTGACCGGCGTGAAGGCAAGTATCATTATCGCAATGAGAAAAACTGCTGCTGCAAAAATTTGATATTTGTGTTGCATTAAGAAGAAAGGCGCAAAGAACGTTCCATGAAAGGTTTTTCTCTATATTTTATGGCATGGACTAGCTATATTCATTAGAGTATAATTGGCAGTCAATGAATTATTGAAAAAAACAGTGTATCAAGCTGTATCTTTTTGAACTAGTTGCATTATATCTAATGTGTCACACAAAGGATTACTTTTTATGGATAGAGAAATTTCAGTGAATGAAGAATTTCTAATAAGGCGCGCTAAATCGGATCCGACTCATTTCCGTGAACTTTATGAGCTATATTTTGAACAGATCTTTCGGTTTATCAATAGGCGTGTGGGAGAATTAGAAATCTCAAAAGACATCACCCAACAGGTATTTCTCAAAGCCCTAATAGGCCTGGAAAAATATGTATATAGAGAAGTGCCGTTTTCATCTTACTTATATCGTATCGCGGCAAATGAGTGCAATCAGTTTTTCAGAGACAGCAGCAAAGTGCGGTACGTGTCCATGGATTCTGACATAAAAGCCTCATTAATTACCGAAATAGAACCTGAATATTCGACTAGGGAGACTGATCTTTCTGAGCTAAGCAAGGCGCTTGGAGAGCTATCGGTAAAAGAACTTCTATTGGTAGAGCTTCGCTTTTTTGAAAAAAGAGGATTCAAAGAAATAGGGTTTATCCTCAACATAACTGAGAATCTGGCTAAGGTGAGAACTTATAGACTGCTAGATAAACTAAGAAAAGTACTTGAGAAAAGCCATGAAATCGAGCATGACGAAGGACGTCACACACGGGAATGATTATTTACCATGCGAGATTCCATGTGGCCTTTGAAAGACAAAATATAATCACATGAAAAATAAGATTGAAATTACTGAAAATGTCTATCTCACACCGATGGATATAGAAAAGCAGAAGGATTTCGATTCAGTCCTTCAGAATTATAAGGCAAGGAAAGCGGGTTCTTGGAATTGGCGCAATCCAGCCATTTGGATTTCATTGGCTTTTGTTTCCATCAGCATAACAGGACTATTGATTTTCACTAAAGTAAACCAACCTCTCAGCAATAAACTTGCTGTATCTGAGACAATTGATCATCCTAATAAAGATATCATCAATCATCCTTCTGAAGAGAATAATGTTGAAGAGTCTGAATTAATTTCTGATTCGGCTATTGTTGATTCAGAATCAAACTCATCACTGGATTCAGTTCCAGTTGAAAAGACTGAGATTCCTGAAAATGTGCAACCTCAAAAAGATGATGAATATGCCCGGACAGAGCCTCCATTGATTGTAGATCTGGAACCAATTGATCTAAATATCGAAGAAATAACCCCGCCAAGTGAAAAACCTAAGGAAGTACCTAAGGTGGCTTTGAGTGTCCCTGAAGAGGCAGAAAATAATTTAATAGAATCAAACATCACTTTTGAAGACGCCCATCCTATCGATGGGTTTGAGAGTTTATATACATGGTTTGCCTCAAATATAACTTACCCGGAAGAGCATAGAAAAGACAAGATAGAAGGCGCTGTGAAAGTTTCCTTCCTAGTTGAAAAAGACAGCTCTATAAGTGAAATAAAAGTAACCCAATCGCTGGGAGTAGCCTTTGACAGGGAGGCTGTTAGGCTGATTGAGCATATGCCAAAATGGGCACCTGCAACACGCGGTGGAATCCCGATTTCAAGGACACTTGTGTTTCCTATTAGTTTCAAAGTAGAGAGACGGTGAAGCAATTTATACTCACACTTGCCTTACTTTTCATACTAGTCCCCAATAGTTCTTCGCAGGCTTATTTTGGTGGCTTTTCCTGTGGTAATCATCAAGAGCTGAGTAAAAATGAAAGATTGGCACACGCAAGGGAATTCAAAGAATGGAATTCGGGACAAAATAGTAGAACAAGCAGTGAAGATGTAGAGATCTGGACTGTTCCTATTGTTTTTCATGTGGTTAGTTCGGACTTACCATCACTGGCAATTTTTGAGAATGCTGTGAGTGAACTTAATGATGCATTTGCAAATAGGGGGAGTTACAATACTCCACAGGGCGCTGATACCGGCATACAATTCTGTCTGGTAAACACAGCTCCTGACGGGGGAGCCACTACAGGAGTGAATCACATTCCAAGTGAATATCAAAATACGGATAAGGATCTAGATCATAGAGGTCTAATGAACCATTCCGTCAAGTGGGACGTATCCAGGTACTTAAATGTCTGGTTGGTAAGGCATGTAACGGGCGAGGCGGTAGCCTATTATGAAGGGAGAAATTGGTGGAGAAGAATTGGGGTCGGGGGTTATTCTTCTCCGGACGGCGTGGTGGTCACATCTCTGGGAGCTGATATGTTGGCCCATGAAATCGGACATTACTTTGGGCTGCTGCATACCTGGGAAGGCAGAGATTGCAAAAATGATGACTGCCTAGTAGATGGAGATATGGTTTGTGATACTCCTCCGGACAAAAGTGTATCCGTTCCCTGTGGTGACAATTCCTGCGATACGGACGTTTTGTCGAATTTCAGTAATGGAAATTTCTTTACTGATGTAGCCGACATGAGTACTAATTTCATGGATTATACCCCATGTCCGCAGGATTTTACTTGGGGACAGGCAGAACGGATGCGCTTCACGCTTGAAAATTATTATCCCACACTGTTTTCTAGGGGGGGATCCCATCCATTATGTGAACCACCTTGTGACGATGAAGCATCGGTACAATTTTACTTGGATCGCCCATATCCAAAACCGGGAGAACCTGTGTTTTTCAACAGTCAGCTTTCCGGGAATTTCCCAAACCCAACCTACAAATGGTTTGTTACCCCACTTAGTGGAGACTGGTCTAGATCAGAGAGCCCCACAAATCAAGTTTCCGGATCTCCTGATTTGAGTTATTCTTTTGCCAATGAAGGCTTGTATAGAGTTACACTGCAGGTATTCGCTGCGAGCGACCCAACTTGTTTTGTCTCTTTTTCGAGGAATGTACATGTTACTTGTGGTGTGGATTCCAGATTTTATCCGGACAAGCGTCTGATCGCTTCCAAACAACCGCATGCGCTTTTTACTGACTCCGTAAAATTCACCAACCGTTCTTATAACGGGAGCTCTTTTGAGTGGACGATCACCCATCAGAATTTCAATCCCAGTTATCCAAGTCTGCCTCCATTCCGATCTGAGGAAACTGATCTGAGCTATTATTTTAAAGAACCGGGAGAGTATCAGATTTCTCTACTTGCCCGAAACGGCAGTTGTGTAGATGTCAGCACTACATTCTCCCTTACGGTGGACGATCCCACTATGGATGGAAGTCCTGAAATCAGCGAAGTGACTTGCATTAATGAAGATTCTTTTCAGGTAGCATTTACGCTCTACAATTATGGCTATGATACGGTTAATGTGAATACACCGGTGGCATTCTACGATGGAGATCCGAGTAAGTCTGCAAGCGCACAGTTGCTGGGTGTATGGAAATTGCCTATGGTGGTATATGGCTTTGACGAGGAAGATTTTTCGGCGGTAGTGGAAGGAGATATCCGATCCGTTCGAGAGTTGTTTATGGTGTTTAACGACACAGGAACAGTTGACTTACCGCTTGTTTTTCCTCCCGGTGACCAAGACCGGCTAAGTGAGAACACTGTTTTCCCTCCCTCCGGATACTCAGAGCTTACCTATGACAATAACTTCAGCAGCTATCAGCTAAATACTGAAACCGACGATCCTTTTATTGTTTCCTCTGAGCTGGATAATCCTACTTGCCTTGGAACTTCCGATGGTGAGATTCGGATTAGTCCAGAAGGAGGCTCCGGAACCTATACCTATGTCTGGGATCATGATCCTGACTTGACAGAGAACACGGCTTCCGGGCTCCCGGCAGGAATCTATTCGGTGAAGGTAAGCGATGCCGCAAACTGCGCTTTCGAGCTCTTGGAGCTTGAGTTGACTGATCCAGAACCAATAGAAATCACAGAGGAGCCAATACTTAGGTCTCCCACGTGTGCATCAGAAAATGATGGGCAAGTCATACTAACCTTAAGCGGAGGAGTGGGGGAGTTACAGGTTATTGATTTTCCTTCGGCTTGGGATGGGGAAACGCTAACCGTATCTGGGATTTCCAAAGGTGCATTTTCACTTGTTATACAGGATGAGTCGGGTTGTAGGATTACATTTGATGGAGAAATGACCGGTCCGTATCCTTTGGAAGTCAATTTCATTTCCAAAAGTCCCGGCTGTCCGGATAGAAGTGATGGAGAATTGATCGCTGAAGTTACCGGCGGAAGTGAACCCTACATCTATCTATGGGAAGACGGATCAATAAGTCAGTCGCTGGAAGGCTTAGCCCCTGGAACATATGAAGTAAGGATTACGGATTCCAATGGATGTACCATTACTGCAACCGGTGAAGTCAAAAATGCTGTGCCACAGGTAAGAATGCCTACGGGATTCAATCCGTTGGATGGACCGTATTTCCCTGTTTTCAGCTGTGAAATAACCTATAAACTGATGATCTGGAATAGATGGGGACAGCTGGTGTATGCCGGTTCAGAAGGTTGGGACGGGAAAATATCCGGAGCAGAATCCCTTTTGGGAGGTTATTCCTACTTACTCCAATTTAGCTATGTCCAAGATAATCTTATCCAAAGGGATGAATTAAGAGGTGGCTTTGTCTTGATTCGGTGAAGTATGCAGCAGGATTAAGAGGTTGGAAAAGGATATTTTACCACATAGTCCACATAAGACACATAGAATCTACAATGGAGAGGTGACCATGATGCTTGGCCCGGTAGGAATTATACACCAAAGAAAGATTTAACTCATCTAATTGTGTGCTTGTAAAGTACTCACCGGAATCCTCGCAAAGATAAAACCGCTGCTTTACGGTAAAGTCCTCCATACAAAAGTTCAGTGCCTGAACTTCTGTATGGATAGCCATAAGCTTTCCTGTTATCGGACTATTCATTTCAAATGGATCTACAAATTCAAAAAAAACTATTTCTTCATATTCTCCAGCATCGCCTGTAACGTAAGGATCATATCATCCTTTTCCTTTAGCATATGCTCGTACAGCTTTTTGTTCCCATCCACGGCTTCAAGCCATTTTTCAACTGGGTTGATATTGTAGGTAGGATGATAATTCATACCATTTGCGAAAGATTTTTGGATATTTAGGGATAAAATTTATCCAACATGAAAAAATTAGCCTTTTCGGTTTTCTTAATAATTTCAGTGATGCAACTTGGATTTGCCCAACGGGAACTGATCCATGCCAAGCCGGCTACATTAGGATTTGATGAAGATTTCATCAACCAAAAAGTGGATTCTCTTATGGAAATGGGCATCGACAGTTTAGCTTTTCCGGGAGCACAACTTTTGGTAGCAAAGAACGATACGGTTATTTTTCACAAAGCCTACGGTTATCATACCTACGACAACGAGCAACCTGTCGCATTGAACGACTTATACGATTTGGCCTCGGTGACCAAAATTGCCGGGCCTTTACCCGCCTTAATGAAGTTGGTGGACGAGGGGAAGCTTGATCTGGACGAACCTTTCAGCACCTATTGGGAACCCTGGAGAAACCGAAAAGATAAAAAAGAGCTTACGCTCCGGGAGATTTTGGCGCATCAGGCAGGTTTAACACCCTACATTGTGTTTTTGGAAAAGGTGGTCCGCAAAAATGGCAAGATCAAACCAAGATTTGTGCATAATTCATCCGATAAACGATTTCAAGGGCAAGTATACGATGGGCTTTATATCAACAATCGTTTTGAACGGAAAATGAACAGAATCACTAACCGATCCAAAGTCTCGGATGAGAAGAAATACCTGTATTCCGGACTTACTTTTTTGATTTTTCCTAGGTTGATTGAGCAACTCACCCAAATCGACTATCAAACCTATTTGGAAGAGAATTTCTATCAGCGGTTAGGTTGCCATACCTTGGGATATCTGCCTAAGGGAAAAAATTATGTAAACAACATTGTGCCCACCGAAGTGGATTCCCTCTTTAGAAAAACCTTGGTAACAGGATGGGTTCACGACGAAAATGCAGCGCTTAAAGGAGGTGTTTCGGGTAATGCAGGGTTGTTCGGTACTGCCGATGACTTGGCCAAATTGATGCTTTTTTATCAGCATTATGGCAGAGTTGGAGGCTTACAGCTTATTTCAGCCGAAACCGTGAAAGCGTTTACCGAGGTGCAATTTCGCGAAAACGATAACCGTCGCGGTCTGGGTTTTGACAAACCTCTCTTGAATAATGCCGAGCTTCCCTTGGCGGAAGCTTATCCTTCGCCTTTGGCAAGTCCCGAAAGTTTTGGTCACTCCGGTTTTACGGGAACTTTTGTATGGGCCGATCCCGAGAAAAAGCTCACTTTTATATTTCTATCCAACCGGGTTTATCCATCTAGAGAACATCAAAAGTTGTATGAGCTAAATATCCGACCAGCCTTACAGGATGTTTTTTACCGGGCAGAGGGACTGTAAATATTAAACAACAGAAAGCAGAGGTTGCCACAGCTTCGTACCTCAGCTTCGCAATGACGTACGAGGTAGACAAAAAAACCTCCAAAACCTACGTAATGTAGATTTTGGAGGGGCTTTTAATCATGTCCGAGATATATTTCCCTTTAGCTTAATCCATATTTTTCTTTTCTATAACCCAGCCTTCTGATTTCGCCAATGCCGGAGAATCGCCAGTGAAAAGCTTTCCTGCTTCCTCATCTCCTTTAAGTTGCCACTGATACCAGTTCAAAGCTACTCGCGCAAATTCTCCACCATTTGGCTGTCCATAGGTGCCCCCATGTCCCACATCCAGATTGCCCACAAACACAGGAATATGATTGATACGGCTAAAATCGTCCATTCCATTTCCATAAGCGATGTCTGATTCTCCACCCAGCAAATAGAGGGTAGGAACTTTGATTCTTTGCAATTGTTCCTTGCTGACCTGTGGCATGCCAGGCATTCCACCTCCGGGATTCCCCAATACGCCACTGTTGAATACGCCAACGGTTGTGATTCTGGGATCATCGGCTACTTCAATAGTCTGTAAGCCTCCGCAGGACATACCGCTCACTGCAATGTGGCCGGTGTCGATCTTTTGATAATAGGGGCTTTTGGGATCATTATTTTGTGCAATGGCCCAGTCTATGGCATCCAGTAGTTTTTGCGACTTGGAACGAATATCAGTCTGTTTGGGCATCGTACCGATCGCGACGACCAGAAAACCATGAGAAGCTATTTCATTCAGAAAGTTGACATGCTCCCAAGGAGAATCGTAGCAGGCACCATTTCCCCAAGCGATTACAGGAAGCTTTTGTGCTCCGCCAAAAGCCTCGATGTTCTGGGGTCTAAAGATGGTATGCGTGGGCAGGCTGGACTCCGAAGTCATTACGGCAGGATACTGACCTGTACCTCCATTTTCAATGATTTCGCTTACAGTGCTTTTCTGAAAAACAAGGTGTTCTGAAAAGAAAGGCAAGGCTTTGGTTTCAATGCGTTCGGCAATGCGGTTGAGGTGGTCTCCTTCGTAGCTTTCATAAAGGTGCTCGATCTGGTAAGCATCCAATACTTCATGCAGCTTTTGGGTGGCTGCGCTGATACCTCTATCTTCTGTGCCGGCATCCATTCCTATGGCTTTAAGCTTTTTCAGGTTTGGGATATAGTGGTCTATAGTGGTGAGCGTCCGGCTTGCGATGATCTTATTGATGATTTCCTGATTGGGAGCCCCGTCCTTTACGGGCAGATCCAGATAGAAGGGAGGATTTTGGGGATTGGGTGCAAAGGCAGCAGAAGTAGCAAGCGCCGCAATCTCGAAAAACGATGCATCCTGCAGTTGATCAGGAGTGAATTTTTCCAACTTGGAAATCATCTCAGGATTGGTCGATGCTCCGCCGTCCATACAGCAGGGGCTTAGGGCGTAGATGGCAGAATAAACATCAGGATATTTCATGCCGAGACGAAGTGTGCCGTAGCCGCCCATAGAATGTCCGGCAAGTCCTCTACTTTCCTTATGGGCTAGCGTTCGGTACTTGGAATCTATGTAGCTCACTAGCTCTTGGGTGACAAAGGTTTCCCAGTCGCCTATGGTGGCCGAACTTGCATACATGCTTCCTTTAAACTTGTTGTAAGCATTGGGCATCACCACAATCATCTCTTTGGAACCTCCGTCTGAGAGGGACTGCTCGATCACATCCTGAAGGTTGATCCAATGATCTTCCCATCCAAACCACTGCGAATCCGTGTCGGTAAATCCATGAAGCATATAGAGCACAGGGAAGTTTCTGTCAGGATCAGTTTGATAAGAAGGAGGGAGATAGACTGTCACGTCCCGGTCTGCAGGATCACCAATTAGGTTGCCCTCCAGTGCGCGGCTATGTACTTTGACTCGCTCTTTGGTACCTTGTTGTGCCTTTGCGACAGTCAATCCAAGACATAGAAGTAGGGTAAGTAGAAAAGTTTTTTGCATAGGTTAATGGGTTTAGGTCTTTTGTAAAAATAGGTCAAAGTGAGAAGTTGTCCAACCGCTCTTGCTTAGATTATGGTTCGCCAGGGCAATGATATTTCCTTCAGGAGGATGGAAACGAATTTCATTTTGTTGGCATAGAGGAGATCATCTGATAATTATGATTAACGGAATTTCAAATTCCTGAAATATTGGTTCGGGATAACCTTTGAGGTTTTTTTTACACCTCGAAGGTTTCAGATCTTCAGAACAATCTTCGACTTTATATCTTTGATATTTATCGAGAGCCAACTAGCTGAGTGATTTTTTTTAACCGCAAAGCACACAAAGATTTCACAAAGAAGATTACTAACGGGATTACAAATTCTGAAATAACAGTGCTATTCATCTTTGCCGCAGCCCGTGGCAAAATTAGACTAAAATCCTAATTCAACATAAGTTAAAAACGCAGCAGGTACAAATTCGACTCTTGGTCAAAATAATTTTTTATAGTCAATCTTCGATAGTATAGCCTAACTGATTCACTAACCCCTAATTGTATTTTTTCTGATTTGATCATGTTTCAGATGGTCCAATATCCTTAATTTTGTCATGCTCAGCATGAGTTCCTTACTTAAGATTGGAAATCAGAAAAAAACAGCCAAGTTATTTAACTTCTTGCTCCTTAGCCTTATCATTAAGCAACTTTGTAATATCAATAGGAGGTAGTAAATAACCGCCCAAAGGACCCAAATTGGTGATCTGATAAATAATATTACGAAGGTTATTGATCATCATATTTAAGGTGGAAAATTTCAAGAGATTGTTACGCAGGCCTTCTTCTATTTCCTCGGATTCACTGATCTTGAAGGTGCCACCACCTTCTACCATCAACTTGTATCCCGGGATTTTATTCCCATCCTCTACATTCACTTCAATCCTAGTGATCAACTGAATTTCTCCATCTTCCTCGATGGGACTCATGTCAAAATCTATTTCAACAGGATATATAAGGAATAGTTGTGAAGGTTCCACAGCCTCGTCCTCTGGCACAATAAACTCATAATGCGACTCCAAGAGTTTGAAATCCAATAATTGAAGGGGGGAGAATTTTGCTTTCATCCTGCTAGTGCATATCCATCCTCAGCACTTGGCTCTACCGCCATAACTGTATGAGGATTTGGTTTTTGATTCTTTAATTCAAAGTATTGCTGGGTCAGAGTCAATTTGCGATGGTAATCAGTGATTTCCTCCTTTACTTTTTCTTTTATCATCTCTTCAGTCATTACCTGCTCATTCTCTGCCAAAATAGCCTGTAACTGGATCTTCAATACTTTTTCCAATTGGGTAATGGTCGAAAGCTTATAATCATTCTGCCCCTTTACCAATTTACTTATTTGCTGACGGGTCACACCGAGGGCTTTGGCTAAGTCGGTTTGTTTCCAGCCTTTATCATCCAAGGCATCCAAAATGCGCAATGCAATCCGTGTTGACTTCTTAAGCCACGCCTTGTTTTCTTTTCTATAGGCAACTTTTTCCTTCCAGTTGGAAGGGGGATTCTTTGCCGCCAGGTTTTTCAACTTTTCTTCTGTCTTGCTCATTGTCTTAAATATCTAAGTAAACGAACTCTCCTTCTTCACCATGCTCTTTGAGGTAAGCTCTTACTAAATTGAGCTTATAGAGCTCTTCCTTCGTGTGTTTGCGGTCTTTCATCTGATCAGTCAACTTGATCGCTCCACCCGTAATTACATACGAATTACCATACCGAATGGCGTAAATCCTCAGAAATGAATTACTTAGCCTACCGTATGCTTTAAGTTGTTGTAGTTCATAAGCTTTTCCTGCTTCCTTGTTGTGTAGGGGTTTAAAAAATTCGCCTAGATGTTTTCCTGATTCATCTTCAGCCAATTTGAATAAGGCTTCAAATAGGAGATCAGCATCGTCAATTGCTTTTTCGACAATCTGGCTAATTTTGGCTTTCCCATAATAAGCTTCATAATCCTTTTTATATTTCTTGAAAAACTTGTGCAATTCTTCAGGATCAGACCAGTATTCTTGTAGTAATTCCAGCGCATCCAACGGCTCCTCATCATACTTTACAGCATAAAGACTGTCCTTTGATCGCTCAAATATACTAACAATATTCATAGTGTCAACCTACAGGTTTACATTTGGCTCAAATAAATTTACTATTCCCAGGCCGAATGACACGCAGGAGGGGAAATTTACTTAAGGAGATAAAAGTATCGGACTTACAATTCGTGGACGAATACTATTTCCTTATATTCTCCAGCATCGCCTGCAACGTCAGAATCATATCATCCTTTTCCTTTAGCATACGTTCGTACAGCTTTTTGTTTTCATCCATGGCTTCAAGCCATTTTTCAAAAGGATTTATATTGTAGGTCGGATGATAATTCATACCACTTGACTGGTCGTGGTTATTAAAAGTATTTGAGATAAAAGTAATTGCCTGTTCCTCATCAAAGTTTCTGATGGCTTCCACAGGAATCTTCAGCGCGTCAGCTATTTCTTGGAGCAGTGCCGTCTCGATGCTTTCCTTTTGCTCCAATTGGGAGATTTTCTTCTGATTCCAGTCATCGCCCAATTCATAGGCCAGAGCTTCCTGTTTGATGCCCAGCATTTCCCGAAAACGTTTCACATTTCGTCCCTCGTGTATCTTTGGTTCCATTTGTTCAGATTTAATTACGATTAAAGTTAAGCCATATTTCCTAAATCAGCCTATTTCAAAACGGGAACTTACGTCTAAAATATCCATTCTACCGGAATAAAATATCCGATTCAGGAATAGTACACTAAGTCAGCTTAACTGATTATTGCCGTCTAACTCATTGTACTTTAAGATATGGCAACAAGAAAGAAAAACCGACCACAATTCAAAAATCCGGTAAGCAGCACAGATCAAGCCCAAGCAACTTTTCGGATTCTATTTACCGAATTTACTGCTGATGTGCATATAGAGGGCATTTTACATTGGTTGGGGAAAAGGGAAGACCATTGTGCCTTAAGGAATTTTTTTAGTATGCCTGAATTAATGGAGGACTATTCCCCTGAGGATATCCTGAAAGGGAAGATACCATTGCTCGTCGTCTGCGATAAAGAATGCCGTAGCATGGTTAAAATTGGGTTCTTACTGTTTACGTTACTTGATTTAATCTGGAGCCTGGTGGGAGAGGAGCTTTACCAAAACCCTTCTGCCGCTTGGCCGAAGATAGATCCGGAGGATTCCAATCTGGAAATCATCTCATTGATCTTGGATACAGTCAGTCATGGGGAAATACAACAGGAATTTTTGCATACGATAACGTCTATTGTAGGCGATTCCTACTTTCGAGAGTTTATGGATAAGTTGAAGAACGTGGGGCCTGATATACGTCCTGAGGAAATTTATGCTCTGGAAAATGACCCCAAGCTCAAGGAACATATGCAGCTGATGATCTGGGCAGCTATGATGCGGTGCTTTATAGATGCGGTGTATTTTTATTTTGGGGATTGAGGGGGGAGTTTACCCAAGTAGCTGGGGGTTGGATCCGAAGATGCCATCAAATAGAATCCATAACGTCTGTGAATCAGTCTCCACTGGCTTGGGAGGATTTACATCTCCAATATAAACCTTTCAAATTTGTTACATAATGGCCTGTGTTATGTTAATATAGCTTCGGTTCAGGGTTGGCATTAATAGTTTAGCGTAAAGGCCTTTTTTTTCCTTAGAAGCAGTCACTTCATTTCTTAGCAGTCACGAGCACTCTTTTGACAATTTTGGCAGGAGGGAAGGTAGTGGGAATGGCAAATGTGTGCGGGCAAATATGCACAAGTCAAAATCCTATTGCCCTAAATAAACATCTCAAATTTTGAGATAAATATCACAATATAGTTATCTTCCACTTTCGTCAATTTTAAAGATGATGAATCGAATAAAATAAGTACTTGAGGGTAAGAGGATTAAACAATCTTGGCTAGCTGAGAAGCTCAATAAAAGCTACAATATGACCAATTCATATGTGCAAAAAAACTCAACCAAGTCTTCGAAATTTAAATAGGATTGCTGAAATAGTTCACGTTGATGTAAGAGACCTAATTGCATCATACAAACAAATTTAAAATGACCAAGATATCGTTTGAAGTTTCTGCCAGAACGGCAAGATTGATTGGGCAAGAGAATTTTTCTAATGCCGAAGGGGCAATCATTGAACTCGTGAAAAACTGTTATGACGCTGACGGTAAAGTTTCGTTGGTTGTTTTTGATATTAAATATTATGGTATTCCCGAGATAATTTCTTCAGGAGCATATGAGTCCCTTCATATGAAACATACTTTAATCACATCCTCATATGAACAAAATGAAGGCGAATATAGACTTGTTAAAGCACCTGAGGGAGATATGCTCAAACAACTTACGGAAATATTTAATAGCGAAAATTCAATCTATATAGTTGATAATGGTGAAGGTATGGATGAAAAAACCATAGTGAATAAATGGATGAAGATTGGTACTGATAATAAATTAGTTGAATTTACAAGTAAAGAGGGTAGAATTAAAACAGGAGCGAAAGGTTTAGGACGATTTGCTTTGGATCGCTTAGGTTTAATCTCAAACATGATTACATGTCCAATTGATGGAAAAGGGGAAGCTCACGATTGGACAATGAATTGGCAGCAATTTGAGGAGCAAGGAAGAACTCTTTCAGACGTACAAGCTGACTTAGAGGAAATTAAAGGATTTGATTATAAAACGTATCTAAAAAATCAATTTTCAAGTGAAAGCATACATCAAGTTCTTAATAATGATGATTATGATTTCAGTCATGGCACAATTATTAGGATTTCCAATTTAAGAGATCAATGGGACAAATTAAGCCTTCAGAAACTTTTTAAAAGTTTGGAATCCTTAATACCGCCAAAAGAGTTAGGACTCTTCTTTATTTATCAATTTGATTTAAACCAAGAAAGTGAGTTTGGAGAGGTCTCATCAAATTATTTCAATCACTATGAGTACAAAGTTGAGTCTGAGTATATAGCAAGTAAACTCAAGGTTAAACTTAAAATTGAGAGAAAAGAACTTGATATAGAAAGAACTATGCAGGAATTTGAAGATGTATTCTCCATAGTTGAATCAAACAATCCTTATGATCTAGAAACTTTGAAAAAAGGGGGATTTGAATTTGAAAAAGATGTTACCAAAATTCTAAAGTGGAGAAAGGAAGATGGAGAAGAATTTCTAAAGGATGTGGGAGATTTTAAGTTTAATTTTTATTTCACGAAACTATCTAAGCCCGGTAAAGAAGATTTCAAAAGTTACCCTTATTATGAGAATGATTACTCTCTATTTGCAAAGTCATTTGAAAAATTTGGCGGTATAAAAATATACAGAGATCATTTTAGAGTAAGACCATATGGAGAGCCTGGAGATGACTGGCTTGACCTTGGTAAAAGACAAGCTTCAAGCCCTGCAAGTGCAGGTCAAAGAGTTGGGGATTGGAGGGTGCGTGCAAAACAAATTGCTGGGGTAATAGACGTTTCAAGAGTCTTTAATCCAAATCTCCGAGATAAGTCAGATAGAAGTTCCCTTATTGAAAATACTACGTTTGAAACATTCAAAAGAATCATAGTTGGTATTATAAGTGAATTTGAATATGACCGCAGTAGGATTCTTCATCCGTTTTATTTGAAGGCTAAACTGGAAAGAGAAAAGAGAGAGAAGGAAGATTTAAGAAAGAAGGCTGAGGCAATTGCCAAAGAACTAATAGAAGAACAGAACAAAAATAAAGAAGGAGAAGGGCAAGAGAATAAGCAGTCATCTGAGGATACGACCTCTATAATTGAAAGAAAACTCTCCGAATTTTCTACTGAACAAGAAAAAGAGAAAGAAGAAGAAGAGTCTGAAAAGGATGTTGAGCTAAGGTTGCTGAGAAGTCTCGCTAGCCTTGGGCTAATTGTTGCCTCTTTTGATCATGAACTCAAAGCAATCAGTAATAACCTTCAACCAAGATTAAGGTATTTAGAAAAACATCTAGCTTCCCTAATTACTAAAGAGCAAATCAAAGAGCTTGCTGACAATAAGAATCCATTTAAATTAATTGAGTTTATTAGGACAGATCATGATAAACTAAAAGGCTGGATAGACTATTCTTTGAGCTCCATTAAGACTGATAAAAGGAAACGGAAGAATTTGAATTTTGGTAATTACTTCGAGCAGTTTGGTAAGAACTGGAAATTTGTTTTGAAAGAAAGAAATGTAAATCTTGTACTGTGCGGAAACAAGAATAAAAATAATAATTTAAGAGCATTTGAGATTGATATGGATTCAATCTTCAACAATCTATTAACTAACTCACTAGAGGCTTTTAAATTACGCAAAGAGAAGTATCAACGAGAAGTGAAAATAGAATGGTCATTCTCAGATGGACAAGTAAGTATTTTTTACTCCGATAATGGCATTGGCCTTTCTGATGTATTTGCAGACGATCCAAATGAGATTTTCAGACCTTTTGTAACTTCTAAAAGAGATAAGAGAGGTAATGAAATAGGTACTGGTTTAGGGATGTATCTGGTTAAAAATGTAATTGAAGATTATAATGGGGAGGTTGAGCTTTTGAGCCCTAAGACTGGATTTGCAATTAAATTCTCATTTGATAGAACCATAAGAAATCAGACCAATGGCCACTTATAAGATTGGATATATAGATGAACAAGAAGCGGAAAGAATCGACTTTCAAAACCTAATGGAAGATGATGAAGATGATATTGTTGTCGAATTATTCGAGGTAACTCCAGAAACATCAATGGACGATTTATTAAATCAAATACTTGATTCTGATATTGAGTGCCTTGTAGTTGATTATCATTTGTCGGAAACGGGTGTTCGGTTTGAAGGGAGTGACTTAATAGAGGTTTTTCATGAAATAAGACCCTATTTTCCAAAGATAATATACACCGCAAAGGAAGATAAAGTAATACCTGAAGTTGAGAATGAGATTATTTACATGATCAATGATAAATCTATTAAACAAGACGAGAAACGTAGTAATGACTTCCGAATGAAGTTGAAAACACTGATAAATAACTATCAGCAGGACATAGACGAAGCAAAAACAAGATTGGAAGAGTTAACTGAAAAGAAGAAGGCATATAAAATCTCAATTGATGAAGAGAATGAACTGTTTATTCACAAGAAATTTCTAATTGACTTAGATAGTAGAAGAACTGCTTTGCCAGAAGTCCTAAATACACAGGAATATTTATCGAGTCTTAAGGAGACTAATCTAAAAGTGGATGAAATATTAAAAAGGATTAAAGATGCTTAGACTTTCAGAATTCAGGTCAATTCATCCAAAGAGAAGTGAACAAGAGCAACGACCAAGATATCAAGATTTTTTTGATACTATTAGAGAGGACTTTAATCAGAGGTGTGGTTACTGTGACTCTTTTGATTTGAGAAGATCCAACGACTTTGAAATTGACCATTGGAGACCAAAGAGAGTACTGCGAAATATTTCGCAGAATGATTATTCAAACCTCGCATATGCATGTAAGTCTTGCAATAGGTCAAAATCGGGTAAATGGCCATCCAATAATGAGGATATTGACATTATTAATGATCAAGGATTTATAGATCCCACAAGTGATGATTATAGTCGTCACTTTGCTAAATGTAATAATGGTGAAATCTACTGGGTAACTCCTTTAGGGAAGTGGATGTATAACGAATTGTCTCTGTATAATGTCCAGCATTCGATTCTATGGCTACTAGAAAAAATAAGAAATGCTATTGAAGAAGCTAAAACAATAAGACAAGAAAAACCAGACAACCCAATAATCATCGAAAGCATGCTGGCACTATATGAAATTGAAGAGGTGTATTTGAATAAGCTATTTAATGTCTGAGAAGAAAAATACCGGATCTTACTATACCCCAAGTATATTATCAAAGTTCTTGGTTGATCATATATTTACTAAATACATAGGTCAGCAGGATGATCTTTCTATTTTAGAACCAAGTTGCGGAGATGGGGAGTTTGTTGAGGTACTTGGACAACACTTAATTAATAGAAAATCAACGCTTGACTTGGTTGAAATAGATCCCAATGAACTTAAAAAATCATATATAAAAGCCACAAAAAACAAGAATGTAAATTCACAATATGTTAACCCTCTGAATTTTGACTTTCTAGATTTGGATTTCAAAAAAAAATACTCACTAATTATTGGAAACCCTCCTTATATCAGCAAAAAATATTTGTCTGATGAACAGATAAGAAAATGTAAAAACATTTGTGCTTCAAATATCTCTGGTGAAGTTAAAAATATTTGGCCAACTTTTTTGATAAAGTCGATTGAGAATTTGAGTGATGATGGTATTATGTGCTTTGTTTTACCGTCGGAGCTACTTCAGGTAAAATATACTAGCGGATTACGGAAATTAATACTAGACAGCTTTGAAAGGGTGGAGATTTTTGCTTTCAATGAGCTCATTTTTGAAAATGCAGAACAAGATGTTGTGGCAATAATAGGGATAAAAAAGCATACTATTCAGACTGAACATGGAGTTAGCTTTTATCAGGTTGACAGGTTGGACGACCTAAAAATCCCAAACTATACAGAAATGAACTTTAATGTTCATAGAGAAAAGCTAGACAAATGGACTAATTATATTCTAAGTGATCAGCAATTAAATGTTATTGATTATATTTCAAATAAACTAAAGTTACAACCCATAAGTTATTATTGCCAGCGGGCAGAAGTAGGGATTGTAACTGCTGCCAACAGTTATTTCATTCGTAAGCAATCAGATTTATTTCACTATAATATAAATGATTACATAAAACCTATACTTCAGAAAAGTAATATTATTCACAACACCATAACAATTAGTAAGGAAAGTTTTGATCAATTAAGAGATGCCGATAGATCTGTTAATTTAGTGTGTTTTGATAATAAACCTAAGAGTCAGCTTTCAGAAGGTGCCAAAAATTTCATTCAAGAAGGAGAGGATATAAATCTTCATGAACGATATAAAATGAAAAGGAGGATCAATTGGTACCATGTACCAAGTATATGGAGTTCTGAAGCAATATTCTGTAAGAGAAGTCATTGGTTTCCCCGTATTTTCTTAAATAATGCAGATGTATTGGTAACGGATTCTTTTTATAGAGTAATTTCGAAGAAAGAATATAATATCAGAAATCTTGTTTTTTCATTTTACAATTCACTAACATTAGTTCGTGCCGAATTGGAAGGTAGATTTTATGGAGGTGGTGTCCTAGAATTGATTCCAACTGAATTTAAAGCTTTGCATATTCCATATATTGATTTAATAACTCAAGATCAATATGATGAGCTTGAATCTCTTTTTAATAACGGATCGACTTTGGATGAAATTCTCAATTTTACTGATCCTCTGTTACTTCCAGATATTGAGAACGAAACTATTCAGGAACTTAGAAATATGAGAAAAGCATTGTTTAATAGAAGGACAAAGTGTAAAAAAAATGAAGTTGTAGAATCGGCATGAAATAAATAATTACAGTAATTGTTACATAATTTATATTATGTTAAATAGAAAAATCAATACTCCTCCATTTCCCATTTATTTTTAACTTAAGGCTCTGATTCCCCTATACCCCGACCTGTAAGCTTTATGAATAATCAACTTCCCCGTCTGGGGCTTTTTCTTGGACCTGTAGCTTTTCTGCTGATTTATTTTTTGGTTGACTCTCCAGGTTTGACTCCCGAAGCCCGAGCCATGCTGGCACTTGCTGCATGGATGGCAATCTGGTGGATCTCTGAAGCGATCCCTATTGCAGCCACGGCTTTTCTCCCGCTGATATTTATGCCTATGCTCGGGATTTTGCCTATAGTCGATGTATCGAGCAATTACATGCACCCTACAGTTATGCTCTATATGGGTGGCTTCCTACTGGCTACAGGAATTGAGAAATGGAATCTACACCGCAGAATTGCACTTAACATAATAAATTTATTAGGCACTGATCTGCGACGTATAGTTCTGGGATTTATCCTTGCCACAGGAATTCTCTCCATGTGGATTTCCAATTCTGCGACCTCGCTGATGATGCTTCCCATCGGTTTGGCTGTAGTGAATCAATTTAAGGATCAACTAGGTTCTTCTAATTCGGTGATTGCCCATAGTTTGGGTAAAAATATTATGTTGGGGATCGCTTATGGAGCTTCTATCGGCGGAGTCGCCACACTGATCGGCACGCCTACCAATACGATTTTAGCAGCTGTAATCTCTGACCTGTATGGTTACACCATAGGTTTTAACGAGTGGATGCTTTTCGGATTGCCTTTAGCATCTGTCTTACTGATTATCTGCTGGTATTATCTGGTCTCTTCTGCCAATCCACTTCCTAAAAAATTCAGTCTAAATGACGGTAAAAACATCGTTTCCAAGCAATTGGAAGCGCTTGGGAAAATTAACTTCGAAGAGAAAACCGTGATGATAGTCTTCGGAACGGTTTGTTTGGCATGGATTACACGAAGCTTCTTTTTGGAGAAATTCCTACCGCAAATAAACGATACGATCATTGTATTAATAGGAGTAGTTATACTTTTTGTCCTCCCCTCCTCTACCAAGAATGTCCGGATTTTGGACTGGAAAACTGCCGAGAAAATCCCCTGGGGGGTGTTGATCCTGTTTGGTGGCGGATTGGCTTTGGCCGCAGGTTTTCAGAGTACAGGCCTTGCGGAATGGATAGGCCAGAAATTCACGCTGCTGGAAGGAATCAGCTACATAGCCTTACTCCTTATAATAGTAGCTTCGGTTAATTTCCTCACCGAGGTTACCTCCAATGTAGCGACAGCCTCCATGTTGCTCCCGATTCTGGCTTCAGTGGCATTCAAACTGGATTTGCATCCTTTTGGACTGATGGTTGGGGCTACTTTAGCGGCAAGTTGTGCGTTTATGCTTCCTGTGGCCACTCCGCCCAATGCCGTGGTTTTCGGTTCGGGTTATTTGCAGATGAAGGATATGGTGAGTGCCGGTTTTTGGCTGAATATCATTTCCATAATTCTCGCAACCTTTATGGTGTATTTCTTACTTCCCTTGCTGTGGGGAATTGATTTGATGAGCAATCCGTTTTGATATACGATTTACGATATCGGATTTACGGCATTGTTGATAATGGGTACATTTATTTGAACCTCATAGGTCGGTGTTCGTCATTGCGGGGAAAAACCAATGACCAAAGGGAATTGGTTTTGACGTGGCAATCTCATGAGTGTGCTCCTTACTACGGGATCGCTTCTCCGCCTCAGGCGGATCGCGATGACGGATAACCGATGATGTGTGGTTTACTCTAGGATTCATCGCTTCGTCGTCATTGCGAGGAAAAACCAATGACCAAAGGGAATTGTTTTTGACGCGGCAATCTTTTCTGATTTTGGATCACTTCGATATTCGATATTCATCATTCGGCGTTCGAGATTAGCTTATTTACGATTTACGATATGAGATTTACGGCATTCTTGAACCTAGATACATTAAGCTGATCCCTCAGTATTCTCCAAATAACTAGCTGAGTCAACTTCTTAGAATAAATCTTCACTTTCCGTTGATCCCGTAAATCGTCATTCGTATTTCGTAAATACAATAAGATTGCTTTGTCCGTCATTGCGAGGAAAAACCAATGACCAAAGGGAATTGTTTTTGACGCGGCAATCTCTTATGAGTGCTCCTTACTACGAGATCGCTTCTCCGCCTCAGGCGGATCGCGATGACGGATAGCTTCAGCTTCGTACCTCAGCTTCGCAATTGACGGATAACCGATTCTCCTTTGCGCCACCGCGCCTTTGCGGGAGCTACTATTATATCACTCAAAAAGTGTGTTTTCCCGCTCCAATACATGGTTTCTTACTTTGATCTGAAACTCTTGGGGAGTTTGGCCTGTGTGTTGTTTGAAAAATCTGCTAAAATATGACCGATCTTTAAAACCCAGATTGAATGAAATCTCCTTCATTGTATTCTCACTGTGGATAATTTGCCTCTTCACTTCCAGAATCAACCGATCATGAATCAACTGCACTGCAGTTTTATCCAGCTTCTCTTTTAGGATTTGATTTAGCCGTTTTGCACTGATGCCTAGTTTTTCCGCATAGAAGTCCGCCGTTCGTTCTTCATGATAATGAAGCTCCAGCAGCATCATAAATTCATACACACGCTTCTCTTGAATATCCTGTAAGGTAAAATGGTGCTCTTTGAGCTGTATCAATTTTAGTAAGAGAACCTTAAGAAGCGCCTTGAGCATGATCAAATTGATTGAAAGCTGGTTATATTCCTCTTCCATCAATCTGTAGACGGAAGTCAGGCTTTTTGCAGTTTCTTCATTTACCTGTAGACAGGAAAATTCCCCTTGGATATTAAAGATCCGAAAAACATCCAGCAAAAATTCCTTGAGGTCATCTTCCAGCAACTCTTGTTTAAAAGAAACCAGAACACCCTTTTTCCCTGCCTTATTCAACTGATGAACGCGGTATGGCGGAATCAAATAAATCCAGTCTCCTTTCAATGTCTGAAAGTCATGCTGTATTGTATGAAGCGCTTCCTCATTTTTCAACCAGACTATTTCGAAGAATTCCCGCCTCGCCGGATCATCCAAATATGACGGAGGACAGTCCGCCAAATCTCTGATATATAAAACTTTATTACTTAACATACTTGATGTTTTCGGGTAAAAACCAACGCTTTGAGCTTTCTCCACAGGAGTGAGAAAGCATTCAGTTTCCGAAATGTACCACATAAATAGACGATTTTACCACATGGCGATTGCTGTTTGGCAAATAGTACCACACAAGTATCAGATTGTATAACAGTAGCTCCTGACCATCAACCTAGCTTTGTACCTGAAATCAACACAGGAATAAAAACAATCGATGGCAGATACAGCTATACCAATCCTCAACTTAGATACCCAACTCTCCTCCGCACTTGCTGCTATCTATAAGGAGCATCTCAACCTGAGCAACCACATGGACTTTTCTCAACTGGCAGCTATAATCCCTCAGATCAAAGCCGCGGATCAGATTTTTGTGATGGGAATGGGACGCAGTGGATTGATGATGAAAGCTGCGGCCATGCGATTGATGCATCTGGGGTTTAAAGTCAATGTAATCGGGGAAACCACCACGCCTGCTATCGGCGAGGGAGATTTGCTCATAGCAGGATCAGGAAGCGGAACTACCAAAAGCATTGTAAATGCAGCTACAACCGCCCAGAAAGTAAAAGCAGGTATTATTTGCTTCACTACCGACGGGAATTCTGCCTTGGCCAAATTGTCAGATTCTACGGTGATACTTCCGGCAGCGCAAAAGCAACTGGCAAATGAAAGCATCTCTGCTCAGTATGCGGGAAGCTTATTTGAACAGGCATTGTTAATTATGTTTGATGCGTTGATTCAGGTACTGTGGAAAAATGACGGCAGCACCGCCGAAGAATTGTGGAAGCGCCATTCTAACATGGAATAGCTTCCCCTCTCAATAAAATTTAAAACTAAATCAACAAGAATACTATGGCTAAATTACAAGTAGCAATTGACTTATTAACTACTGAAGCTGCAATCGCATTGGCGTCTAAAGTAGCTCCTTATGTAGATATTATCGAATTAGGAACTCCACTTATCAAGAGCGAGGGCTTGGCAGTGATCACTGCTATGAAAAATGCATTTCCAGACAAACTGGTTTTTGCTGATTTTAAGACCGCAGATGCCGGAGCCCTAGAGGCAGAAATGGCATTCAAAGCCGGGGCTGATTACATCACTATCTTAGGAGCAACAGGTGATTCCACGATCATAGGAGCAGTAAATGCAGCAAAAATCTATGGTAAAGCGGTTGTTGTAGATACTATCGGGGTAAAAGACCGCGTAAAACGTGCGCAAGAGGTTATTGCGCTAGGTGTGGAATTCGTAGAATTACATGCGGGCCTAGACGAGCAAGCTGAAGAAGGTTATTCCATCCAAGTATTGATCGATGAAGCTTCCCGTGCCGGAGTCCCGGTTTCCATTGCCGGTGGTGTAAACCGTACCAGCATTAAGGCAGTAAAAGACTCGGGCGCTGTAGTAGCAGTAGCCGGAGCAGCAATTTATGGTGCTGAGGATCCAGCTCAAGCAGCCAAGGAATTGAGAGATTTGCTAAGCGCATAACGCTAAAAATATTAATTTGAATTTTAAAAAAAGCCCTTGTAAAATGATTTTGCAAGGGCTTTTCGGTAAGTTCATCAATTCATTGTTTTGTCGTCATTGCGAGGAAAAACCAATGACCAAAGGGAATTGTTTTTGACGCGGCAATCCTTTCTGATTTTGGATCACTTCGAAATTCGATATTCATCATTCGGCGTTCGAGATTAGCTTATTTACGATTTACGAAGTACGATTTACGGCATTCTTGATAATGGGTACATTTATTTGAACTTCATAGGTCGGTGTTCGTCATTGCGAGGAAAAATCAATGACCAACGGGAATTGTTTTTGACGAAGCAATCTCATGAGTGTGCTCCTTACTACGGGATCGCTTCTCCGCCTCAGGCGGATCGCGATGACGAAATAGCCACTGAAGTGTGGATCACTTCGAGATTCGAGATTAGTTTATTTACGATTTACGATATGGGAATTACGGCATTCTTGATAATGGGTACATTTATTTGAACTTCATAGGCTCGTCAGATTCCATTCCTTCATTATTCGTCATTGCGAGGAAAAATCAATGACCAAAGGGAATTGTTTTTGACGTGGCAATCTTTTCTGATTTTGGATTTACGAAGTACGATTTACGGCATTAGTGAATCTAGGCACATTAAGCTGATCCTTCGATATTCTCCAAACAACTAATTGAGTCAGCTTCTTAGAATAAATCTTCACTTTCCGTTGATCCCGTAAATCGTCATTCGTACTTTGTAAATACAATAAGATTGCTTTGTCCGTCATTGCGAGGAAAAACCAATGACCGAAGGGAGTTGTTTTTGACGAAGCAATCTCATGAGTGTGCTCCTTACTACGGGATCGCCGCGCTTCGCTCGCGATGACGAACTAGGTAGAAGACTGTCTAAGCATCTAATTCTCCTTTGCGCCACCGCGCCTTTGCGGGAGCTACTATTAAACCTTCGAGGATAAAAATACCTCAAAGGTTATAGGTGATCCCGTAAATCGTCAATCGTACTTCGTCAATTCATTGCTTTGCCCGGCATTGCGAGGAAAAACCAATGACCAACGGGAATTGTTTTTGACGTGGCAATCTCATGAGTGTGCTCCTTACTACGAGATCGCTTCTCCGCCTCAGGCGGATCGCGATGACGGATAGCCTCAGCTTCGCAATGACGAGCTCTAGCCTCGCTCTCCATTTTTCCTTTGCGCCGCCGCGCCTTTGCGGGATTCAATCCAAACGCACCATCCAAACTCACAATCCATCCCATAATCCCCACGTTTCGTCACATACTTTTGTAAAGACTTTCCAGGACAGGTAATCTTGAACTATCAATTAGGAAGAGAATCAAATGAACACCAAGAAAGTCTATTATTTGCTTATACTTTTGGCACTTATTTACAATCTGGTATTGCTGTTTTCTTCATGTAGCCAGGATAAGAAGAAAGAAGAAAAGATTACCTTGAACATTACTACAAATCTGATTGAATCAAGATAAGTCAACAAATTAATTTACAGTAATATATGAAATCGAGAAGATTTGTATTCAGAGACATAGAATGGTGGATAGCTACCTTTGTTTTTTTGATTATTGTGCTGACCAATATCGTGTCAGGAGCCAATTATGACCAGATTGATAAGTTCTTTGGTTCTGTGTTCATGCCTATCGTGATTTATATAGGTTTTTATGTAATACATCTGGTGATCATACCTAACTATCTGGCAGACAAGAAAGTAGTTAGATTGATCCTGTTCAGTATTCTCTGCGCAGTCATCACGGGTGCACTTTCGGGAGTTTGTGCTGCGGGCATAGGTACTGATGCCGAAAGGTTCTTCAGGTTTTACTTTAGTATGCTGGCGCTTTATCCAGGTTATTTGCTGACAGCCATCCTGTTGAAAAAGATGCTTTTGCCACCGACTTTTAAGGACTATCATCTTTATAATGGAGTCCGGCTCTTGACAATAGTAATTTTTGCTGTGATCTTCTTGATTGCTTCACAGATCTTTGTGAACCAAGGCACTCTGATTATTCTCTTTATAGTGCTACCAGGAGTGATTTTCTTTGTATTGTATAACTATTATTTACTTTACAAAAACCGGCAGTCGGGGAATATCAAAGCATATCGTTGGTTCCTATGGGGTCTTATTTCGATTATTGCTCTGGTGTTTTTCATCATTGCGGCAGAACAGCATATTCCTGAAATCATGCTTCTTGGTTTGGGAATGATTCTATTGCTGATTTTCGTCATTTTCCCATTATCCAATCTCATCTTCAAAAAATACGAGGATTACATCGGTAAAATCGATGATCTTTCCCTGCAGGTAAACCAAAGCTCGGCAAACTTGAGCTTTCTCAGATCCCAGATCAATCCACACTTTCTCTTCAATGCGCTGAATACGCTCTATGGAGCTGCACTGATGGAAGGTGCTGAGAAAACCTCGGACGGGATCCAAAAACTCGGTGATATGATGCGTTTTATGCTGCATGAAAACCACATGGATAAAATCCCCCTTAACAGAGAGATTGATTACCTGAGGAATTACCTGGATCTGCAGATGCTGCGCTTCAAAAACGAATCAAATCTGGAGGTAGAGATCAAGCTAACCGACGATGTCTGCGAGGGCAGTATTGCGCCCATGTTGCTGATCCCCTACGTCGAAAATGCCTTTAAGCACGGCATCAGCACTAAAAGCAAATCCTGGATTAAAATTAATCTGAGATGCCTTAAGGGCTCTGTCCATTTGGATGTGGTAAATAGCATCCATCCTAAAAAGCAAACGGAAGATCCCCGGGATGAATCCGGGATAGGCTTGGAAAATGTCAAAAACAGATTGACCTATTATTATCCGGATAAACACACCTTAACCATCGTGGCAAATGACACCGAGCATTTTGTTCATTTAGGTGTACAATTGTCTTAAATTCGCTGCCCGGTATGAGTAAAATAAAATTTCAGCGTAATCCACCCTTCAAGTCAATAAAAAAACAATGATCCAAGCCATTGCGATAGACGATGAATCCATGGCTTTGGAAGTAATAAAAGCCCACGCTTCCAAAGTTCCATTTTTAGAGTTGGTTGCGGTTTTCACTGATGGTGTGGAAGGATTGGAATACCTTAAAACCAATTCTGTGGAGCTGGTATTTCTCGATATCAATATGCCGGATATCAGTGGAGTGGAACTGGCGGCACTTTTACCGAAGGAAACACTTGTGGTCTTCACCACGGCCTATTCAGACTTTGCGGTTCAGGGTTTTGAACTCGATGCGCTTGATTATTTATTGAAACCATTTAACCTGATGAGGTTTCTCAAGGCCTGTCAAAAAGCACAGGAATGGCTGGAGCTTCAGCCTTCCCGAGAGCCGCTCTTTATCTACGTGAAAACTACCGAAGGACAGCTTAAATTGAGATTTAATGAGCTGATGTGCTGTGAGGCCACCGGTAACTATGTAACTTTTCACCTTCGGGATGAAAAAATCATCAGCCGCCTGACGCTGGCCGAAATAGAAAAATCTCTCCCCTCTTTTTTTATCAGAACACATCGCTCCTATATCGTAAATATGAGAATGGTGGAAAAAGCCGAGCGGCACCAACTTTTGATAGACATCCATTCTTTTCCGGTCAGCAGCACGTACCTGGATCAGGTGATGGAGAAATTCGAAAACAACTGATATCTTTCAAAATGTATCCATGAATTCCTTTTTATAGTTGAGCGGGGTTTTGCCGATTCGGTCTTTAAACTGCTTGTTGAAGTTGGAAAGCGTGGGAAAACCGCTTTCGTAACAAACCTGACTAATGTTCAAGTCTTCGTCATGAAGAAGTCTTCTGGCATTGCTGATCCGGACGTCCCCCAGAAAATCGGAGAAGGACTTATTCACTCTTGACTTAAAATAGCGGCTGAAAGCACTTTCAGACATATTGGCAAGAGACGCTACCTCCTGAAGGGTAATTTTTTCCTTGAAGTTTTTCAGGACATATTCCAGTATTTCCGAAATTTTGTCTTTTTCGTTGGCGGTGTAATTACTCTTATAATCTATATGTGTAATGGGCTCCAGTTCGGTGGAATGGGCTAAAACTTCCAGAATCTCCAAGAGGCCAATAATACTCGCCCCACCCTTGCGGTGTACCAGGTCTTTCATCATTTTCACCACTGTCTTATTGGTCTGCCCTGTGATCTCCAATCCCCTATCTGCTCTGGCAAGCAATTTTCCTATTTCCTCGAATTCTTCCTTTTGCAAAGCATCTTTCCCCATAAAACTCTCAGGAAAATAAATGACAATATCATGAGTGTCCAATCCATTTTCCTGATCAAAATAAGCATTATCACTTCGCCAGACATGTGGAAGATTTGGCCCGGTAAGCACCAAGTCACCTTCTTTGAAAGGCTTCATATGATCTCCGATATACCGGGTTCCCCTACCCTTCAGAATTACGTTCAATTGATACTCTTCATGAGAATGCCAGTATTTGTCCAGATAGGACTCCCTCAATTCCTTGATAACAAAAACTTTATTACTTGGGATTTTGGATTTTTGCAGCGGCTTCTTCATTGGTTTTATCTGATTTATTCTACTATTTGTAAGCTTTATAGGCGTAATTAATCATAATTCAGTCATTTTTCAAGCTAAAACAGGGAGAAAGGATCAAATTTATACATGAATTTAGTAGGCTAAATAATGTTCAAATTCTGATATGATTTTTAAAACCCCAAAAGTGCCTAAATCACCATGTTTTGGCTTGGTGATTCTCATGCTTGCTTTCCTCGCGGGATGCGGTGGCAAAAGCAACACAAACTTCCTATCATCCACAGATCCACGTAGAGTAGAAATACTGGTATTGGGTCATGATAGTGAGCATCACAACTCGGAAAAGTTGATGATGTACCTTCAGACTCCTTTATTCCAAAGGGGAATCAACCTCACTTACACTTCTGATGTAGCAGACCTGAATCCTACCAAACTTAACAATTACGATGGATTGATGATCTATGCCAATCATGATGAGATTTCGCCTGAGCAGGAAACTGCCCTGAAAGATTATGTGCAGAGTGGCAAGGCTTTGATTCCGGTGCACAGCGCCTCTTTTTGTTTCCGTAACTCAGACTGGTTTGTTTCGGCTGTGGGCGGACAGTTTAGTACGCATGGCGCCGGAGATTTTACAGTGGACATCATAGATTCAGAACACCCGGCAATGCAGGGTATCAGCGAATTTGAAACTTGGGATGAGACCTATGTCCACAGCAATATCAATCCGGATATGCACGTACTGATGGAGCGGGTAGAAGGCGATCACAGGGAGCCTTATACCTGGATTAGAAATGAAGGGAAAGGACGCGTATTCTACACTGCCTATGGTCATGATGAGCGAACTTGGGAGAAAGAGCAATTTCAGCAACTGATAGCGAATGGTATCCTTTGGGCCGTAGGAAATGATGTAAATAAGCTGCTGATCGCATACGACATTCCCCAGCCACAATTTGAGGATGCAGATATCCCGAACTACGAAAATAGAGATCCTGCACCGAGATTCCAGCTACCTCTTTCCCCTGAAGAATCTATGAGGTTGGTACAGACACCGGTAGGTTTTGACTTAGAGCTTTTCGCTTCCGAGCCTATGATCATCAATCCTATAGCCTTCACTTGGGATGAGAGAGGAAGATTGTTTGTGATCGAGACCGTGGATTATCCCAATGAAATCCGCAAGGATGGCGGTGATGACGTAATCAAGATCTTGGAAGACACCAATGGAGATGGCAAGGCAGATAAAGTAACTATTTTTGCTGATGGCTTGAACATCCCTACTTCGATTGTAGCAATGAATGGCGGAATGCTGGTATCCATGGCTCCTGACTTTGTATTTCTAAAAGATACCGATGGAGACGATGTAGCGGATGTTCGCGAGGTGATTATGACCGGATGGGGCAAAAGCGACACACATGCCGGTCCGTCCAACCTGAAATATGGTTTTGACAACAAAATTTGGGGCGTTTTGGGTTATTCCGGCTTCAATGGTACAGTGAGCGGCAAGCAATATAACTTCAGCCAAGGTGTGTATAGATTTGATCCTGCCGGAGAAAACATGGAGTTTCTTGGACGTACCAGTAATAATACCTGGGGACTTGGATTCTCCGAAGATTTCGAAACATTCATTTCCACTGCAAACGGTCAGCACTCAGTCTACCTGGCAATGGATAATAAATATGTAAAAAGAACTATTTATAAGGGTACTCCAAACACCGCAATTGGGATAGATACGCACTTTGATATGCCGCATATCACACCTTTCCTAAGACAGGTCGATTGGCATGGAAGCTATACAGCAGCAGCTGGACACAACATCTACACTGCCCGAAATTTCCCTGAAGAATATTGGAATAAAATCGGGTTCGTCGCAGAGCCTACCGGACGTCTTCTTCACAACAACAGACTGATTGAGGCAGGATCAGGATTTACCGAAAAAAATGCCTTTAATATTTTGCAGAGTTCCGACGAATGGTTCAGCCCGGTACACGCAGAAGTTGGTCCTGATGGTTCACTTTGGGTGGCAGATTGGTACAACTTTATCATACAGCATAATCCTACCCCACGTGGATTTGACAACGGTGAAGGAAATGCTTACGTCAATCCTCTGCGTGACAGCAAGCATGGGAGAATATACAGACTTACCTATAAAGGTGGAGAATCTTCCAAAACCTTTGATCTGAAAGATGCGGATGCCAAGGGCTTACTGGCAGCGATGAAGAGTGATAATTTGTTCTGGAGACTTACTGCGCAGCGATTGATCGTAGAAAAACAGAATAAAGAAACCATAGAAGGTCTATATGAATTGATCAATTCTCAGGAAGTAGACGGAGCCGGCATCAACGGTCCGGCTATCAATGCCATGTGGACCCTGAAAGGTCTTGGAGAGTTGGAGGGAAATAATGCCAAAGCTCAGGGCGTGGTGGAAAAAGCACTAAACCATCCTTCTGCGGCAGTTAGAAAAAACGCTGCAAGAGTAATACCTAAAAACCAAGCTGCTTTGGATGCAATCATGGCAGCCAACCTGATGGAAGACCCAAGTCTTCAGGTAAGAAAATTTGCGATTTTGGCAGTGTCAGAGATGCCTACTTCGGCGGATGTCTCTAAAAAGCTCTTAGCTATTTCTGATAACGCTGACAACGCCAAAGATGAGTTTTTGCCACAGGCCATCTTTGCTGCGGCACTGACCCACCCTTCAGCTTTTGAAGGTAGACCGACACCGGAAGAGCCGGCGGAAGGTACAGACATGGGAATTGCCGATAGGATCTCCAAGAGCCTTGTATCAGAACTCTATTCCCTAAACACGAGAAATGCCCTTCTTTTCCCACCTGATCCCTCCGGGAAGGAAATTACAATTCAGATGGAAGTAACCCCCGGCAAAGACCCTCTGGATGGGGTAATGGTAGCTCAGGGTAATAATGTAAATGGCTACAGCTTGTATGTGTACAAGGATGCGCTTCACTTTGCAGTAGCTCAGGAAGGCGATGTCAAAATCATCAGTTCTAAAAAGAACTTGCCTTCAGAGAAATTCTGGGTTACAGCAACTCTTTTGGAGGGTGGAAACATGAGTCTGAAAATTGACGATAAGGAAGTGGCCAAAGGCAAAACCAAAGGACTTTTCTCCACTCCAATGGCTCCGGACAATGTTCGAATTGGACAATTTGACTCAGGAAATAAGGTGGGAGACTATGAAGGAAACTGGAGATTCTCCGGCAGAATCGGAAATGACTCAAGCCTAGACCTGAAAAAACCTACTTCAGATGAGGAGAATAAAGCTGTTGCTTCACTGGAAGAAGAGGTAGTAGTGAAAAACGGAATGATTACCCTCACTGCAGTTCCTCATGAGATGAGATTTGACAAGCCTACTTTCATAGTAAGTGCAGGCAGTAAATTAGTGGTGGATTTCAAAAACCCGGACTACGTGCAGCATAACCTGATCTTCGGTACTATTGGATCATTTGAGAAAATCAGCGAAGCTGCCATGAAGATGGCTAAGGATTTGACCGGCATGGACAGAGGCTTTGTGCCTAACATTCCCGAAGTGTTGGCATCTACCGGCTTGGTTTTTCCAAATTCTGAAGATTCAATCATCATGACAGTACCATCCGAGCGTGGGGAATATCCTTTCGTATGCACTCTTCCCAATCACTGGAAGTCGATGAACGGAATAATGAAGGTAATATAAGGATGGCATTAGAGGTAAAATTTGGGGTAAGCACCTGGCTTTGGACTTCCCCGTTTTCGAAAGAAACACTCTCCTTACTTCCCAAAATCAAGGGATTCGGATACGATGTAGTGGAAATCCCCGTGGAAGACCCAGCATTGATTAATGTAAATGAGGTAAAACAGGCTCTCGCAGATAACGGCCTTGAGGCAGTTATTTGCGGGGCATTTGGCACCAGCCGGGATCTGACCAATGAAGATCCCAGCTTTCATAAAACGAGTTTTGATTACCTGAATTCCTGCTTTGAGATAGCAGCCGGACTAGGGGCAAAATTTGTGGCAGGTCCAATGTATTCCGCAGTAGGGAAAGCCCGGTTAGTTTCACCTGAGCAAAAGAAAGTAGAATGGAATCGCGCAGTCACAAATCTTCGGATTGTATGTGAAAATGCGAGAAAATCCGGTCTGGATATCGCCCTGGAAACATTGAACAGATTCGAGACAGACTTGATCAATACCTGCGAAGAACTCATGCAATTGATTTCAGACATCAATGAGCCTGAGGCAAAGGTGATATTGGATGGTTTTCATATGAATATAGAAGAGCCGGATGTGGAAGCGGCTATCCGACGTGCAGGTGACAAATTGATTCATTTCCAAGTATCAGAAAACTATCGTGGAACCCCCGGTACAGGTCAGACCCGCTGGGACGCCTACAAAAGAGGCCTGGAAGCGATCAATTACAAAGGTGTGGTATCGATAGAAAGTTTCACTCCTGACGTGAAAGAACTTGCAGGCGCAGTGTGTATCTGGAAACCCTTGGTACCCTCCCAGGATGGCTTTGCCAAAGAAGGACTGGAATTCCTTAAAAAATGGGCTGCCGAATAAGTCAGAAAGCAACAATAAAAAATCTGAAGTTTTCTGATATAATAACTAAAAAACCTTTTTTAACCCTTGAAATAGAAAATAATGAGTAAGAAACCATTCAACATCGCCATAATAGGCCTTGGATTTGGCGCAGAGTTTATTCCAATTTATCAAAAGCATAAGCTGGCAAATATGTATGCAATCTGCCAGAGAAATAAAGAAAAAGCCGAAGAGATCGGCAAAGCTTTTGGCATAGAGAAAGTATATACAGACTACGATGAATTGCTGAAAGATCCCAATGTGGATGCAGTTCATATCAATACCCCTATTCAAAATCATGCTGAGCAATCGCTAAAAGCGCTTAGAGCAGGCAAACACGTAGCTTGTACTGTTCCTATGGCTACATCTGTGGAAGACTGCAAAGCTATCGTAGAGGAAGTCCAGAGAACAGGCCTTACTTATATGATGATGGAGACGGTCATCTACAGCCGTGAATTTCTTTTTGTAAAGGAAATGTATGAGAAAGGTGAATTGGGCAAAATCCAGTTCCTGCGTGCTTCACATCAGCAGGAAATGGCAGGCTGGCCAGGGTATTGGGAAGGCCTCCCTCCTATGCACTATGCCACGCACTGTGTAGGACCTGTATTGGCTTTACCGAAGGCACAGGCTGAGTATGTGTCCTGCCTTGGTTCAGGACGTATTGACGAGGACTTGATTCCAAAGTACGGATCGCCTTTCGCCATCGAGACTTGCCATATCAAATTCAAAGATTCCGACTTGGCTGCTGAGGTGACAAGATCACTTTTCAACACCGCAAGACAATACAGAGAAAGCTTTGACGTATATGGTTCTAAGAAGTCTTTTGAGTGGACACTTATTGAGCACGAAGACTCCGTAATCCATACAGGCGAAAGTCCTGAGAAAGTGAAAATTCCTGATTATGGACATTTGCTTCCTGAAGAAATTGCACAATTCACTACAGCGGGTGTATATGATGGAGATGACAATCAGCACTTATCCTTTATTCAGGGTTCAGGACATGGTGGATCCCATCCTCATTTGGTAAATGAATTTCTGAATGCATTAAGTGAGGAGCGCGCTCCCTACCCTGATGCCAAGCAGTCTGCCAACATCACGTGCGTAGGTATATTAGCACATGAATCAGCAATGGAAGGTGGAAAAATCATTCCTTTACCGGAATTCACTTTGAGATAAATAAAACAGGCTTAAGTGGATTGGAGCATATGTCTCCAATCCACTTTCCAAAAAAATGTGAAAAATCATGATTAATCTTCTAAACGGTTTCCGGTTTATTGAAATTTACCGTCTGGATATTAATAACAACAGAATGAAAATTACAAACCTATCAAAGTCAGCTATCGTAGTATTAGCTATCGCCTTTTTCTCCTGCGGTGGCGGAGGAAACTCTGCTGAAGAGGAAGTAGTAATGGCGACTACGCCTAAGAGTGTACAAAAACCGGCAACTGCTGATCCGAAACCCACAGAAGAAGTAGTGGAAGGTGGGGAGAGTGTAGCAGCTAGCGGTAAAGTGAAAATGGAAAACTCAGATTGTATGTCCTGCCATATGATGGACAGAAAGGTAATAGGCCCTTCATTTTTGGAAATTGCGGCAGAATACCAAAATAATGAAGAAAATGTAGCCAAACTTGCCGGTAAGGTAATTAATGGAGGAGCCGGAGTATGGGGAGAAGCAGCTATGGCGCCCCATCCTTCCCTGAGTGAAGAAGACGCTAAAGATATGGTTAGCTATATTCTAAGTCTCTAAAAGCGCAGAAGAAGAAATTAAAAATTAGTAAAATAGATTGGGTTACAAAACTAAAAAAGGTGGCAGAACGTTCTGCCACCTTTTTTCATTTCTATAGATTGGGTTATTAACAACTTTTACTATTGATTTAAATTGTATCGCCTACTTGACTCTAGTGCCTTCAGCATCAAACATGCCCATCAGGTCTCCATTGGCATGATCATCATCCACTTTTTTCAGGGATAGCGTTACATCATATCCACTGATGTTAAAAGAGCTGTTGACCACATCTCCGCTGATGGTAGTAGAACTCATTTTCTTCTCTTCCGTATCTCCCTCTTCAGTAAAGTACCCTGTAGTCTTGCCGTCCTTTGTTTCAAATCTCATGGGAATAGTAGCATCTCCTTGAGGAGTCCCTTTAATCAACACACTCCACTTACCCTCGAAATATTCCGGACTTGGATTGAAAGTGGTAAAAGCAAAGTTCATGGTCATCAAAAGGACCAGGCTGAATAAAACTGTAATTCTCTTCTTCATGATTTTAGGGTTATTGTTTTAAACTGATACAATAAGCGTAAAATCTCTGAATTCTCAAATTTTGGATACTTTTTTTTTCAGCTCTCTTCTAATCCCCTATTTCAATGAATCCAAGTTTTCTATGATAATGGAATGAGCTGCCAGTTTAAACATTTAATCCTGATTATGCATTGGGTTTCGTAATAGTCTATTTCAGGTTTAAATCCAACCTTTCGGGTCAGCCATAGCCTGGTTCTCTAGTTGGGATTTTCTCCACTAGTTTCCTGTGATTGCCCCCACACTCTCTATTGACTGTTTCAAGATTGCAATGCTTTTTAGCATTTCTTCTTCATTTAAGTGTCCAAAGCCTATCCGCATAGCCGTTAAATTCCTGTTTTGATAAAGTAGGGTTTTGGGAATAAACAGGTTGTTTTTCTCACACTGAAGTTTCAGTTGCATTAAGTTTACCGCTTTGTTGAAAACAACCCAAAAAGCAAGTCCTCCTGATGGTTGCTGAAACTGTACATGCTCTCCCAGTTCGTTCTTTAGCAAGTCGGCCATAAAATTTCTACGTTCTCTATAAATCTTTAGTGAGCGTTTCAGATGCCGGCGAATAACACCTTCCTCAATCATTTCACCCAAAGCCTGCTCCATTAGCACATCCCCCTGACGGTCAATAACGCCAAGATGTTTACGCATCTCTCTCATCAGATTTTCCGGGGCAACGATAAATCCTGTCCGAAATCCAGGAGCCAGTGATTTACCAAAGGAGCCTACATATATAACCAAGCCTTCCGTATCAGCTGTAGCAAGTGGCAGTAAGGGTTGTTTGTTATAATGAAAATCATAGTCGTGATCATCCTCGACAATAACAAACCCAAATTCCATTGCCAACTGCAATAAAGCCATGCGCCTTTGGGCCTTTAAGCTGACGGTAGTCGGATAGTGGTGATGTGGGGTCACGTAAACCATACGAATGGGATGGCGTTCACAAAGATTCCGTAAAGCTGTTGTATTTAGACCTCCCTCATCTACCGGCACTGTTACTATATGCGCATTGTTTTTTTGGAAAATCATATTGGCGGAAAAGTAACTTAGACTTCCGACCACTACATAGTCATTTGCCTGCAGAATGATCTCAGAGATGATGTACAAACTCATCTCATTACTTCTTGTTATCAGCAGATTATCCACCGAAATGCTGAGTCCCCTGGAAAGATTTAGATAATGAGTCAGTTGTTCCTTGAAATACCTGCTTCCTTCCTGATTGTGGTAGCTCATCTTATTTTGGTTGCTTTTGCGCTTCATATTGGCGCTGTAGAACCTAGACAGGTCTTCAATCTGCGTGAGCCGAATATCCGGAGTACCGTCATTAAAAATATAGTCAGAATATACCTGTTCAAAAGGGCTATCCAACAAATTACTGATTTTGAAATCAAATCGGGTAGACGATGGATAGGGTTTTATCAGGTCAGGTTGTCGAATCACTGTAGGTAGTTGGGAAATGACGAAAGTTCCTTTATTGGGCTTCACTTCTACCCATCCCTGTGCAAACAGTTCTTCATAGACCGCAGATACGGTATTACGATGTACATTCAGCAGCGCACATAATGCTCTTGTACCGGGCAGTTTGGTGCCTGGAGGCAAACTGCCGTACTGAATAGCCTGTATCAGCTGATTGGCTATCTGTATATAAACAAATTCGCCCGGCAGACGGTCTATCTGAATTAAACTTTTATAGGGGATTTCAACCGGACTATTCATGATGTGCAAACCGGTACCTTCAAACCTTCCGGCAAGGTATTACATTTGCCCGAAAGGAGAAAAAAATGAAAGACATACTGTATAAGATTGTTTTAAATGAACCTGTACACGCAAGATGGCTCAATACGCTGTCTTATATGGAAAATGCAGGGGCAAGGAAAATTTCAGAGTGCGAGCATCCGGAAACTGTAGATATCACTCAGCTAAAGCATGCTGCGGAAGAGCATCGCCATGCCTATTATCTTAAAAAGCAGATTCAAAAACTGAATTTTAATGCCTGTGAGCATTATCATTCCTTTGAATTACTGGCCCCCCTTCATACCAAACAATATCTCCAAAATTTAGACATTAAATGCAGTCGATACCTGAAAGATCAATTCGGATTACTGGGTAAAGATCTAAAATACGCATCGTATCTGTTTGTCACCTATGCCATTGAAATACGGGCCGACCTACTCTACCCTATCTATCAAGAGGTCTTGACTGAACAACAGTCAAGAATAACGGTAAAATCAATTATTCTGGAAGAGGAAGGTCATCTGGAAGAAATGACGGCTATGTTGGAGCGTTTTGACCAGAATTGGGAGCAGCATGCAAGCCATATGATGGGTATTGAAAACAGTCTGTTTGACGAATGGTTTAGCGTTATCTCACGAGAAGTTTTAGCCAATGAAAGCGTTAGAGGAACATTGGTCTAATTGTCTTGCGAAAAGAAGAGATCAGGGAAATCTCCGTCAATTGAGACCTGTCGGAAACAGGATAGATTTTTATTCCAACGATTACTTAGGCCTATCTTCCAACAGCGATTTCCCACAAATGCTTTTAGGCATTATTGGGAAAAACCCGAGGTGCCTCACCGGATCTACAGGTTCCCGGCTGATTAGCGGCAACTCCCAGTTAGCGAGGGATACAGAGGGCTACATTGCCTCATTACATCAAGTAGATGCAGCTTTGCTGTTTTCTTCCGGATATAGTGCAAATATTGCCCTTTTTTCATGTGTAGTGGGGCGACACGATACGATTCTGCTTGATGAACTTGTGCATAGATCCGTCTATGACGGTTGCCTGATTTCCAAGGCCAAAAGATTGAAATTCCGTCACAATGACACGGAACATCTCGAAGAGTTGTTAAAAAAAAGTAAAGGGAAAATCCTTATTGCTATTGAAAGCCTATACTCAATGGACGGAGATTTTGCTCCATTGAATGCAATAGCCGATTTGGCACAAAAATACGGTGCCGGGTTGATTGTGGATGAAGCACATGCCCTAGGGACATTTGGGAAAGGGCTGGTTCATAGTGCCCAAGTCCAAAATAAAGTACTGGCCACTGTGGTAACCTATGGTAAAGCTATGGGCGTACAAGGAGCCGCTATTTTGGGGAGTTTTGTGCTAAAGGAATACCTTATCAACTTTGCTTCTCCCTTCATCTACTCCACAGCAATGTCTGATATACAGTACGAAAGTATTCAGGCAGCATATCAGTATGTCGACAAACATACGGAATTGGCCATAGTCCTTCAAGAGCGAATCCGTTATTTCAGAGCACACCAATTATCGAAGATTTCTCAGGATGACAGTCCTATCCAAGCCATCCAATTTACTTCTACGGATCAATTGAGGAAGGCGGTTCAGGAATTAGCCAAAACCAACATGCAAACGTACGCTGTATTTTCCCCTACCGTCAAACAGGGCGATGAACGTTTGCGCATCTGCTTGCACCTCTTTAATTCAAATCAGGAAATAGACAGACTTTGTTCAATCATCAGCAACTATGAGTACCGATAGAAATTTATTTATCACAGGTATCGGAACCGGCGTGGGCAAAACTGTAGTGTCGGCCATCCTTACGCAATACCTTCAGGCTACTTACTGGAAACCCATACAGGCCGGGGATCTTCATCAGTCGGACAGTATGTTCGTCAGAACCTTGATTGACCGGCATTTAATTGTTCATCCCGAAAGATATTGTTTACAGCTTCCTGCGTCTCCCCACCAGGCCGCCGCATCTGAAAACATTTCTATCAATCTGAGCGATTTTGAATTGCCCCAAATCCAAAACAGCCTTGTAGTTGAGGGGGCTGGAGGGTTGTTTGTTCCTCTCAATAACCATTCTTTTCTAATTGACTTGATAGAACAGTTCCGGCTTCCGGCAGTTCTGGTTGTGCGTGACTATCTGGGTTGTATAAACCATACTATCCTGTCTGTGCAGGCATTACAATACCGAAATATACCTATCGCTTATGTGGTATTTAATGGCACTTTTAATCAGGCCACAAAAGAAATTATAAAGAAACATATTCCTGCCGAAGTAAAACTATTGGAACTCCCTGAGATTGATCAGATAAACAAAGAAAGTATTGATAACACTGTTTCATATTTAACCGGATAGATGGATTTTTTCTTATGGGAAAGATTGAAAACTATAGTTATAATATAAAATAGGGATAGAAAATCGGATATACATAAAGTACTATTAAAACAAATGAGCATACAAAAAATACTGCGTTACGACTGGACCAAAGAGGAATTGTTGGATCTATACAACAAACCTTTATTGGAACTGATTTATGAAGCCGCATCTGTACACAGAGCATGGCATAAGGCCAATGAGGTACAGATCTCAACTTTGCTGTCGGTAAAAACAGGTGGTTGTCCCGAAGATTGCTCTTACTGCGGACAGGCCGCGCGCTACCATACCAATATTAAGGTTCAGGCACTATTGCCCACCGAGACGGTGATAGCCCAAGCGGAAAAAGCAAAAAACAGTGGATCATCACGTTTCTGTATGGCTGCTGCCTGGAGAGAGGTTCGGGATAACAGTGATTTTGACAGAATTCTCGAAATGGTAAAAGGTGTCAATGCACTGGGTCTAGAAGTATGCTGCACCTTGGGTATGTTGAGTGAAAGCCAGGCGCAGCGATTGCAGGAAGCCGGATTGTATGCCTACAACCATAATTTGGATACTTCTGAAGATTATTATGACCGGATTATATCCACCAGAAAGTTTGACAATCGTATCAATACGATTAACAATGTAAGGAAAGCGGGTATTACTGTTTGCTCAGGAGGAATCATCGGATTAGGTGAGTCTAACGAAGATCGTATTTCAATGCTGCGTACCCTAGCAACTATGGAAAAACACCCAGAGTCTGTACCCATTAACGCATTAGCCAGGGTACAGGGAACACCACTGGAAAATAATGCTAAAGTAGACATCTGGGATATGGTCCGTATGATAGCCACTGCCCGCATAGCGATGCCGGCTTCTATGGTTCGGTTAAGTGCCGGGCGTATTGAGATGAGCGAGGCAGAACAAGCCTGGTGCTTTATGGCCGGTGCAAATTCCATCTTCACAGGAGAAAGGGAACAACTTTTGGTTACGCCAAATCCGGGTGTTTCTGAGGATATGCAAATGTTACGAAACTTGGGACTAAAGCCGATGGCAAACAAAAAAGCCGAGTCATGCAACACGAATTGATTCAACGGGATGCTCAAGTCAATTGGCATCCTTATACACAAATGAAGAACGCCAGGCACATTCCCATCATGAAGGGAGAGGGAACTTATCTAGTTGATGCAAATGGCACACGGTATATTGATGTAATTTCTTCCTGGTGGGTTACTTTACACGGACATGCCCATCCCTATATTGCTCAAAAAGTCTCTGAGCAGCTAGGAACATTGGAACAGGTGATTTTTGCAGGCTTTACCCATATGCCTGCCATTAAGCTTTCTGAACGTATACTGCGCTTACTCCCGGATAACCAGCAAAAAGTATTTTATACCGACAATGGTTCTACTGCGGTAGAGGTAGCATTAAAAATGTGTATTCAGTACAATCATAACCGTGGTATTCGCAAGAATAAGATACTAGCGTTCCACAAGGGATATCATGGCGACACATTCGGTGCTATGTCTGTTAGCGGTAGAGGAATATGGACTGCTCCTTTCGGGGGACTTCTTTTTGAAGTTTTGTTTATTGATACCCCAACGAAAGAAAATTTAGGCGGATTAAAGGACTTTATAGATGAACATGCCGCAGAATTGACCTGCTTTATATATGAGCCATTAGTTCAGGGAGCCGGAGGAATGTTGATGCATGGTGCAGAAGATTTATCTGAGCTCATGCACTATTGCCGCCTAAAAAATATTCTCCTTATACAAGATGAGATATTTGTAGGATTTGGGCGTACAGGCAAATTATTTGCGGCTGACCACCTGACAGCCAAACCCGATGTAATGTGCTTCTCGAAGGGATTAACCGGGGGAACAATGCCTTTGGGAATGACTACCTGCACTCAGGAAATATTCGATGCTTTCTATTCGGATGATAAAACCAAGGCGTTGTTTCATGGACACTCATTCACGGCCAGCCCATTGGCATGCAGTGCGGCATTGGCCAGTTTGGATCTTTTGTTACTGGAATCCACCCAACAGAATATCATTCGCATCTGTCATCAGCATTCTGTATTTATTGATAAGCTTACTAACCATGCTGCCGATTTAATAGCAAGGCAATGTGGAACTATCTTGGCAATCGAATTGAAAACAACTAAGGAAACTTCATATTTCAATGATGTCCAAATCTTTTTGTATGATTTCTTTTTACAGCGAAATGTATTGATCCGTCCTTTGGGAAATATTATTTACCTGGTCCCACCCTATTGTATCTCTGAGGAAGATTTGGACTATGTTTATCAATGCATCCTTGATGTAATGGAAGGATTAGGCTGAAGTCTTCCAGTTTTCGCCCAACCTGGACTCCCTGAAACGATTCATAGGTCAGGGTATGCAGTATCACATCCACGAAAAGCTGATCGAAAAAATTGGAGCAGGCAGTGCAACAGCGATTTCGTTGTTCACGCCACAGCGTGCAACTGTGCTTTGCAGGCAACAAAACCGTTGTTGTTACCTGCTGGAATTCTATTCAATTATTCTCAAGTCTAAGGGGACATAGAGTTTTAAATCATCGACCATGCCTGACACTAGCCCCCCTTAGACCATTCCTTTACCAAATTTTTATACGTCTCTCCTATAGGCAAACACTGGCCATTGACCAGTTTGATCTGGTTTCCCTCCACCACCTTGATCTTATTTAGCGGGATAATATAGGACCGGTGTATTCTGACAAAATAATTGACAGGGAGTTTTTCGAGCATATCCTTCATGTTTTCCAAAAACATAAACTGCTCTTCGTCTGTATGTATTTTAATGTAATCCTTGATTCCTTCGATATATTGGATCGAACCGGTATCTATCTTATAGAGTTTACGATCAGCTTTTATGAATAAATAGTGAGCATTATCCTTAAATTTAAATTTATCCAACCAACTGCTGTACTTCTTCAAACTTTGGTAAAACCGCTGAAAGGTGACCGGTTTCAATAAAAAATCAATCACATTAAATTGAAAAGCATCCAGTGCATATTCCTGATAGGCAGAGGTGACAATGAAATGGTGATTGGCATTGAACATCTGCATCAGTTCGATCCCTGTCAGCTCCGGCATCTGAATATCGATAAAAACCAAATCTATAGGTGTCTGATGAAGCAGTTCAACCGCTGCAAAAACATCACTGCCGGCATAATGAACCCTAATGTTCGGTATCTTCTTGGCATAATCCCCCATCAGCTCCACAGCCAAGGGTTCATCATCAAGTATAATGCAATCGATCTTTTTCTTCATTTCAACAGTATTTCAAGGTAGGCAATAAACAGATTGTCCCTATCTGTCAGCCTCATTACATACGCCTTGGGATAATATATCTCCAATCGCTTTTTAAGATTGTCTAGCCCTACCCCTCCCAATTTATCTTTCTTATTACCTGAGATGCAGTTTTTCACCGTAAACTTTAACGTGTCCCTGATGATTTCAAGTTTGATTTCAATCGGATTCTCTTTAGAGGCTAAGCCGTGTTTCAGGGCATTTTCCACCAATGGAGACAAGATATAAGGAGGTATTTCAATAGTACAATTCTCTAGGGGAGCATACAAATTCACGGGATATTGCTCTCCATGGCGTAATTGTTCCAGTTCGATATAAGCTTTGATATAATTGATTTCTTCCGAAAGCCTGATGCTTTCCTTTTGGGATTCGTAAGTGGTAAAGCGCATGATCTGGCTCAACCTGTCTATAGCAGCCAATGAATGCTCTGATTTGAAGTAAACCATTGCGTAGATATTGTTCAGCGTATTGAAAATAAAATGGGGGTTGATCTGGGCCTTTAGAAATTTGATTTCAGTATTCTTTTGCTCTTCCATGATCAGCTTGTTTTCATGTAATAGCCTGATGACAAATAGTACACTCCATAAAAAAGTGCTGGACAGGATAGGAAAGCTTCCATAGTAGATGTTGTCAAAAATATAATAAGCCATGGAAAAATCCCCATAATAATTGGCGATGCCAAAGAGCTCCACCATGAGTTCTTGCTCTACAAGGTACCGCAGCAAAATAAAAAAGGCATAGAGCACCACCACGGTAAGCAAAACTTTTTTCCAGGTAAAGGGACGGAAAGTAAACGGAGACAGGTATAAGTAATTGAGGTAGAAAGTCAGTATGAAAACAAGAGCGCCTGTTATATGAAACAGTCCGGCCTTTAATCCGACCAAAGAATCCCCATTGGAAGTATCTACTTCTACAAGGTTCAGGTAAGCCATAAATAGCCAAAAAAATAAGTGGATGGCTATTTCTTGTGGCGTGGATATAGCTTTTTTATACATCTATGATATTTTTTTATAAAAGTAATGCTTTCATCATGGTATGTCCGGGTGGAACGTCGATCAAATCACCCGGTTTGTCGATATAATTTTCCTGTTTGGATGGCATACCCAACTTTTGTAAAAATCAAAATTATCCAGCCATGCAAAAGCTCATTATCGCAACAGTATTTTTATTAATCGGGCATTTCACTTCCGCCCAAGACATTCGGTTCAAAACCAAATTTGAGGATGCAGTGCCTGTTTTGAATTTCGGCACCTTCCATATGGGCTACACTCCCGATGCCAGCACAACAGAATTTGATGAACACAATGAAGAAAATGTCCGACAGGCACATGAAATTGCCAGGATGTTGGCAGAATTTAAACCAACTGTTATCGTGGTGGAAACTACGCCTGCCTACCAGGAAAAGCTTGAGAGATTATACCGGGAATACCTTGAAAATCCAGAAATGAAATTTGAGGCCCCAAATGAAATCGAATTGCTTGCCTATGAAGTCGGCCGTTTGAGTGATACGAAAAGAATATATGGAATAGACTACAAGGAAGAATATAATTACATGATCTACCGCAAACTTGAAAACCCCATAGATTCAACTACCTTTTTGAAATACATAGAAATGATGGAGGAAGATGAAACAAAATACCTGGCTTCAAAGGGAGGATCCCTGTCATTAAGGGAAAGGCTGGCCATGGTTAACAACCCACTCTACCTTGATTTTTTGATCAATGTCAATGCGGATATGTTGACCTATTCTTCCACAAACGGCAATGCTGAAGGAGCGGATGAAGCTGCCAAATATTATCATCGAAATCTGGTGATGTATTCCAATTTAAACCAAATTGAACTTACCCAGGAAGACAGGGTCTTTATCCTGATGGGTGCCAGCCACACTGCCTTTTTCAATGAATTCATAAAACGAAGCCCGAAATATAATCCGGTAAATGTCTTCGATTACCTCAAATGAGGGCATGACCGAATGGGAAAGTCCACTTTTAGGACCGATCCTCAATTCCCCCAAGTTTTCCGACTGATCCGTGTGTAGCTGACTTTGGAAAAGGCTTATCAGCCCTAATATGCAAAAAGGGAAACATTTCTGTTTCCCTTTTTGAGCCTCCTATCGGGATCGAACCAATGACCTACTGATTACAAGTCAGTTGCTCTACCAGCTGAGCTAAGGAGGCTTATTCCCTTATTGTGATGCAAATATAGACGTTCACTTTATTTGCTCCAAACCCTCAGAAAAGAAAAAACCTATCTTCCTTATTCTGAGTGAGAAAAATTTAAAACTCTCTTAATATTGACAGCTTGCTTTTCAATTTTTCAATTTCCTCTTCTGCTTTCTGGATTTTCAGATCGAACTGATCTTTCAATTTATCCGCAGTTTTAGAGGCTGCAAAGAACTCCAGGTTATTTTTCCACAGGGTGATGTTGTTTTCCAATTCTGAAATTTGCTTACGGATTCCATGCTCTTTCTTATTAAGCGTTTTCACCGCATTAGGATCAGACTGTAGTCTATTCAAGTTTAACCTGAATAGAAAATCTTCTCTCCCTGCTCCGTCCGGACTCAATTTCTCCAAGTATAGATCCACGGCAGTTTTGAATTGAGCTTGAATCTCCTTCATGGCTTTTCTCGGCACAAAACCGAGATCATTGAACTCGCCTACCAGTTTAGTCAAGGTCTCTTCCGAAACATCCCCTTTTTCAGCTTCATCAGTAAGTTGCTTACAGATTGCCTGTTTGCTAACGAGGTTTGCTTCAAACTCAGATTCAGACTGTTTATTGGAGTTTCTTCTGTTATCAAAGAATGTGTCACAGGCTAATTTAAAGCGTTTGTAAAGACTATCTCTACTTTTCTCCGGTGTAGGCCCAAGTTTCTTCCAGTCTTGTTGCAGCTTCACCAGCGCATTGGCTGTATTCTGCCAGTCCGTATTATCTTTCAACTCCTCTGCTTTGGTAATCAACTCCTCTGCTTTGGCCTGATTTGAAGCGCGGATCTCATCGAGTTCTTTGAAGAACAAGTTTTTATTATGGAAAAATTGCTTGAAATCAGCCCAGAAAGATTTATTGATATCCTTACCGGATTCTCTAGGTACAGGTCCAATTTTCTCCCATTTCTTCTGAAGATCCAGAATTTCCTTGGTCTTGATATTCCAATCACGAATTCGATCAGCTTTGAATTCAGCAAATGGCTTTAATGTTTCAATTAAAGCTTCTTTCTGGTCCTGATTTACTTTGAATACTTCTTTTTGACCTTCGTAAAAATCCTTTCTCCTATCGTACACCGCATCAGAAGCAGCTTTGAACTTCTGCCACAAAGCTTCCTGCTCATCTCTGGGAACAGGCCCAATATGCTTAAATTCCTCGTGAAGATCATTCAATGACTTGATAGCATCTTTTAGGTCTTTCACGTCTTTCAATGCTTCTGCCTTACCTACAAGCTCTAATTTGCTTTCTAGATTTTTCTTGCGATCAAGTTCTTTGAGTTCAAAATAGATACTTCTATTGTCATAGAAGCGGTCCATTAAAGCATTGTAACTAGCCCAGAGACTTCTGTTTTGAGATGGTGGAACGTGACCTATCCTTTTCCATTCTTCCTGCAAAGTTTTGATAGTCGCCATGCTTAGGGTTGTCTCCTCCCCGTCCACCAGATCACGGAGTTTGTTCAGCAGCTCTGTTTTTGCTGTCAAGTTAGTCTCCTTTTGCTTTTCAGCTTCTTTTCGTAGCGCTCCAAGCTGATGGCGATACTCGTAATAATACGTGTTGAATTCTTTCTCTTCGTCACTTGGACGGAAGTCAAAATCATCTTCTACTCCACCATCGGCTTTGAACCGCTCTAGCGCTTCATCCTTCTCCTTATGCGTAAATTCATCGAAAGCGGCTTTAATCATGTGAACAAGCTTATCGATTCTATAAATATTGCCCTGTTTGACCTTACTCTTCAGCAATGCGACTAATTCAATCTTAGACAATGAAGTCACATCAACCTCTTCTTCATGATGCTCTTCCTCATTCTCTTCATCAGACTCTTCCTCCTCAGAGGCTACATCAACAACGGTCGATTTTGTCAAATCGGGCTCTTCTTCTGTTTTTCCCTCGGATGGGGCTTCTTCAGTTACACTATCATCGGTAGCTATCTCCTCTTCTTTCTCGGATTTGACGGGTTCGGAGGGCTCTATCTCTGAAGCTGAACTTTCTTCCTCAGTGACTTCTACTACCGGTTCTTCAACAGTCTCTTTAAGTTTATCGGTGTCCTTTACCTCTTCAGAGGTAATTTCGGCAGATTCTTCCTTGGAAGGCTCTACTTCAGCTTTAGGTTCATGGGACTCACCTGCTACACTTTCTTCGTTAGCATCAGGATTAATTTCCTTTTCGATACCCTTTACCTCCTCAGAATTGGAAGATTGAGTCACCTTATCCTTATCGGACAAATCATTACTTTTCTCAGTCATAAAAACAGTACTATTAGGGGGCAATATGGGCAAAAGTAGGGATTTTGCCTAATTTAATCTTGGATCTAACGGATAATTAGCTATTACTTTAAACTCCCCGCCCATATTTTTAAGTAAGTTTTTCCAGAGTTCTTCGGGTGTAAAATTGAACGTTTGCTCATCGAGATTTTCGCGGCAAATAATCCAAGTTTTATCGGAAAGTTCATCATCCAATTGCTCAGCACCCCAGCCACTATAGCCCAAGAAAAACCTTACTGAATCCGAGTCAATCAATCCTAACTTTAATTTTTCCACCAAGGAATCGTAATTCCCGCCCCACCAAACATTCTGTCCCAACGAAACACTTCCTTCCAAGGCCACTTCACCTACATAAATAAAATGCAGGGTATTTTGCTCTACAGGACCTCCGACAAACACATCTTTGTCCAAAAAGTCCAAAGCTTCAACGAGCTCACCCAATTTAAGGATTGAGGGTTTGTTTATAATCAGGCCAAAGCTCCCTTCTTCGGAATGCTCACAAAGCAGAACCACAGAACGAACGAAATTTTCGTCCTGCAAGAATGGCTCGGAAATTAGAAGATCACCGGCTTTAGGAATACGTTGTTCATCTCTACTCATTCTACTCTAAAATCTAAATTCTCGAAAAATATAGATCATAATTTTTTAAATGCAATGCCAATGGTAATTTTATATGAAAGATTTTATTGACTAACAAACTCCCATGGACATTTCAGCAATACGTAAAGACTATTCTATCAAATCTCTGGATATCAGTGATGTAAACTCAAATCCAATGGCCCAATTTGAGGTATGGTTTGAGGAGGCTTTAAAGGCTGAAGTTCTGGAAGTTAACGCAATGACTGTCTCTACTTTGGGACTGGATGGCACCCCCAATGCGAGAATCCTGTTGTTGAAAGGTGTGGATACGGGGTTTGTGTTTTTTACCAATTATCAGAGCCAAAAAGGTAAAGAATTGGAAATGCACAATTCGGCTTCCTTGACGTTTTTCTGGCCTGAGCTCGAGCGCCAAGTGAGGGTCCGGGGCAAAGTAGAAAAAGTTACTGCAGAAGAATCTGATACCTATTTTTTCTCCAGACCCCTTGGCTCCCAGATCGGAGCCTGGGTCTCCCCACAAAGTCAACCTATCAGTTCAAGGGAAGATTTAAACGCCAGTCAACTAGACATCGAAAAACAATTTGAAAATAAAGCTATGGATCGTCCCCCTCATTGGGGCGGCTACCGATTGATGCCATCCACTATTGAGTTCTGGCAAGGTAGACCAAGCAGACTACATGACAGAATCAAATACGAATTTCAGGATGGCAAATGGAGTATTACCAGATTAGCTCCCTGATTACTTTAGCCCAAAGAGATTATCGGTTCCTATCATTCGCTCCACAGTAAATCCTTCTCCATATTTTGCTAGGATTTTGTGTCCAAACTCTCTGGCTCTTGCCTCGATAAATGGAAGAAAATCAGGATCTGAAATAAAACTTGCAGGTTCTTCGCTTGATGGATCGTAGAACTGAGACTGAAATGCCAAAATACTATCGATTTTTGTTTGCCAGTAAGGAGTGATATCCATGACAAAATCAGGCTCAATGTAATTGTTTTGTATATAGTGATATACATATTTTGGTCGCCATGCTTCCTGCCGGACACCGTCAATCTGAGTTTCAATCTTGCGGAGTCCGCTCATAAAACAAGCCGTAGTGGCTAGGCTGGATCCCTTGCCATGATCAGGATGCCTATCTGATACTGCATTGGCCAAAACAATCTCAGGCCTGTATTTTCTGATCATTTCTATCAGTTTCACCTGATGGGCTTCATCATTTTGAAAATACACATCCTTGAACCCCATATTCTCTCTTGCGGAAAGCTTCAATATTTTACCGGATGTTTCCGCTTCCTGAAGACGTAATTCAGGAGTACCACGCGTTCCCATTTCTCCATGTGTAAAATCCACTATCCCTACTTTGTGTCCTAGTGCTACATGAGCAGCGATCGTTCCCGAGCAACCCAGTTCTGCATCATCGGGATGCGCTGCAAATACCAATATATCCAGTTTCATCTGTTTATAATTTGATTTTTTTGGTCAGATGGAATGCCCTAGATAATCATCCCCCTGTGTGAGAAGACTTTCTCATGGGCATTTCATCTGATTATTTTTTGATTTTTAAAGGACAGATAGCCTGTCCCGAACTTGATTCGGGAGAATCTCGCACGGCGAATAATCATCCCTCTCCCGAAACAAGCCTGCCTGCGGTAGGCAGGTTCGGGACAAGTTGTGTGTCGTCTTCGACATGCCCGATTTCATGTGATTATAATTGTTTTTTTCTTAGCGTATACGTAAGTTTTGACCTATACTTAATATGGTACGTGTGGAGATTCCATTCAGCTTGGTGAGAGAACTTACCGACACACCATATTTACGCGCAATAGATCCCAAATTTTCACCTTTTTTCACTTTATGATAAGCGTTAGTCCTTGCAGGAACACTTGCTTTTGCCTGAACAGTATTACTAAAAAGCCCCGGGGTGATTAAATAGTTCTGTCCCCGGATTTTATATCCCGGAAAATCATACACCTTCTCTGCATCAAATGCCAAGCCCCGATACCGAAGCTCATAGTGTAGGTGCGAGCCGGTACTTCTTCCCGTATTACCGCCCTTGGCTATCAAATCCCCTGCCCTTACTTCCTGTCCTACATCCACCAGCTGTCGGGACAAATGTCCATAGACTGTCTCTAAGCCGTTCTTGTGCCGTACTACTATGTAATACCCATATCCGTACCTGTCATAGGATTTTATGCGGACTATCCCATCAAAACCGCTATACACCGGATCACCTGTATCCAGGTCCAGATCTGTTCCATAGTGCCACCGTCTCCATCTATACCCATAAGAAGATGTGATAGGGGTTTTATCTAAAGGCATTTTCCAGTTGTATCCAAAAAATTCGTCATATAGACGGATGTTTACCGTATCGGTAAAGGTCTTTGGATCAAAATTGTAAATATCAATTTTATTGGAATCCCAAGAGGAGTAATATTCAAATGCCGTAACCCAAATACTATCAATTTGAATCTGCTCAGATACTTTGACCAGCTGATTCGTGGGAGCCCAAATGATAATATTCTGATCCTCACTTATAATAGATCGAACCCGGCTTAAATTCACATTATTTTCGAAGATAATAGAGTCAGTGACTGAAGATAGTGTCCTAAGATAAGATTCCTGGTCGAATGTTCTCAGCTCTATACTTTTCCTCTCCTGACTTACCCCGGAGGTTGGGGGGGCGGTGTTTTTCTTAATAATCTTAGGAAAAATTTGAGCATTGGCATTTAAAGCGCCAATGCTCAGACATATACAAAAGACTACAAATAGGATTGAATACCTCATTTATTGGGTTTAATCATTCTCGAACTCAGCCAAATACCGCTCAGCATCCAGGGCAGCCATACATCCTGTACCGGCAGCAGTGACTGCTTGTCGGTAGATGTTATCCTGCGCATCTCCACAAGCGAACACACCTTCAACGTTGGTTTTAGTACTTCCTGGGATAGTTTTGATATAACCGGCCTCATCCATGTGAATAAAATCCTTGAATATGCCGGTGTTTGGTTGATGACCAATAGCAACAAAGAAGCCAGAAATAGCGATTTCTGATTTTTCTCCTGTTTTATTATTAAAGATTCTTACACCATTTACTTCATCACCACCCAAGATCTCATCTGTCTCTGTATTCCAGAGGATTTCGATCTTTGGATTGTTCATGACACGTTTTTGCATAATCTGAGAAGCACGCATCTCATCTTTACGAACGATCATGTAGACTTTGCTGCATATGTTGGACAAATAGGAAGCTTCCTCGCAAGCTGTATCCCCTGCCCCAACTACTGCAACTTCCTGTCCTCTGAAAAAGAACCCATCACATACCGCGCAGGCAGAAACACCTTTTCCGTTCAGCCTGTTTTCACTTTCGAGTCCCAGCCATTTGGCAGAGGCTCCTGTGGAAATCAAAACTGTATCTGCATGGATAGTGACTTGCTCATCGATAATCACCGTATGTGGCTTAGTAGAGAAATCCACACTTGTAGCCAGTCCATATCTCACCTGAGAACCAAAGCGTTCTGCTTGTTTTCTAAAGTCCTCCATCATCTCAGGACCCGCCACACCATTCGGGTATCCGGGGTAATTTTCCACATCATTTGTAATGGTCAGCTGACCACCCGGCTGTCCGCCTGTGTATAAAACAGGAGAAAGTCCTGCTCTGGAAGCGTATATAGCAGCAGTATAACCTGCCGGTCCTGATCCAATGATCAAAACCTTTACTTTTTCAATTTCTGGTTTCATTAATAGGAATATATTAAATCGGGCAAATTTTAAGAATTCTACTCTGGTAACAAAGTTGCATGTTGTTAAAATTCCCTAAGCTTTTGGCTTTTGGGAATAATCTTATCTATCCGCAGATACAAGAGCAAATTGTGATGAAATAAAAAAAGGGGGTTAAAAAACCCCCTTTTATATTATATGCTTACTTATCCGAGGTAAGGTTTTAGCGTCTTACTACGGGAAGTATGTCTCAGTCGGCGGATTGCTTTCTCTTTGATTTGTCGTACCCGCTCTCTGGTAAGATTGAATTTTTCTCCGATCTCTTCCAAAGTCATCGCATGCTCACCATTCAGTCCGAAGTAAAGCGTGATTACATCAGCTTCTCTCTGGGTCAATGTGGAAAGTGCGCGCTGAACTTCTTTACGAAGGGAATCATTCATCAAGCCATCATCAGGCTTCTCGTCTCCGTCATTCTCCAAGACATCCAACAGGCTGTTTTCTTCACCCTGGACGAATGGTGCATCCATAGATACGTGACGGCCGGAGATCTTCATAGTATCCACTACCTCATTGGCAGTTACCTCAAGCACTTCCGCCAGCTCCTCAGGGGATGGCTCACGCTCAAACTTCTGCTCCAACTCACTGAAAGTCTTGCTGATCTTATTCAATGAACCTACTCTGTTCAAAGGAAGACGTACAATTCTTGACTGCTCCGCAAGCGCCTGTAGGATAGATTGTCTAATCCACCATACGGCATAGGAGATGAATTTAAATCCACGGGTTTCATCAAATCGCTGTGCAGCTTTGATCAAGCCAAGGTTACCCTCATTGATCAAATCTCCCAAAGAAAGTCCTTGGTTCTGGTACTGCTTGGCAACTGATACTACAAATCGAAGGTTGGCTTTAGTCAATTTTTCGAGTGCCAATTGGTCACCTTCTCTAATTCGCTTGGCCAGAACTACCTCTTCGTCTGCTGTCAACAGGTCAACTTTTCCAATCTCTTGAAGATATTTATCCAGGGATTGACTTTCTCTGTTGGTAATCTGTTTGCTAATCTTTAGCTGCCTCATTCAGGAATATGATTTGTGAAATTTAATAGTTTAAGAGAATCAAATTAATCAATTGTATCGATTAACCTTATGCACTGGGTGCTTGTTTTTCAGGTTTTGGCAATAAAGCCTTTCTTGAAAGCTTGAATTTGCCGGTTTTCTTGTCGACATCGATCAATTTAACCTGTATTTCTTCTCCGGGCTCAAGTACACCATCCATGGTTTCTACACGCTCATGCTTGATCTCGGAGATATGAAGTAAACCATCCTTGCCCGGCATAAATTCCACAAAGGCACCAAAAGGTTGAATGTTTTTCACTTTACCTGTATAAACCTCTCCTATTTCAGGCTGAGCCACAATCGATTTGATACGGGAAAGCGCAGCATTAAGTTTATCTTGATTAGCAGAAAAGATATTGATTTTACCCTGATTGTCTATTTCTTCGATCACGATGGTAGCTCCGGTATCCTTCTGGATCTCCTGAATCACTTTACCGCCGGGTCCTATCACCGCACCGATCAATTCCTTAGGAATGAACATGACAAATGATCTTGGAGTATGAGGTTTCAATTCACTCTTAGGAGCAGCAAGCGTCTTGGTGATTTCCTCCAAAATATGAAGCCTTCCGTCTTTAGCCTGAAGCAAAGCTTCTTTTAATACAGAGTAATCCAGTCCTTCTACTTTCAAATCCATCTGGCAAGCAGTGATTCCTTTAGCCGTACCGGTCACTTTGAAATCCATATCACCCAAGTGATCTTCGTCTCCCAAAATATCAGACAGGATAGAATATTTACCTGTGGTGGCGTCAGAGATCATACCCATAGCTATACCTGTCACGGCAGATTTGATAGGGATACCGGCATCCATCAATGCCAAAGAACCCGCACAAACAGTAGCCATAGAAGATGAACCGTTAGATTCCAAAATATCAGAAACGATACGGATAGTATATGGATTTTCGTCAGCCGGAGGAAGCACTTTTTTCAAAGCTCTCATGGCAAGGTTGCCATGACCTACTTCTCTTCTCCCCGGTCCTCTGTTTATTTTTACCTCGCCCGTAGAGAATCCCGGGAAATTATAGTGAAGGTAGAATTTGTTGTAGCCGGAAATGGTCGCACCGTCTACCATCATTTCGTCCATCTTTGTACCCAAAGTACAGGTGGTAAGTGATTGGGTTTCACCTCTGGTGAATACTGCAGAGCCATGCGCAGACGGCAAGTAATCTACCACAGACCAGATTGGTCTTACTTCGTCAAGTCTTCTGCCATCCAATCTTTTCTTCTCATTCAAAGTCAAATTTCTAGCGGCTTCCTTATGGATTTTGCTGAAATATGGTCCGATAAGACTTGCTTCGAACTCATGCTCTTCACCCAAATTAGAAACAAATTCTTCTTTGATCTCTTTGACCAAAGCCGAACGCTCAGATTTATTGGCAATTTGCTTGCTCACTGATGCATAAAGCTTGTCGTAAACTTCAGCTTTCATCCTATCGAAAAGTGCCGGATCAGACTTCTCGTGATTGTATTCTCTTTTTACTTCCTTGCCTACAAGCTTGGTCAGCTCGATTTGGGCTTGGCAATGTCTCTTGATTTCCTCATGGGCATATTGCATTGCTTCCAGCATCTCTTCTTCCTGAATCTCATTGGCTTCGCCCTCTACCATTAAGATAAATTCCAGCGAACCTGCCACGATAAATTCCAAAGAAGCTTTTTCCAACTCTGTTGGAGTGGGATTAATCTTCAATTTGCCATCGATTTTCGCTACACGAACTTCAGATATAGGGCCATTGAAAGGGATATCGGAAACAGCCAAAGCAGCGGAAGCAGCAAGACCGGCCAATGCGTCAGGAAGCACATCCTCGTCTCCACTGATTAATGTAATAGCGATCTGGGTATCTGCATGATAATCATCCGGGAAAATAGGGCGAATAGCTCTATCTACGATACGGCTAATCAAAATCTCGTAATCGGAAAGTCTTCCTTCTCTCTTCAAAAATCCTCCGGGAATCTTCCCTGATGAAGCAAATTTCTCTTGGTAGTCAACAGACATAGGTAAAAAATCCACTCCTTCTCCAGCTTCTTTCTTGGACATTGCTGTAGCCAAAAGCATAGCTTTTCCCATCTTCACTACTACTGATCCATCGGCCTGCTTTGCCAATGCACCGGTTTCTATTATAATTTCTCTGCCATCTTCCAGGGTGATGGTCTTGGTGATTAAGTTCGGTAACATAAATGATTGTTTGTTTGCGTCGTTAGTGATAAAAGTGCTCGTATAACCTTAAAAATAAAAAAGTAAGGTTCTCTCGAATGAGAACCTTACTAGTTTGGTTATTTTCTGATTCCTAGCTCGGCGATGATTGATCTGTATCGCTCGATTTCTTTCTTGTGAAGGTAATCCAATAGGCTTCTTCTCTTACCTACCAGCTTCAGCAAACCAAGTCTTGAGGAGTGATCCTTCTTATTTGACTTCAAATGCTCAGTCAAATGCTTGATTCTGTGTGTAAAGAGGGCAATCTGTGACTCAGGAGATCCTGTGTCAGTAGCAGATTTTAACCGTCCATGATTCTTAAATAACTCTTCTTTAATCTCTGAGGATAAATACATGTTTAGCTAAATTTTGTAAAACAACCACAAAGGTAGGATTTATTTTGAGAAAATGAAAGCTTAATTCGCTTTTGGGCGAAGAACTTTAATGTACTTCTGAATGCCTTGCCACGCACTTATATAAAAATCAGGCTCAAACAATCTAGCATCCTTTCTAGCCTGCTTGATGAAAAACAAACCAAAGGGCAGTAAACAGATAATGGAGAAGAAAGTGCCGAATAAGGGATCAACCACCCCCTCTTTTGCCCACTTCTCACCTGTCATCGTAATCATATAGTAAACGATGAAGAAAATAATAGAAATCAAGACAGGCATTCCCAACCCTCCTTTTTTGATGATTGCTCCAAGCGGTGCGCCTATCAAAAACATCACAAAACAAGCAATGGCTTGGGTATATTTTTGATACCACGCTATCTCAAACCTTCTATAATCCCGCTGATAATTGTCGATTTGGGATTTCTTGACGCCAAAGGTGTTTTTTAGATTTCTGGCATTGTTCAATGCCATAGTAGTTGCACTTTTTTTATATCCCCGATTAGTGACAACCGAATCGATCCTCTCCCGCTCCTCGTCTGTCAGAGCTGCTGTCCGGACTGTTTTCATAGCTACACCGGGAACCACCTCCGGATTGCTGTCCGGCTCGGCGACATCGGCACTTATCTTTTCCCCACTATCAGATGAAAAAAAGAGTGAATCACTTGCCGGTACTTTACTGGAAGCAACCACAGGCCTTTTAACGGAACTGTCCACATCAATTTCTGAAGTGAGAATTCTTGATTCCGGGTTGTCTGTCAAATTGGAAGTGGTGTCTTTTTGGGCTAGTTTCTTTACCTGATCGAGTGAATCCGCCAAAGCCTTTTCCCTTCTCATTCTATGTATTCTTATTGAGTCATCCAAAGCTTTGCGCTCCAGAATATCTGCCGCAGGCTTGAATTTTCTATCCCTTGTAAAGAAAGGATAGACATTTTCAGCTGTCTGGTAATTTTGGTACCGCTGTTCATTGACCAATGTCCCAATTGAATCAAGTCCAAGTTTAATCTGGGATATGTTCTTAATAGACCTGTTTGTAGACCAAGCATCTTCAGTTGTCCGGTTGAGCTTGAAGGTATTGTTCAAATCAAAAACGATCTCATTTTTATCAAATGACGCTCTGTTGAACTCTCCCGGTTTTTCGTTGATTCCCCTAGCTTGTTTGGGTTCATTGTAGTTTATCCCATGAAACAAGGTAAGCTTCATGTAATTCTCACTGAAAAACGGCTCCATCCTACCCGAGTCTGCAAGCGTGACTTCCAAGTTGCCCGCCTGCCCGGCATTATGGCTATAGATCAATATATCCCTGAGTCCATACTCCCCTACTTTTTCATTGACTTTGATGCTGTATCCGGGAATACCGTCATAGAATACACCCGCTTTGATATCCAGTGCAGGAGATTTCATCCGGATGTCGTAGAGTAAGCTGAAAGTCTTAAGATTTACTTTCGGTACCAGGTAATTATTGGATAGGTATGCGGCAAAAGACAACACAATCACAAAAACCCCTATCGGTCTCAATGCCCGCAGCAAGGAGATTCCACTGCTTTTGATAGCCGTGAGCTCGAAATGCTCCCCAAGATTTCCAAAAGTCATCAAACTGGACAACAACACTGCCAATGGAAGAGCCATGGGAGAAATACTGATAACAAAATACCCTATCAGTTCCATGTAAATCCAAAAACTCAGACCTTTCCCAAAAATCTCATCGAAATATTTCAGCATGTTGACGGTCAACAGGATGAAATCCACGACAATAAAAGTCAATAAAAATGGGCCTAAAAAGGACCCAAGTATAAGTTTATCTAGTTTTTTCATTATTCAAACCGCTCACTAGGCAAATACGAAGCCTTGAAGCCGAAGTTCAAATTTGGTGAAATCCATCGAGATTATCCACCAATAATATCTTTCAATCTTCCGATCATCCCTTCCCATATCGCAATTAGCTCTTCATCATCGTAGCTATCAGAGTAATCAATCACTTTTAAAAACAGCGTTTGGGTAAGGTCGTTTTCTTCCAGCTTAAATTCTATAAAGGCATGGTCGGGTTCATCCGGATTTTTAGGATCATAAAATTCAAACTTGACATGGGAATTACTTCGTTGAGAAGCTAGCCGGGCATAGTGATCTTCGCTGTCAAAATTGAAAATGTAATTCTTGTCCTCAGTTATTTTCACTTCATCGGCAAACCACTCTTCTAACCCACTTGCGGTACTCAAATAATGGAATACTATTTTTTTGGAGGCATTGATTTGATAATCAGCCACAAACTTGTTTTTAACCATGATAATCGCTTTTACAGGATGTAAAAAATCATTTTTTTAAAGAACGTCAACTTGCTTTTCACAATACAAGACCTCATATTTGCATTCCCATTTGAAAGGGAGGGTTTCAGAGTTGATGATAAATGTTTCTCAACTAATCAATTGATGGATGAATATGCTTTAATATAGGCATTAATTTCAAAAATCAATACCCAAAAAATGTTTCGTATAGATAAGAGAATTGTTTGAAGTCATTGAACCGACCTTAAACTATATTTGGCGAGGTATCCCGATGGCTATCGGGAGCAGGATTCATATCCGCTACGCCACGGCGCACAGGCGCGGCGGACACGGGTTCAACTCCCTTGGAGAAATAAAGTTTCTTCTGATTGGTATAATAAGATATTTGGCGAGGTAGCTCAGTTGGTTAGAGCGCAGGATTCATAACCCTGAGGTCACGGGTTCAACTCCCGTCCTCGCTACTAAAGGCTTTCGGAAACGGAGGCCTTTTTTTATTTTTACTTATGGATGAATTCGTTGTGTATGTTCTTCTTTCCAAATCATCAGGCAGGACCTACACGGGAATGACTTCGGATTTAATCACAAGATTTCACTTTCACAATTCCAAATCAACCAAAGGATATACAATAAGATACAGGCCGTGGATTGTGATTCATGTAGAGTTCTTCCAAGCTAAAAGAGAAGCTTTGTTGCGTGAAAAAGAACTTGAATCAGGAAGAGGGCGTGAATGGCTACGGAACCACGTAATTCCACTCCATATATTATTAAGCGCAGGATTCATATCCGCTACGCCACGGCGCACAGGCGCGGCGGACACGGGTTCAACTCCTCCCGAAATCCTTCGGGACTACTAAAGGCTTTCGGAAACGGAAGTCTTTTTTATATTCTATGAATAAATTCGTAGTTTCTGAGGAGTGTATTTCTTTTTTCCCCAGCACTATTGTATGCTTTCAGAAGTTGTTTTACCCGGGATATCAACAACCCAAAATTGATCTGCATGTGAAATAGTGATCACTTTAAACTGTACTAAATGATATAAATAACAAATAGAGTCAAAGCTACCAACAGAAGGATGATGATCCATTCCTTCAATCCTCCCAGACTTAACACCGATTTTAGTTTTTCTTTTTTCATTTCCCCCAAGTATTTGACCCAAAGATGGCAGGAATCCTCCACAGACTTAGAAAAAAATCGTTCATTCTATGGGATGATTTTGCTCTAAAACGACCGATGGGCTGTTTTAGCCTATATCATCGATGGTCAGTTTTTCCTTTGAAGGGCCTAATAGGTCTTGATTTCCGTTTTCAGCTATATACTCTGAAGGCGACTTGCCAAACTGGGCTTTGAAGGTTTTTCCAAAATACTTAGGATCATTGAACCCAGTCTTATAGGCTACTTCACTGATGGTCCATTGTCCGGAAACAAGAAACTGGGCAGCTTTTCGTAGCCTTATATGATTGATCAATTCGATCACATTCAAACCTGTCAATTGCTTAATTTTCCGGTACAAGACCGGCCTACTAACTCCAAGCTCGGTTACCAGAAGACTTACACTCAATTTTTCCTCACCCAAATTAGCCTCAACAATAGAAATCCCCTTTTTTAGAAATTCTTTTTCGGGACATTCCATAGAAGGCTGCTCCTCTTTTGGATGAAGCAAATATTCCCTTATAAACTTCTTTCTCAAATTTTCTCTTCCTGAAAGAAGATTCTCTATTTTCAGTTTGAGCACATTCAGACTGAACGGCTTTGTAATGTAATCATCACTTCCTTGACTCAGCCCCAACACAAGGTAATCTGCGGATGACCTTGCAGTCAGCAAAATTACAGGGATATGGTTGGTTCTAATATCCTTTTTTACTTTTGAGAGTAATTCAAGTCCATCCGAATGAGGCATCATCACATCACTGATAATTAAATCCGGAATATATCTCTGGATTCTTTCCCAGCCTTCAAGCCCATCTGCAGCGACCACCACCTGATAGATGTCTGACAAACTCTCTCCTACCAGAGCCCTTACCTCCTCATTATCTTCTACAATTACCAACAGAGGTTTGTTTTCCTGTCTTGTTTTGGTATCCTGTCCAGTTTCTGATACTGCCGATAAATTCAGTATATCATAATGTAAGTGCCCCAACAGTTCCCCATCTAGTGTCCGTATATCCCTCAGCACATCGTATTCTTCAACATCAATCTGATCTGATTTTAAATGCCTATTCCCCAGCGGGATAGTTACTGTAAATCTAGTATAACGTTTTTCCTTATCTTCTTGATTATTGCTTTCTACTTCAATGGTGCCTTTATGCTCCTTCACTAAGCCCTTAGCCAAAGCTAGCCCTATCCCCGAACTGTTTTCCCGACCTCTTGATCTGCTAAATTTATCACTAACTTGATAAAAGCAGTCAAATACAGTTTCCAGATCCTGTGAGGGGATTCCCCTGCCATTATCCTCTACTGTAAAAAACGCCGAACCCTCGGGAAATCCTGTGTTTGGTTTACTTTTCCCTACCTTCAGGCATACCTTCCCCCCCTGCTCTGTATACTTTATAGAATTGGAGAGCAAGTTGACAATTACCTTTTCAATCATGTCCCGATCAAAGTAGACTTGGATGGCTTCTTCCTCCGATTCAAAAGTCAAATTGATTTTCTTTTCGTTGGCATAATACCTAAAGGTCAGAAATACTTCTTTCAGAAAGCCTACTAAGTCTTCTCTGGTTGCCCTGATTTCCATATTCCCCGTTTCTTGCTTACGAAAATCAAGCAACTGATTAACCAATCTCAGTAGCCTAAATCCGCTTTGTCGGATCGATTCCAGCATTGTCTTACTCTCTCTATTTAGATCCATATCGGCCAGAATACGGTCAAGAGGAGTCAGTATCAAGGTAAGCGGTGTTCGAAATTCATGGGAAATATTGGTGAAAAAATTGAGCTTAATTTCATTCATTTCCTTCTGCCGTTCTTTCTCCAGCTGCTCTATATATAGATTTTGTTCCAGTTTGGACCGTATTTTAGTAAACCGGACCAAAAGCAAGACACCACTTACCATGAGTAAACCATAAATCAAGAAGGCCCACCATGTTTTCCAGAGCGGAGGTAGCACTTTGATGGAAAGTAGCCGAGGCACCTCATTCCACAATCCGTCGTTATTGGATCCTTTTACCATCAATGTGTAACTACCGGCGTTCAGGTTGGTATAGGAGGCCACAGGATTATCCACATAATTCCAATCTTCTTCAAATCCAGTCAGCTTGTAGGCATAGCGGTTTTTACTGGGCAAAAGATAATTCAGTGCAGAAAATTCGACCGAAAACACATTTTGGTTGTGCCGTAATACCAGCTCTTCTGTCTCAGCTATATGGTTTGACAAAATCCTCCCATCTCCCGGTGGGACAGATTTGTTGAAAAGTTTAAAATCAGTTAGAATAACCGGTGGGACGTAGGTATTAGATCGTAAACTATCCGGATGAAAAACCGTCAATCCCTGAAATCCCCCGAATGCTATCTCACCGGTATTTAACATACAATAGGAACCCATAACGAACTCATTCCCGCTGATTCCGTCCTCAATATTGAAGTTTCTGGTCGTCCCCGAATCCGGACTGAACCTACTTATGCCGTAATTCGTACTCAGCCACAAATCCCCCTTACCATCTTCCGCTATACCAAAAATATTGTTGCCGGGAAGCCCATCCTCCACACCGTATCCTGAAAAAGACCCATCCTCCGGATGATAAAGATTCAGTCCGTTTTTATAGGTTCCAATCCAAATCCTGCCCTTACTATCTTCAAACACACTGATAATCACATTTCCACTTATGCTTTTGGGGTTTTCCAGGGAAAACCGAAAAGTCTGAAATTCCTCAGCCCCTTTCCATAGGACGTTGAGTCCTTCCTCTGATCCCACCCAAAGGTTGCCTTTTGAATCAAAATCAAGAGAGCGGATCCATTCAGAGCTTATAAAGTACTTTCCACTACTAGAGGGAGAATAGCGTTCAAAGTGATTTTCGCTGTCCCTGGCCATAAAATTCAATCCACCGCCGTAAGTACCGAACCAAAAGTTTCCTTCTTCATCCTCCGCAATAGCATATACACTGTTGTGTGAAAGGGACGAACTCCTTCCTGGTTCATGTGCAATACGGATAAAGGACTCCGTTCCTTTCCTTAACAGATTGATCCCACCCAGATAGGTACCTATCCATAAGTTGTCAGACTTATCCAGATAAAGCGATTTTACATTGTCATGGCTGAGTGAGGCAGGATTGTTTTCCTCATATGCGTAGTACTTAAACGTATTTTTTTTCCGATCCAGGTAATTGAGTCCTCCTCCTTCTGTACCTATCCAAAGTTCATTGCCATCCTCGCTTGCCAGAAGGATTCTGCTGATCACATGGTGGCTGAGACTGGGCACGTAGGGGGAATGTGTATAATTATCAAATCTGGGGATATCACTGTCCAAAACGCTCACTCCGCCGAAAAATGTCCCCACCCAAACCGCTCCTTTCCTGTCCTGAAAAACAGGCCGTACTGAATTATGACTCAGGGAATAGGGATTCTTTTGATCTGACACAAACCTTTGCCAAAGACCTTCCTTTGAATAATAATTGAGTCCGCCAAATGTGCCGATCCAATACCCTCCCCGAACATCTTTGAAAATTGATCTTATCTCATTATTTAGTAGCCCATTAGGATTTTTGGGGTCATGGGTGATATACGAAAACTTACCCGTGCTCTTATCATAGCTGTTGATTCCCCCTTTCTTAGTACCGATCCAAAGAATTCCCTCGCTGACTTCTTCCACAATAGTGGTGTTCTGGTCATTTAAAGCCTGTCCATCTCCCCCTCCGAAAAACGCATGCCTGAACGTCAATTTACCCTGATCATCATCTTCCTGCATCACATATAGTCCTGCCTCAGTACATATCCAAAGCAGCTCTTCACTGTCGCGGTAAACGAACTGCACCAGATTACTCGGGATAGAATCATTGGGAAACAGTGTGGAATGAAACACCAATTCCGCATCGTTTTTTCCCTCATCAATCCTGAAGACACCTTTGCCTGTTGAGATCCATAGCGTTCCGCTCCCATCCTCAAAAATGGAATAAATAATGGGTTGGGAATGTAAAACTACCCCTTTGAAATCTTTGAGTGCAATCCTCTCAAACTGGTCTTTGTCCCGATCAAATACGTTCAATCCATAATAGGTTCCCACCCACAGACGATGCTTGCTGTCTTCCAGCATCGATATGACGTAATTATCCGAGAGAGAAGTGGAATCACCCTGCAGGTTCCTATAGACTGTAAATTTTCTAGCATCGTATTTATTCAAGCCATCACGGGTCCCGATCCAGATCAAACCGGTATAGTCCTGGCAGATCGCATACACACTTCCCTGAGACAACCCATCGTTCACATCCAGATGTGTGAATTTTGATTGGATAATCTGAGCCTGGATATCAAGATGCAAGCAGCAAACCAGCACTATGGCAAGCACAAAGAGGCGATAAGGATTCATTATTTTGGGCAATTGTATCGTGATGAATTTACGAATTTTATATTAATTGGCCTTCCTGTCCTTCCACCAAAAGAGCCTGTTCAAACGGCTATAGCACCGTCTCTATTTAAGTATTCATTTTGGTAAGCCAAGGGACTTTTACCGGTATAGCTTTTAAAAAATCTGTAAAAACTGGCGGCGTTGTTAAACCCACTGTCATAGGCGATCTGTTTAATGCATTCTTTATTCTCGATCAGGAGCCGACAGGCATGTCCAATTTTGATCTCATTCAAAAATGCAGTGTAGGTCTTCCCTGTTCTGGATTTGAAATACCTGCAAAAATAATTGGGGCATAAATAGGCTACTTCAGCTATTTCTTCAAGTTCTATTTTTCTATTGAAATTGGAATAGGAATATTCCAATACAGCTGCGATTCTATCATTCGCAGTATTCGATATCGCATGAGCTTCCTGATATCCAAACGAAGAGAGCACGTGCACGTCTTCACAGAGCGAAATCACACTTAGCATTTCCAGCAGAGCAATGATTCGATCTGACCCTTCAGCCGTAGTGATCACGCCCAAAAGCTTCCTGACCCGTTTCCTTGTGGCACCTGTAATCTCAATCCCCCGCTTTGCTTTCTCCAAGGTAAATTTTATCATCCTGTTTTCAGGAATATTCAGAAAATCACCTCCCCAAAAATCTTCTTTAAAATGAAGGACTTCTGTACTTGGTTTGGTATCATTCCTAATCAAACAAGACTCATCAAACCTCCAAAAATGAGGCAATCCTGCTCCTATTAGCACCATATCTCCATTTTTAAACCGTTTAACACTGTCACCGACAAACTGTACACCTTCACCTTTCACAAAATGGATAAGCTCAATTTCGTGATGGAAGTGCCACCTATCGTTGTGATGTGGAACGTTGTTTTTCTTCACGCTGAATGATTCCAAGCAGCCATGTGAAAGAGTGAGTAGATGTGGTTTCATGGGTCTATCATTTTGTTTTATAAATCAGTCATCGCACTTACTGTAATGCATTTCCCAGAATTACACCTATCTTGGTTTATAGAATGATTATTCGGAAAGATGCACCCATTATGCGCATCACTTTCAAGACATTTTTTTTAGAATCTTGAGGTTTATCGAATAGTGCTTTTCGTATTTCTATCGATGACCTCATATTCATTCTTTAATCCAGATGATAGGATTTCTGATCGGCAAATTCCTGATTACCTCATCCCCCTGAGGATCATGCTCCAGTTTTTCCCAAATCTCATAAAGCTCCTTCTGCTCCAATCCTATTGCCCCAAACAGGAGAAAAGGATGTGCTACCGGCCAATTTTCCCAATACATTACATCCTTGGTGTAAGGCCACTTAGTCTTTTCCTTTACATAAGGGACTAAAAAGTCGATGCCTTTTTTGATCGATTTTCCGTCCGGTGTCTGAAAGGACCACAGATCATGTTCATCATCAGAAAGTATATGGACCAAGGTGGCCATGGCATCCAGATTGAACAGCGAATATCCATAAGGCTTTGTTCTGCCCAATTCTCTAGGGAAGCTACCATCCTCTGCCATCTGAGCAGGCAATAGAACATTTGAATAACGCTGTCTACAGGTATCCAATAATGCCTCATTTTTGGTCAGTCGTGCAAAGGATGCCAGTTGCATAAAAAAGCAGGTGGCGTGATTGTTATCCTTGTTCATTTCGTCAGCCCCGTAAGGATGGGTAACGAGCCAATCAATATACTGTCCAAACCAGTCTTTTACCTTGGCTACCAGCACAGGATCCATTACCCCTGCATCCTCCATGACAATTAGTCCCTGAGCCACTTCCATCAGATGTATGGTATCAATAATGCCGATTCCCCTCCCAGTCACCCTGCCGTGAATGGCCTGCGCATATGTGAGGGATGGGTTCATAAGCGTTTCCGTATCCACAAACCATGCATCCATATGCTTCATAGCGTGAAGTACATATCGATCCTCTTCAGTGATTCGATAGGCAGATGCCAATGCCCCTATGATTTTGCTGAACCGGATCATGGCCAATCGATGCGCTACAAAATTTTCCGGATTGCTCATCCCGTCCCGTTGAACATATGGCCCTTGAGGATCATTGGGATCCGGCCACCAATAGTCTCCTTCTGAATAAAAGTCGTGGTTTCCTCCCGCACTTCTTTCCGACTTACTTGAAGTCACGGTAACAGGTTCTTGAGTCAATGCCCAAGTGGCCATTTCGATCACCCGTTCAGACAGAATTGTTTTAGCTCTCTCCGCAAAATCCACCTGTTCACTCTTCTCCACAATGTTATTTTTTCTATTACAGGCCTGTATAAGACCTAGGAGGATTGTGAACATGCTCAAATAAGACAAACCGGTTTTTTGAATCCGTTTCGATATTAGTTTAGTTTTCACCATAGTTTTTCACTGTCATGAATCTCCATACCACATTACCCACAGAATTGGGCTTCCCTTTTTCCGCCTTAGAAATACTTCCCTTCAGCTCTCCGTTTTTTTGATATTCTACTCTTATTTCTCTCCATGAATAGTGGCCCAGCTCGTAGTCAAAGCTTTCGCCATCGTCATCATAGAGTTGATAAACGGCCGGTTTTTCGCCATAATGCCGTATTTCCAAATTGACCGATTCTCCTTTTGCCGGGGCGTGTAACCGCGGTTCCATCATCGGGATGACCCCTCCATCCTTCACAAACACAGGGGTCAATCCCAGCTCGGGAACAATAGTGATCACTTCACCATTCCCGACATACAAGCCCGTGTAGAAGTCATACCAATTACCTAGTGGCAAAATCACCTGTCGGGAAGTCTGCCCGGTAAAAATCGGAGCTATCAAAAGGTATTCTCCTGCCATGTATTGGTCTTTTACTTCCTTTTTAACGGCCTCTGCATACGGATTCACCTCCAGATCGACTTCATCATCGGCCAATGTTGAGCGCTGCTCACCACCAGTATGGAACCCCTCTTCGAGATCCATTGCCCTGAAGGGTGGAGTACCCTCAAAATGATATTTTGCAAATTCACTGTACCAGTAGGGCATCATTCTCATTCTTAACAAGGCAAGTTGTCGCACCTCTTCGGCTACTTCCTCAAATGACCAGGGTTTTGTACCACTAGACCAGGCATTGACCATAGCCATAGGAGAAAAAACTACCGTCTGCATTCTTCTCAACCATTCTTCACCCGTCTGGGATGCTCTGGCCTCCGGAGTCCACAGGAGACCCGAAAATCCACTGTTGATCAGCGCCGTGATAAAATCCTCATGGTTGTAATAATCATTATAAATCACATATGGAAAGGATGTTGCGCCTGCATTTGAGGCCCTGACCAAACCATAGGTCCGCTCATTCCTTTTACGGTAAAGGCTATCACTCTGACGCTGGACCAAAAGGCCATAAGTCTGTCTCATCTGCTCTGCACTGATCCCCGATGGAAACTGTGCCACATCCGGCCATAGGTAGCGGTCAAATCCATCTACCTCATCAATTTTATAGCCACTCACTCCGATATCAAGATGCTCTTTTTCAAAATGACCCCAAAACACGCGTTGCGCAGTATCCAGCGTGAAATCAGGAACCACTCCAGCCCATACTGTATGCGAAGAAGTGTAGGGTAGAATTGGCTTGTATATCGGCGACTCAGGCGATGGGTATGGATTTATCCATAGATTGATGCGTACACCTTTCTCCTTTAATTCTCTAATAAACTCCTTAGGCTTCGGAAATCTGCCAGCATCCCATACAAAAGTATTGGGATAGGATTTGCTCTGCCACCCCGGCTCAAGCCCAATAAAATCAAGCGGATATCCTTTCTCTTCAAAGTCACTCGCTTCCTGCAATACCTCCTCCGCAGTATATAGCTTATGGACCCGTTGTGTAAAACCAAGTCCCCATCGAGGTGGAATAGGCCCTCCTCCATTGAACAGATTGAACCTTCGAACGGCATCCAGAGGCGTGGGCCCGGCAAAGACATACACTTCTATTCCGGGAGCCGGTATGAGCATCTCTACCGCATCTGAATAAGGTCTGGAAGTCCAGTTTTTATCTGTGTTCCTATCAAGTGCTCTAGGTGCATTTTTACTGTTTTTTCTGACAGCCGACCCGGCATAGACATCAATGTATCTTGCCGAATTGACAAATACACCATAGCCATTCGATGAGACATAAAAAGGCACGGGAGCATGTGTCCTCCCATCATCCCTACCTCCATAGTGATCCACATGAAGTTGAAGAATCTGTCCGCGCTGATGAACCGTTTTGAACTGTAAACCAAATCCATAGATCTGTTCTTGGATAGCCAGGGGAAAACGCAGGAAAGTTTTGCCCCCTTCTACCGATGCCGCAATCTCTTCAGTATTAAATGGAAAATCCGATTTCTCCATTTTTTTAAGTCCTTCCAGCCTAAGAGTAGCTCCTGACGCCACCAAAAGATCAAATTCCTCCGGAACACCAACTATGCCCTTCCATATCCCCGGTGCTATTTCATCCCATTCGACATGCTGGGTATAGGCAACAGTAGGAAGGAGAAGAATACATAAGAATACTTGTACTAGTCTGGAAATAGGATAATTCATACAGTGTAGATTTGAGAATATTGGCGCTCAACTCAGCATGTAACGCTGACGTTGAAAAGACTGAATCAAATCTGGTTTATTTCTGTAGATCTGACTGGGTGAAAATTGTTCTAAAACCGGGGAGTTTTTGTTCTAGGTATCAAAATGGACTATGCAGCGGTAAAATGCCTCCCACCTAATGAAGCCCAGTCCCGGCTTCGCCGAGAATGTTTTTCACAGATCAATCCGGGGAGTAGAAAATCCTATAGATGCAATTGGCAAAATCGTCCGAAACCAACAGACTCCCATCAGGAAGCTCCATCACATCTACTGGGCGTCCCCATACTTCCTGAGTATTCTGGTCCAGCCAGCCCTCGGCAAAAACAGATTTTCCAACCTGCCCGTTTTTGGCAGAGGGATCTACGACAGAGATTTTATAACCCACCTTTTTCGAACGGTTCCAACTCCCATGCTCGGCGATAAAAATAGACTTTCGGTATATTTTGGGGAACATTGCGCCACGATAAAACTTCATGCCCAAAGGTGCTACATGGGCGCCCAGCTTCACGATTGGGTATTTATAGTTATCAGAATCCATTCCCAGCTCTCCAAATTCCGGATCTATCACATCTCCGGCATGCCAAAAAGGATAGCCAAAATGCTGTCCCGGCTCTGTAACTTCATTTAATTCGCAGCTTGGAATATCATCCCCCATCATGTCCCTGTTGTTATCAGTAAACCAAAGATTGCCTGTCTCAGGATCCCAGTCAAATCCTACCGTGTTCCTTACACCATGGGCTACTATTTCAGGTTTGATTTCTGTCGCATCAACATCAATACGGGTTATCGTTCCAAAAATCTCCTCTTCGGGATTACAAATATTGCAAGGCGCTCCTACAGGCACGTATAATTTACCATCTGGTCCAAAACCCAAATATTTATGGCCATGGTGCCCCTTGGTCGGAAATCCATCAAAAACCACCTCATAATAGGGATTCGTTAGATTGTTTTTGATATCAGGAAACTTTAATATTCGGCTGACTTCTGACAAATAGAGGTCACCATTTCGATAGGCAATCCCGTTTGGTTGCCGCATCCCTTCCGCCAAAGTATAACGATAGTCTGCCCGTCCATCCGCATCTGAATCGATAAGGGCAAATACGCTCCCTCCACCTCTGTTACCTACAAAAACAATCCCTTCTTCTGATCTGGCAAGTGATCTGGCGTTTGGCACATCCGCAGCCCAAACTTCAATCTTGAAATTTTCAGGTAATACTATTGTTTCCAATTTGACTTCCGCTATCGATTCGGAAATATCAACTCTGTTTTTGCCTTCTACGGGTACAATTTCGTGAAGCTTTCCTTGGATAGGAGAGCAAGCAGACAGAGTCAAGAAGCTTAGAGCACCTACAATTACTAAAGACTTGAAATACATGATTTGGAAGAAGTGTTTAAGATGTAATTAATTTATAGTGGAGACTTTACCAAAATTGACCATGATGCGAGTCACGTCACAGGGAAATATTCTTTGACCCCTGATTTAGGTATGATAATGATCCTAGAAAGCAGGAATCCAGTCTGTTCCAAACAGACTTTTCGAAAGACAAAAACGCAGCAGAAACTGCTGCGTTTTTAAGAATTAACAATTACCCATTTCTATTCAATTAACGGTATGATAAAACTATCAAATGCATGTATTACGCCATTAGTTGGTTGAATATTGCTGCTTCGGGCTTCTATAAACCGAGGTGTCAGCGGGATATCATTTACCCTCAATTTCGAATTACGTTCGTTTTGAATTTTGATATAGGCAAGATTATTTCCTGTCTGCAAAAGTGTTGTGACAGGAATATTTTCTGCTTCCAAATTGTCATAGGAGTAAACACCCACAATGATGTGATAGCGAAAAAATCCCCTTACCTCTTCTACCGGATAATCTTCCCATTTAGATACCACCTCCCCGTTTACCTTGTTGAAGCCGAAATAGCTGGCCTCGTTGACAGTTCCATTAGTGTTGAACCGCAGTATGGCATCGTTGGTAAGAAAGAGAAACGTCCTATTGATGTAATAACTCATTCACTCATTTTTGGGTTATTGTTATTCGCTATATAGACAAATAGAAAACAAGAGCATATAAACTAAATAGCCACAGCTTAATCTCTCTTGTTCACCACATTGCAATTTTACCCAATTATATAGTGCCTATAGGGGTATTTTTCGCTTAGAAAAAGGGGGGAAATCGTTCAACTATACATTTCAGGACTTTCGGTATGGTACTATCCAAAAAGATGTATAGGATAAATAGACTCGCTATCCGTCTGTGTAGTTCATCTACCCCTACCTAATTTCTATTGGCCATTGGCTAAGCTATAATTAACACTCCTGCTCCTTTGTAAACATTCATTCGGGTTTTCTAATATGGTATTCATATAAAAAGTTAAAATCCGATAAGATCTGGTTAAGTACACATACTGATGTGTCAATTAATCTATCAAAATTGCCTCAAAACAATTTATCTGTAAGCCCTCCATATATATCAAACCTATTACTCCTATTAATATAAAAAGTAATAAACACCAAAATAACCCCCTTTACTATGAAACAAAATCTATCCCATCTCATCATCAGTAACTCAACAATAAGAGGTGCCACATACCTCCTATTTCTGGCGTTCCTTTTTTTTGGATCTAAAATACAATCGATTGCACAAACTGTGGCACCTCTGACTGGAATGGTCGTGTCAGCCGACGATCAGTCACCTCTGCCCGGAGTCACAGTGATGGTAAAAGGTTCATCTGTGGGAACTGTTACAGATTTAGAAGGTCTTTTCTCCCTGGCTTCGGTCAGTTCTAATGAAACACTGGTGTTTTCATTTGTAGGGTACATATCTCAGGAAGTACCCATCCAAAATCACAGCAGGATAGAAATTTCTCTTCTCCCGGATATCCAGAATCTAGAAGAGATAGTGGTGGTAGGCTATGGTACCCAGAAGAAATCTGACATTACAGGCTCCATTGCCTCCGTCAATGAGACATCTCTGAGAGATGTGCCGGTATCCAATCTCTCAGATGCCCTAAAAGGACGGGCAGCCGGACTTGACATCCAGAAAAGCGGAGGAAACAGTAAACCCGGTTCCAACCCTACCATAAGAATCCGTGGGGAACGATCCGTAAGAGCCGGAAATGACCCGCTGTTTGTGTTGGACGGTGTCCCGTTCAATGGCAGTATCAATGACATCAATCCGGATGACATTGTTTCCGTGGAAATTCTAAAAGATGCATCCTCAACAGCCATCTATGGGTCCAGAGGAGCGAATGGTGTAATTCTGATCACCACCAGACGTGGCAAAACCGGAACTCCACTCATTACATACAGCGGATATACAGGGTTCAATAAGAACCTTGGCAAATTCAATATCATGAATGGGGAACAGTTTCGAGACCTCAAAAAATGGTCCCGGATCAATGGAAGCGCACCAGGCACCTATACTGGATTAGACGATCCTTTATTCTATACTAATGGCACATTTGAACCCCAAGAAGTAGAATCAGTAGAACTGGGGCGCAGTACGGATTGGCAGGATCTGATCTATAAGACAGGTATTATCACCAACCATCAATTGGGTATTTCAGGAGGCACAGCGCAGAGCCAATACGCCATTTCAGCGGGATACTTTAATGAGACTGGAATATATCCAGGACAGGGCTTCGAACGCTTTTCGCTGAAGATGAGTGCGGATCAGACCATCGGAAAAAGAATCAAAGTAGGAGTAAGTTCACTGAACAGTTTTACCTCACGGATAGGAGAAGGTGCAAATCCAATGGGCCAGGTGCTACGTGCCAGTCCACTAGCCACACCATATGATAATGAAGGAGAATTATGGGGATTTGTGCCTGGCAGCGCAAACCAAATATGGAACCCTTTGGCGGATTTTATAGATGGAGCGGTAGAGGAAAAAAGAAAACGGTTCGGAACCTTTACCACGCTCTATTTCGATCTGGAACTTGCAGAAGGGCTGAAATACCGGTTCAATGGCGGAGCTGAAATTAGGGCAGACAGGTATGGGAATTTCTATGCCAGCGCCACTTCCTACAATCTGGGCGGACTATCCAGATCCTCAAACCGTAGTAGCTTCAGCACCAATTTCACACTGGAAAATCTGCTGACTTATGACAAGACCATATCGGAAAAACACCGGATAAACTTCACCGGACTGTACAGCCTTCAGGAATCCTTGTCGGAATCAAACCAATTTGACAACAATGATATACTTGCTGATGTGCTGGAATATTATAACCCTAGATTTGGTGCTAATCTGGTAGGCTCTGGCAACTATCAGAAATGGTCCATTCTTTCCTATATGGGACGGCTGAATTATAGCTTCAAGGACAAGTACCTCCTTACTCTAACCGTGAGAACGGACGGTTCGTCTAGGCTTGCTCCTTCAAAAAAATACCAGACTTTCCCATCGGTCGCTGCTGCCTGGAACATCACAGACGAAGCTTTCCTGAACAATTCCAACACAATCACCAACCTGAAGCTGCGGGCAAGCTATGGCACTGTGGGCAACGCCGCCGTGCCGGCCTATGCCACGCTTGGACAACTCTCGCCTTTAGTCTATAACTTCGGAGACTCGAAGGTGACAGGAATCTATCCTACCCATGCACCCAATCCAAACCTGGAGTGGGAATACACCGTCACCTTGAATATTGGTTTGGACTTTGGAATTCTCAGAAACAGAATTGAAGGATCAATCGAAGTGTATAGGCAATTTACGGACAAACTGCTCCTTCCACAGAACCTTCCCCCTACTTCAGGAATCCCCAACGCCATTCTTACCAATGTAGGAAAAACTGAAAACAAGGGCCTAGAAGTTCAGATCAGCACGGTGAATCTTCCTGATAAAGGCAGAAACAGTTTTAGCTGGACCTCAAATATCAACCTATTTCTCAATCGTGGTAAAATCACCCAGCTGGCTGAGGGTGTGACCATGGACATCGGCAACAACTGGTTTGTCGGACAACCAATATCTACCATCTACGATTACAAAAAACTCGGGATATGGCAGAATACAGCCGCCGATTCGGCCATGGCAAAAGACCTGGGACTTTCCATTACAGGAACGGGGTCAGTGATCGGGACCATCCGTGTCGCTGATTTGGGTGGACGAAGTGCCGACGGCAGATTGGAATCGGTACCAGACGGAAAGATTGATGGTGATGACCGCACCATTTTGGGTTCAATGCAGCCGGATTTCCAAGGTGGCATCACAAATAGATTTGCCTATAGGGGGTTTGATTTTACCATAGTTGCCTTTGGAAGGGTTGGAGGGCTTATTAGAAGCCAACTGCACGCCGCAGGGTTTGCCAATACCTATCAAGGAAACTATAACAATCTGGTTACGGACTATTGGACCCCCGACAACAACCAGAATTATTATCCAAAACCCAATTCAGCTGCTACCAATACCCCATACCGTTCCACACTTGGATACTTTGACGGGAGCTATCTCAAAATAAGAAGCCTGAGCATGGGTTATACTCTCTCTCCGACATTGGCAAGTAGGATAGGAACCAAGGCCATACGGCTGTACGGTACCGTCAACGATGCGTTTATTCTATTTTCTGAGTACCGCAACAAGTACAACGGGATAGACCCTGAATCATCCGGAAATCTAAACGTGGACACACCGGCTATGTATTCGGTCATATTCGGAGTAAACGTCACCTTATAATAACTCAACCCAAAAAATTCTAACAATGAGAATAATATCAATCAAATCAATTGCCTATCTAATGATTCTAAGCTTTCTTTTAAGCTGCGATGATAGGTTAATAGAGGAGCCAAAATCTATCCTAACCCCCGGGTTTTTCAGTACTACCCAAGGTTTTCAGTCGGGATTGGATGCAGCATATGCCGGAAACAGGATGTTCTGGGGAAATCAGGATCTGTTTACCATCACTGTAATTGGGACGGATGAGTTTTATACCGGACAGGACGGCAACAACAACATCAACAAATACAACAGCAACTATACTCCATCGAATGGGCAGATCACGGCTATCTGGAGAAACGCATACACCTATATCAATACCTGCAACGGATTGATAGACAACGCCCCGGATGTAACGGGGATCAGTGAGGACACAAAAACCAAAATGGTAGCAGAAGCCAAGTTTCTAAGGGCAAACTATTACTTTGTACTTGTACAATTCTATGGAGATATCACTATAAACAGGAATTTCCAGAACGAGCCAACTACCTCCGCTGTACGGAGTCCCATGTCTGAAGCCTATGAACTTATCATAGAAGACCTCCGGGAAGCAGTAGCCGTTCTTCCGGAAAGTCCCTCCACAGGGGGAGTATTGCGGGGAAAAGCGACGAAAGCGGCAGCGATGCATTTGCTGGCCAAAGTCCATTTAACCCGTGCAGGATCCATTGCTGCACAAGCTAGTGATTACCAGAACGCTTATCTGATAGCCACTGATTTGATCAATAACCTCGCACCGGCCAATGGATTAGGGCTACTTGAAGATTTCGGAAAGGTATTTGAAGAGGGAAATGAATACAACAAGGAGGTACTCTGGACCGTCGAGCATACTTCTGATCTGGCCTACAATGGTCCAAACAACAGCGGTGGGGCTGACAATGTACTGAATCATATGTGGGTACCACAATATGAACAATTCCCCGGGATGAAACGGAATACGGAATATGGCCGTCCCTATATCCGGTGTGTACCTACCAATTGGATGACTGAAACAGCCTTTGCTGAAAGGGTAAACGACAGCAGATACAGCAAAACCTTTCAGACGGTCTGGTACAGCAACAACGAAAGCTCTATCCCGGTATGGCCCAATCCGCTACCGAAGGGAGCGCCGGCAGATGCCCAACCCGGAGCCAAAAAATTTGCATTGGGAGATACAGCGATTTATATGCCTGGATATGATGTCACTAATGAGGAAATCGCAGCCTCCCGTTATTTGTTAATCCCTCCAAGGAATTACACGATTCGTCTATCTCCTGCCATGTTCAAATACTTTGACACGAAACGGGCGGACTTAAACTACCCATCCATTCGTCCGGTAATAGTTTATCGATTGGCAGAAACTTACCTAATAGCAGCAGAAGCGTTGTTTATGGACGAAAAAGTCGCGGAAGCCCTACCATATATCAATGCAGTGAGAGAAAGGGCTGCGTTTCCAAATGGAGACATTCAAGCTACTTTAATCCAAGCCTCAGACCTTTCCTTAGACTTTATCCTCGATGAGCGCTCACGGGAACTATGTGGTGAAAATATGAGGTGGTGGGACTTGGTACGGACAGGAAAATTGGAAGAACGGGTAAAGCTCCACAATGCTGAAGCTGCTCCAAACATAGAAGTTCCCCGACATCTTCTCCGCCCCATTCCACAGGCTCAGATTGATGCCGTGATCACAGGCTCTCCCTATCCACAAAATCCAGGGTGGTAAGCAAAAATCTACTAATTATATACATAAAAAAGGTTCGGGAGTTTTCCCGAACCTTTTTTATGTATTGACCAGAAATCAAAAATACCGAGTACAGATTATATTCTTGGTTTACTCCAACACCAGATCCTATGAACCGAAGATCAAACTAAAACCTGCCTATTGAAAAATCCGATTATACTAATCTGAAACAAGACAGGTCTAGGGAAACTTTTTAAATAACTAACTAATATAAAAAAATGCAGATGAAGCAAAATCAGCTGCATTTTTATAGTCACTATATACAATTCAATTAATATATGTACTCATATTCTTCCCAGATAGCAAAACAAAGGATCGTCAACAGTTGAAAACTAGTTACCGCAGCGTCAATATCCTGCTTTTATCGATGTGAAAATCGAACCTCCCCTAACACGGATAATTACATTAAATACTATAAGAATAGTTTATTTAAATCCCTTACGCTGATTTATATCTGATAATTTTTTAGGAGAATTACCCCAAAAATCCCGATAGTAATGAATGTTATCAATCGTAATAGCTGAAGAATTCCTGGACTTTATCAGATTCTCACTATCCCGCGACCAAACGGCTGAACTATTCAGGATTTCGGCCCCCACCACATCATCCAGATACAAGGCAGGACGATTGTCCCTATTCTCATAATTGAAAGTGCATCCAATTATACGGAGTCCTTTCACGTGTCGGGCCCAAAGACCATAGGAAGGCAGTACCTTGAGATTGGACACGTTATATTGTCCTACACCAAGCTCTGCTGGTATATTTTCCGAATCAGACGCAGGATTTCCACCCTTTACCAATACATGCACATCATCAAACACGATATTCTCTATATACCCGGTATGTTTTCCATTGGGTAACGTAAAATCGAGTCCACCCTCTACTACATTGGTATTGGGCAATTTGTATCCTGCAAGTATGGGAGTTGCCCTATTCTGATTGCCATCATAAGCCTTCCAGCGAACCTTACTATGCGAACTCCCACCATACACCTCACTGATATCCACACCGTTGATGAGTATATTTTCTACTTTTCCGATATTCACATTTTTTATCAACAATTCGTCATGCTCCGTTCCGTTCTCGTCAAACTTATACCTACCGGCCTCAGCCCCAAGAATTCTGGCCCGGTTGGAAATAGAAATAAAAAAAGGTGACCTGGCACGGAGCATTTTGGATCTGGAGTGGATTGTCCCAGTGTGGCCGCAGTTTAGGTGAATATCCTTTACTTGCGCCCCATCATTGGTCGAAATGGAAAAACCGGCCTTATTTGCCCCCAGCACATACATATTATCTACATGGACATCCTGGATGTCATCGGCGGTTTCAGACCCGATCTGAAAAAGGTTGCAATTCGTATCCCCTATCAGATTTCTGACCAGATAGCCACTCACAGGTCTGGTGAATCCCAAGGAGCAATCTGACCCAAGCTTTACCACATCATCAGAACTCACTTTAGAGTAAATGTTAGTAGCAACCACATCATTACAGGCCATAAAATCATAAATATCACGTACGTTACTGGTGTTGTGTCTCGCAAAGTAGGTGTTGTGTACATAAAGATGATCCGATCCTGTGGCCAAAAGAACAAAATGACCTCCTTGGTCAATATCCAGCATATTCTCAGTATTGAAGTCTTTTTCCCCGTCCTTTCCGATATAATATGGCTCATCGCTATCCTCATCATACCACACATCTTCCTGCCTATAGACTCCGCCAATCTCGATATGGGTACATAGTTTAAAGGTGAACATTTTATCCGCGCGGTTATCGGGGGTGTTGTTCATGACTCGGTCACTTGTCACCAGATTACCATTCCCTGTGATCCTACCGTTTCCGATAACTTTCACATTGTCCAAGCGCTCTCCAAAAAACATCGTGTTTTGGAAATAGGTGTGTCCCACATCTTGCTTGGTTAGGTAGTTTTCAGGATCTAGATAAGGTCCAAGATCAGTCGGTGAAAGACCTGAACGGTATTTCTTGTCGCTAAACCATGTCATTTCGGGTGCATCTGCACCTTTCAAAGCCATGATAGTGGCTCCTTTTTCCAGATATAACCAAACATTACTTTTCATTTGCACAGTCCGTACATGATACTCTCCGGGACTTATCAATAGTGTCCCTCCTCCCAACTTAGCCAGATAGGTGATCGCTTCATTGATTTTGTCGGTATCATCCCCCGCTCCTTTCCCAGTGACGCCAAACTCCTTGATATCTTTTTTTCCTGAAAAGAATGAAACTGGATTGGAAAGGCCTTTTTTGGGCCCACTTTTCACAGAAAGTCTAAAAAGATGAAGTTTTTGTGGAGACAAGCCACTTATTTTTCCTGTTCCTTTTTGGAGATCCAGGATTGCTTGGGCCGGCTTCCAGCTGCTTCCATTATCCTCTGAGTGCAGCAGTTCTACTTCCTTCCCAGTGTCTCGGCTACTCCAGTGGAAGTCCACATCCGAATACAATCCCTCTATCTCATGATAGGGAATGCCTACCTGTAAAACCCTCTTGAAGTCTGTAACTGTATTCACGGCCTTAATCCAGGTCGTTTCACCCAGGGTTCCCGCACTGTTCAACCTTTCAGGTTCCCTAGTGCTATAATATGAGCTGAATTGGTATTCCCCAGCATTTTGCAGCTTCACATCCGCAACGGTAAGCTTCAGATCAAATCCGTTCAATGGTCTGAGGTCAAGATTTTTGAAAGTCACTTTCATACCTTCTGCAACAGTACCGGATACAACTACCTCGCCTACTTTATCATAGCTGTATCTGCTACCTACTTTCCCGATGGATTGGCTCTTCAGATCCTTCAATTTCACATCTCCACGCCCAATCACATTGACGGAAGTGTTTTCCATGGTAACTTCAACACCTCTAGGGAAATCAATGGAGACAGAAGCACCGGAGCTACGCTGACCGGCAGTGAAATATAGTACCAAATCCCCAAGTATATCCACGGTCATTTCTTCTCTTTCTGTCCAGAGCCTTCCACCCAATGCTCTTCGTTCAAATACGAGTTCATACGACTGGAGGATCTCATCTTTGAACACAACTTGAACGTGATCTCCCTCATCCAGTAGCCCTGATTTCTTTTCTACCCCATCAATTCCCGCTACTCGGTATTTCCTCCCAGCAGGAGCGCTCTTGAGCTGTTGCAAAAGCTGCTCCACAGTAGGTTTTGTTGAGATCAGCCCTTCACCTTCTGGCGTGTCAACGGAATACAAGTAAGTACTTCCATTTACCAATATCAATTGGGTATCGGTAACACGAACAATATGAGGGGCTTCATTCCGTGCCAATAGCCCAGTACTATTACTTGATTCTTTGGACGGTTCCAGGGATGTCAGACTCATGCACATAAGTGCCAGTGAGGTAAATAATGGGATACTTCTTATCATGATTTTTTCAGATTAGCCGGCTAAAGGTTCTAAGGGTACCAAAGACCCTTAATTTGGGCTATGTTACTTTATTAGTGAGAGTTAAGTCATTTTTTATTTGGTGCGCTATCAGGAAAGTCTATCAGTACTTGATTAGGCTTTTACCTATCTGTTCGTCCATATTGTTTTTTTTCAATTTGATATTCTTTCCTTCAGTGGCTTGGACAAAGCTATCTGCAGAGCCATCCACTCTGTTGTTTGCAATTTTTACATTTTTTACATTTGTCAGTCGGATGATAGACTCTGCACCCGTTGTCTCAGGAATAGTCCAGTCATTGACTTCCAGATCTATGCAGTCCTCACAGACCAAAGCGGGTCTCAGATCATTTTCATCCAGTACGAAAGCCACATTTTTCAATTTTAGTCCCTTGACATGACGTGCCCATACTCCATATGCCGGGATTTTTGGGCCGAAAGTTTTTATTTCCGGGTATTGATCCACCGCCTCCGGAACTTCTGCATGGGCATCCGAATGGCTACCTCCTCCGGCCAGATCGATTTCAATATTTTCCAAAGTCAGCCCCGAGATATAATGACCGGATACTCCGGTGATCAGTATTCCTGAAGGAGGAGTCAGCTGTGCTTCTGAGGCAGCTTTAGCTTTGATATTCTTGATGAGTACATTTTCAAAGGTTCCTGTAACCTGTTGTTCATCCGAGTCCTTTCTAAACACACTCAATCTGGACCCCAGACGAAAAAGCATAGGAGTCCGGACATTATCCATCGTTACATCGGATATGACCACATTTTTCAAATGCGCCCCATCTACAGTGAGTAGCTTGATACCTCCGTTGCGGGTATCATAGATATGGCAATCCCAAATATGGATGTTCTCAAAGTTTGCCATGGATTCGGTGCCCATTTTAATTCCTGCCTGATTACTTTTCAGCCGCATTCTACTGACCTCAATGTCCTTACAGGCCATTTTGCTCGAGGTGGTCTTAAAAACCAGTGCATCGTCACCACTATCGATATCACAATTGCTGATTCTTACATTTTGACACCCATCAATACCAATCCCATCATTATGAGCCACTCCGCGGCTGATGATACGGACATTCTCGATGGTGATATCCCTACTTTGGAAATAGTGGGATGTCCATGCTCCCGCATAAAGAAGTGAGACACCCGTAATGTTCACCCCCTCGCATCGGACTATTCTGAGCAAAAAAGGCCTCCTTCCCCATCTTTCGCCTTCCGGCCTCCGATCTGTCTGTATATGCCGCTCTTTGAGTGCGGCCCCCTGCCCATCAATAGCTCCCTGTCCTGCGATTCCAATATTTTTGGCGCCCACCGCTACCACAAGCGCCCATCCCACATCTATTCCGAGTCCTTCGGTGAATAGGTCTACATTTTTATAGTCTTCCAAATCCGTACTCCCCAATAATACTGCTCCTTTCTCCAAATAAAGAGTCACATTATCCTTTAGTTCCACTGTACCGGTCAAAAACCTTCCCTCCGGCACCAATACGCTGCCACCGCCATTGGCATGGCACTCATCTATTGTACGCTGGATAGCCTCTGTATTGAGGGTAATACCATCCCCTTTTGCACCGTAATCCAGGATTTTATAGATTTTCCCACTTGCCCAGGAAGCAGAGAAACAGATTAATTGGATGACGCATCCGAGCGCCAGTATTCGATTGATCATTTTGAAATTTTTGAGATATGACATGACTTACTTTTTGGGTCTGAATAGGATCATAGGTTTGATTTTTATTGAGTTTTGACAAACATGGCTATCGCCCTCTCCGAGATCTATTGTCAGGAACTAGGTTTGATTCAGCGATCCCTCTTCCATGATCATGGAAGCCGCATTCATAGGGTCATCTTTGGCCATAGTGGCAACAAATTCTCCTGAGGGCAAAAAATTGAGCGGAATATCTACCGGTCTGGGTTGGGCCCCGTTCATTATGGCCAAAAACCAAACTTCGTTTTTCCGTCTGGCATATGAGGTAATTTCGGAAGGATCCAGTACAATTGTCTCGTCCCAGTATGACGGAATCTGACGGATAATTTCCACTGCTGGATTGTCGAGCAATTGCGCAGGATTTGCCGCATAGGTGAGCAATGGTGTGTACATGATTGAGGCACTGGCGATCTGATGCGTCCAGGTCGTATTTTTTCGACATTCTCCAAAATGAACTGGGGTATATTCTGCATGCCCTGCCAAAAAGCGCGTAAAAGGCACTGTCGTATTATGTGTAGCGCAGTCTTCCAATTTACTTGCCTCCATGCCACGGATTGCCTCTCTCGTCAATTCATTTGGCCAGGTTCTAGCTTCTTTTGCTAAAAAATGAGCGCCCATCCACTCATATCGCTCCTCGCCTGAGTATTTCTCTATTCCGGTGATCTCTACATTATCTGTTACCGATACTGAGTCCATAGAGAATTCAATCTCTGAAGTCTCGATTAAAGAGGAATCCCTGAAAAGTGTTGAGTATACCAATTGTCCTCCCACAACAGAAAGTTCAAAGCTAACTTCCTCATCAGTACTATAAATCACCGTGTGATCTATTCCCTGATTACATCCTGCAAGTATGCAGATTCCAACTATTGCTATAAAATGGATTGATTTTAGCATGTTTATAAACTCATGGTTGCGTGTCCAAAAAGGCATGTGAAACAGGGCCAAAAGGAGAAATTCATAGCGGTGTTTCATCTGTTTATATTTTGATTTTTAATGGTCATAACCTGTCCCGTGACGAAGGAAACGGGATGGAATCTCGCACGGTGAATAATCATCCCTCTGTGTGTCGCCTGTATCATGCTCGATTTCATGAAGGTTCATCCACAACTTATTTACACAGACAATGAAAGTCCAACTAGCAATGCAAGCCTCCCGACAGAAAACTTGGTGACAAAGCAAATTTAGCCAATCGAAACAGGGTAGGTTTCTTTCCTATTGACCGACCATTATCTGATTTTAACCAATTGGACATAGTTCAATTAATATTCACCCCGAATTAGATAAATAATTATCAATTAGGATAATATAGCTTTTCAATTAAGGAAAACTAAACTAGAAAGAGAGGCGAACAATAGCACTTCGAATCGATTTTCGATATAGTGAAACCACAAAAAAACAGCCCGTTTTAGCGCTTAGTTAAAGCTCCCACAGCAAGTAAAGTCAAGCTTTACAAAACTAGTTGCCGGATCGCAGCCGTAGTTCTAACTGTGCCTCGAAAAGGGATTTAGGAAATACTTCTTCTCCCCTAGACTGATCTATACCTACATTCTCAAAGGTAATCGTCCGGTTTGCCCGAAATCCTACAAAAATGGGGTCGGCAATGGTATAATTCCGCCTCTTCTCAACTGACCAAAAATCATAGTGGAAATCCCTATCAGATCGGTAGTTGAAATTCCAGAACACCAAGTACTTCCCATGGTGAGGCAGTCCGGGTAATGGACCTCCCAGATTGTAAAACACCCCTCCATCAATCGCATCAAACAATGTCGCATAAGGCTGACCCGAATGACTGTCGATGATCTGATCTTCCCCCAGTTTACATTGCGTCACCACTGTCCCAACACCTCCGTACCCCGTCCCCGGTCCATGATGATGCGCCCCGTTAAAATCACAGTCTTTAATCAAGACCCCATACCCAGATCTTGCATGAATGGAAGTGTGCCCTTTCTTTCCATAAAAATTCAAGCCTGTAAGACTCAGCTGATATCCATTTCGGATATTGATCACTTCATTTAAATTAGTGAAAGCACAGTTACGTATCCAACTGTTTTTCGCATTCCCCATATGAATGGCCACCCATCCCCCATCATGAATCCCATCTTTGTGATGGACAAATTCTTCGGGATAACTGTCCCAGCTTCCGCTGAACAGAATATCTTCTATTCCACACTCTTCTATACTATTGTAGCTGTTAAGTTCGAAATCATATCCTTCAACCGGGATCACATCAATATGAAGCGGATTTTTGAATCTGACAGTTGTACCATTGATTTCTTCTATGGTATGGATTTCTTTGATCTGCATCCCCCCAGTAGATCCGAAGAGTCTATCCCATGCAGCAGAAAGCTCCCTCGGAGCAAAATAATTCTTTGTATATTCTTCACTCTTGTGAGTGAGTATTACATCTTGACCGACCCTAAGTTTTGAAGCATCCACGACTTCTATTATAAAAGATTCCCGCTGAACTGTACCATTTGCAACTGCCAATTTTTCCGTTTTGTTCTCCTTCGGCTCAAATCTAAACTGCCGGGATCCAATTCTCATATTTACCTGGTGAATCTCCGTTCCGCCAACGCCACTTCCACTTCCCTTAAGTAGTATATTGCTTTGATTGATAAGAAAATAACTATCCCTATCTTCATCCGGAGCGATGAGAAATTTGCCGGGTGGGAAAAATACGATTCCACCGTCCTTGGTTGCCAACGCCGCTGAAATCGCCTTCTTGATAGCTACATCATCGAACTCAGCATCGTCAGGCACTGCTCCATAGTCAGTCACATCGAACACAGCTCTCTCCGATAGCGACGGAATTTCCTTTTCTGAAAAATGGTAGCCAGCATAGGAAAAATCGGGCAACGTAGCCGACCCTGAACCAAAACGTCGGAGTTCCTCATACTCAGTCCATAATGGAGGGATGTTTTGGGAAAATACATTTCCGGTCAGTATAAATAACATCAAAAAAACTAGATTGCTTTTCATTTCGCTGAATTTCACATTGTGTAGAAACTATAGGTCAAACCCAAATCTGACCAATGATTCATCTTCAGAAAGTAGAAGAGATCGGGTTCAACTGACAAGATAGATACTCTTCCGGATTCATAGATTACCCGAATTATCCAAAGACTAAGCAATATTAACTTTGTGAACAACTCTACCTTCTTTCTAAATTTTGACATTCAGGCTGTCTCAAAAAAGAAATTTTTCAGCTTCAGTAAGCTCATTTAATACATGTTCAAACCGACCGTATTTCCCCGTCTGAGTGGAAGAAAGGGATAAAAAAGGGAAATAGGGATCAGTCAGAAAACTTGGGGGAATTGACTGGATCTATTTTCTTTGCTGAAAAAAGGATTGGAAGAAAAGGATTACCTCAGCTTACTTTTGCCTCAGGGCCTGCTTGAATTTTTCAAGGTCACTTCAGCAGGACTCAAGGACAATGCTTACCACATTTATCTGGAAGAGCTGAATATTCATCCCGGGCATCTTCAGGGATCAAAACTCACCTCAAAGGGTTTTTATGATGAGGTGAGTATTCAGGACTTCCCGTTACGTGGCAAAGCCTGTTTTCTTAACATAAAAAGAAGAAAGTGGCTCAATGAAGAGACAGGGAAGAATGTAAGCAGGGATTGGAGTTTGGTAGCAAACGGCACGCGGATGACAGAGGAATTCGCGCTTTTTTTAAAAAGGAACGACTGGATTCATCGCCGGTAAGCTGTAAAAGCCTGGCGGAGAACTTTCATGTAAACGGGAAAAACCTGGAGCATCAATACGTTTTCCATCTGAGCGACTTCCTGGACTGGCCGCAACGCCCCCATGCCAAAGACTGGATTCTCTTTCCCGAAAACCTGGGGACACATCTCAGCATTGATGAAACAGCCCTTTCCCAGGGAGAGCTGTATACCATCCTGACCAATAAAACAGCCAAAGGAAAGAAGGGTGCTCTGGTGGCTATGATAAAAGGAACTGACAGTGAAACAGTGAATGATGTTCTCAGGCAGTTGCCTGAGAACAAAAGGAAGAAGGTAGAGGAAGTGACGCTGGATATGGCCGCCGGCATGGAAAAGATCGTACGCCGTAGTTTTCCCAAAGCCCAATTGGTCACTGACCGCTTTCATGTCCAGAAACTGGTCTATGACGCAGTCCAGGAGATGAGAATCGCCCACAGATGGGAGGCTATTGAGCAGGAGAACAAAGAGATGGAGCTCAGCAGAGAGTGTAAAAAAACATTTGTCCCACACAAGCTCGAAAATGGCGATACCGAAAAACAACTGTTGGCCAGAAGCAGATACCTGCTTTTCAAAGGAGAAGACAAATGGACGGTGTCCCAGGCACACCGGGCCGAGATTCTCTTCCGGCGCTACCCTGATCTGGAAAAAGCCTACAAACTTTCCAGGTCTCTGGCCCGAATCTATCAGACAGGCAAAATCAAAGGAGTGGCCTTCACCAAGCTGGCACATTGGTACAATGAAGTGGAAGAAGCAGGCTTCAAATCATTCAATACGGTGTCCAGAACCATACAGAATCACTACACTTCCATTCTTAACTTCTTTGAAAACAGGAGTACAAATGCATCAGCAGAATCATTCAATGCAAAAATCAAAGCATTCAGGGCTCAGTTCAGAGGAGTCACCAACATTGAATTCTTCCTGTTCAGACTATCCAATATCTATGCTTAAAAAGAACTTGCTCCCCAGATATTCCGACTGATCCGGAAATAGGAGTTATAAAATATCTGTAAAGCTTTCATATACTATCTTGGGGAACTTGTTGTCAACTCGTTATCTAGAAGTTAAAGCAGCAAAAATCATAATGAATCTAAAACCAAAAAAGCCTTCCCGAGGGAAGGCTTTCAATAAAATAAGACAGTGCAACCTTATTTTACTCTTTCAACTACAGCTTTAAATGCTTCTGGGTGATTCATGGCCAGATCTGCCAAAACCTTACGGTTAAGTTCGATCTCACCTTTCTTCAATAATCCCATCAATTGAGAATAGGATACGCCGTGCTGTCTTGCACCTGCGTTGATACGCTGAATCCACAAAGCTCTGAATTCTCTTTTCTTCGCTTTACGGTCTCTGTACGCATACTGAAGACCTTTCTCATACTTGTTTTTGGCTACTGTCCATACGTTGCTACCTCTTCCGAAGTAACCTTTTGTGGCTTTTAGCACTTTTTTCCTTCTTGCTCTGGACGCTACGGCGTTTACCGATCTAGGCATAGTGTTTTGTTTTTTGACGCATGGTGTCCTGAATTATCGGGATCTTGTAAACCAATGTGCCTGGTGAATAAATAAACCTTAATTAATTGATTTTTAAGCTACTGAAGAAAATCAGATTCTCAACATAGCTCTTACTCTACCTTCGTCAGATTCGTGTACTAGACCTGTTTTGGTCAAGTTTCTCTTTCTCTTGGTAGCTTTTTTGGTCAGGATGTGGCTTTTGAAAGCGTGTTTCCTTTTGATTTTACCGGTTCCTGTCAAAGCGAACCGCTTCTTTGCACTGGATTTGGTTTTTACCTTTGGCATTTTGCTGTATTTATATTAGTTGAAATTTATTTCTTTCCTGCTTTCGGAGCGATAAAGATGTTCATTCTCTTTCCTTCCATTTTCGGAAGCTGCTCCACTGCACCGTATTCTGCGAGTGCCTGGGCAAACTTCAGAAGCAACATCTCTCCTCTTTCTTTAAAGACAATGCTACGACCCACGAAATGTACGTAAGCCTTTACTTTTGCGCCTTCCTTCAAGAAGTTGATTGCATGCTTCAATTTGAAATTGTAATCATGATCATCGGTGTTAGGTCCGAATCTTATTTCTTTCAAAACAATCTTCGCCGCATTGGACTTGATCTCCTTTTGCTTCTTTTTCTGCTCGTACTTAAACTTCGCATAGTCAAGAATTTTACAAACGGGAGGATCAACATTGGGAGAAATCTCTACAAGGTCCAGGTCATTTTCCTGAGCGAGTTTGATGGCTTTGTCTGTAGGAAGTAATGCATTTCCACCTTCTACAAAATCACCAACCACCCGTACTTCACGAGCTCTGATTTTCTGGTTTACTTTATAAGGTTCTTCCTGTCTACCTCTATAGGGTTGTCTTTGGTTTCTCAAGTTTGCGTTGATTGTTTTTATGAAATTGGATGCAAATATCGGAATTATTTCTAATTAAGAAAAACTGAATTAAATAATACAGTACTATTCCTTACTCAATGATGCTGAAATAATGTCCTGAAAATAATTTATAAACTCCTCCGCTGAGAAGTTGCCTAGATCTCCTTCACCATGTTTACGGACAGAAAGCTTTCGCTCTTCCTGCTCCTTTTCCCCTACTATCAGCATAAAAGGCACTTTTTTGACTTCAGAGTCACGGATTTTTCTTCCGATCTTTTCATCTCTGTTGTCAATAGAACCTGATATTCCAACCTCTTCGAGGATTGACTTTATTTCTTCAGCATATGCTACATATTTCTCCGAAATAGGCAAAATATTGATCTGCTCAGGAGAAAGCCATAGTGGGAAGTTGCCTGCACAGTGCTCGATAAGCACGGCGACGAATCGCTCCAAAGAACCGAAAGGTGCTCTGTGGATCATCACCGGTCTATGCTTCTGGTTGTCCGAACCGATATACTCCAATTCGAATCGTTCTGGTAATTGATAATCTACCTGAATAGTTCCCAACTGCCATTTTCTTCCCAATGCATCCTTCACCATAAAGTCTAGCTTAGGACCATAGAATGCCGCTTCACCAAGTTCGGTCACAGTGTCCAATCCCTTCTCGGCTGCTGCCTCGATAATCGCAGACTCTGCCTTATTCCAAGCCTCGTCCCCTCCTATGTATTTAGACGGGTTTTCGGGATCTCTCAAAGAGATTTGAGCAGTATAGTCATCAAAACCCAGCGCTTTGAACACATACAGTACCAAATCAATCACCTTGATAAATTCTTCTTTCACCTGATCCGGGCGGCAGAAAATGTGTGCGTCATCCTGAGTAAATCCCCGGACACGGGTCAACCCGTGCAATTCACCACTTTGCTCATAGCGATATACCGTACCGAACTCCGCATAGCGGATCGGCAATTCCTTATATGAGTGAGGCTTATGCTTATAGATCTCGCAGTGATGCGGACAGTTCATCGGCTTCAGCAAAAACTCCTCACCTTCATGCGGGGTAGTAATCGGCTGAAAAGAATCCTTGCCATACTTCTCATAATGACCTGATGTCTCGTACAATGCCTTGTGCCCAATATGTGGAGTGATCACCTGCTGATATCCTGCCTTGTCCTGTGCTTTTTTCAGGAAATTGACCAGACGCTCTCTTAGCAAGGTGCCCTTCGGCAACCAAAGTGGAAGACCCGCTCCTACTTTCTCAGAGAAAGTGAATAGCTCCAGTTCGCGTCCCAATTTTCTGTGATCACGTTTCTTTGCTTCTTCCAGCAAAGTCAGGTAATCAGTAAGCTCCTTGGCTTTAGGGAAAGTCACACCATAGATACGGGTAAGCATCTTACGTTTCTCATCCCCTCTCCAATAGGCTCCGGCGATGTTTGTCAGCTTCACAGCTTTGACAAAACCGGTATTGGGAATATGCGGTCCACGGCAGAGATCCACGAAATTTCCCTGCTGATAGAAGGTGATTGAACCATCTTCAAGTCCTTCTAACAGATCCAGCTTGTATTCATCGCCTTTTTCTTGGAAATAAGAAATAGCCTCTTTTTTGGAAATATCCGTACGGATGTATTCATTTTTCTCCCGGGCCAATTCGATCATTTTCTTCTCGATGGCTTCAAGTTCTGAACCATCAAGGGTCTTATCACCGAAATCCACATCGTAATAGAAACCTGTTTCGATGGGAGGTCCGATACCGAATTTGATGCCTGGATGAAGGGATTCCAATGCTTCTGCAAGTAAGTGAGCTGAGGAGTGCCAAAATGTATTTTTGCCTTCTCCGTCATTCCAGGTCAATAATTGAATGCTTGCATCTTCATTGATCGCTCTGGTAGCATCCCAAACTTGTCCATTGACTTTTGCGGCTAGAACGTTCCTTGCTAAACCCTCGCTGATACTTGCAGCAATCTGTAGTCCGGTAGTTCCTTTTTCGTACTCCTTCACGGTGCCATCCGGAAGGGTAATCTTAATAAGTTGTGACATGTGTAAAATTAGTTCTGCCCATACAAAAGGGCATAAAGATTAAGCTGCAAATATGCACAAGACGGAGGCAATCAAAAAATATATGGGAAGGAATATGAAAATGAATGCTTATTTATTCACAGTAAAGTCAATTAATACGGGTTTTCGGCAATCGCTGCCGTCGTTTGTGTCTCACAAACGACACAAGTATGATATGACAAGTACCTAAAAACTCTTTCCAAAACTTATTCCTGCAAAATAAGGATCGAAGGACCAACTTTTCCCTGCTCTTACTGGAATATTAATAATTGGCGTATAGCCAATCCTAAAAAAGAATCCACCTTCAGATTTTTGGTATCGATATCCCACTCTTAGAGGAATGAAGGCGCCAAAAACCACTTTGTCACTGAATTCAAATGTTTCCGAATCAATAGCTAAGCTTCTTCCTAAATAGGAAGTAATTCCTGTCCCCATTTCCAGATGATGATTTGACTTACCCCAAAAGGCGGAAAACTCTAAGGGAACGACAGGAAGCCATTTTGTTTTAGTGAGTGGAGGTAAATCAATTTTATCACTCCACATTGAAAAACCGGCACTGACATTCAGCTTGAGTTTTTCCTTTTGATGGATGATCCGGCTATAGTTAATTGCATATCGTCCGGAATTTCCTCCGAATTCTACATACAGTGCATTTTTTGCGGTAAATATCTCAGCTTCTGTTTGGGCATAGCCATCGATGGAAAAGGCAAAAACCAATGCTAAAGCGACAATTATCGTGGGTTTTAATAAAGTCCTACCATTTTTCATTAATCTAATCTAGCGAATAGACTTCAATAACTAGAGAATAATCTGCCCCGAGATTTTGATTGCAAATGGCTTAACATCAGGACTATCCAAGTAAGTCATCCTATGGAAGAAATCTATTCTGAAGAATCTGAAAATGTTTTCGATTCCGTAACCCAATTCCACATAGGGCTTCGTGGGATCCAGTCTGCCAAAGGTCTCAATAGGATTACCCGCAGGGTCCAAAGTAGGTGCATTTGCTATATTTTTATCACTGACTGACCCATATAGAATATTTCCATTTGCCACTGCACGCCATTTCAGCTTTTTGAGCAGTGGAACTTTATTAAGCAAAAATCCCTCGAAATAATGCCTATAGCGCAAACTTGCATACTGATCAGAGGCAAATTCATTGAAGTTCATCGTATTGAATGCAGCTGAGGTATAGAACAAAGTCTCGTTACCCAAGTGATTTTTCAGGACAGGATAAGGAACCTCTCCGAATACCTTTCCTGCATCGAATTCATACCTGGAGACACCAAACATCCCCATGTTCAGTCGCTGATACACGTAGAAATTCAACTTGGAATAATTGATATCTCCCCCAAGCCAGTTCATCCCCTTAGCATAGCTTAAGTCAAAAATAGGCCAGCGTAATGGTCCCAAAGAAGAACGCTGGTTGTCATTGATCAGGATGACCTCATCCCTTCCATACCGCAGGCCGACTTTGGCTTCGGTAGTTTCAAAACCGGATTTGAATTCTCTTGTTCCTTTTTCTAGGTAATAAAAATCATAGAGCGGATCAAACCTCGTGAAACTTAGGTCTGAATACATTAGAAATCCTTTGAAAAACTCCCGCTGAAAATCAATTTGCTGTTTTCTGGCGAAATACGGTCTTCTCAGCGTTCCAAACCTGCTGGCAGCCAAAAAGACACTGTTTCCCTGCAAACTGGAAATTTCCAATCCGACTTGGTCGATTTCTTTTTGAGTGGACAGGGAGACAGAAGTCCAATGCATTCTATCCAAAATCCTCGTGACTTTGGCGGTATACTTAACCTCAGTGTCTTTGAAACCATAGCCCAAATAGCCCCTTAAAACCCATTTATCACTGAATTTAAGATTGGTGCGAAAGCCCATTCCCAGTCTCACTCCTTCTATATCGTTGTAATTGAAGAAGCCCGGCCAAGGTCCCAGATCTATTTTGCCTACCGGCAGGTAACCGGTTCCAAAAAATTTAAGGCTTTCAGTGTAAAAGCGGACAATAGGGATTCTTTTCAGGGTATCTACCATTTGGAGCACCGCAATCTCCTGCTGGCTCAGCACATCTTGTCTATTATTCTTCCAAAACTCCTCACTTGCTTCATCAAAATCAGGCATCAGGGTCACAGATTGGTTGAAAAAAGCTGTTGGCCTAGGTTCTCCTACTTTAATGCTATCCGCAGAGGTGTAGAACTTAGCCAGAAGTCCTGCCGTTTTTGGTGTGATTTGCCCTATTTTTATCTGAACTCGCGTTTTGGATGGAATCAAAGGGCCGGCAGAAGTAGGTATCAGCTCTTGCTGTATCTTGATCCGCTCTATAAAATTTAAGTTGGCTTCCTTCGGAATGGTCAGATCGACCTGCTTCAAGGCATACGTCTTGGTATTGATCCAAATTGTCCCCGTGAATGCCAAGTCCTGTTCCCTCAAAGGATAGACTTTCAGCAAATAGCAGGAATCTTTTCCTACCAATACCGAATCAACCAAATCATAATCGTAAAACTGTTTCCAGCCATCCGCTATGGGAGACACAAAATCCTTCCCCACGATAGAAAGCCAATTTTTATAAAAATTATATTCCTGAAAAGCAGAGCCCGTAATCTGGGAAGTAGTAGATCCATCCGTGATGCCCACTCCAGTCACTTTAGATTTCTCTACTACCTCCTTTTTGAGTTCCGGATTATTTCTAAAATAGAATTTGGAAAGCGTCTCCGAGAAGAAAACGGGCAATATCTTCTCTCCTTCGTCATTGGTAAGTTGCTTAATAGAATCTAAGATAGCCGTGACTTTTTGGACAGTTTTTCTTTGGGTAAATTCTTCTGAGACATGATCAATGTCAATTTCTATCTTCGTATAGTTCTTTGTTTCGTAAGCGGATAACTGTCTTTTGTCAAAGTTCTTTTTTCGATCTACTGCTTTTCGGATTACTCTAAAAGCAGGATTTTCTCCCGCCTGAAAAATGAACGCTGCCATTTCAAAATCAGATGGCTTGAGCTGGAAATTGATCGTTTGCCCGGCTATTTGCTGCAGTGCTTTCACGCCACTGATATATCCCAGATAACTTACCGAAATACTATCCGAAAGAGCTCGGGCTTCTATGCTGTAGTTTCCTTCAAAATCAGTGGATACTCCCACTGTAGTGCCTTTCAACAGCACTGATGCAAAAGGTATAGGATCCCCGGTAGCAGAGTCGGTCACTTTTCCCTTGACCACAAATTGTGCAAAAGACTGGGTGCTAATCAAAAAAAGACAAAGAAAAAAGAAATTACGGATCATAGAATAATGACAGCACTAGTTACAAATTCATGCAAAATAAATTCATTAACTGTTCAAATTGCTAAGGAGACAGTTAAAAATTATAAAGGCCAGCATATCCCGCCCTATAGTGAAAAGGAAAATTGAATATCCCAACGGTTTTTTGTTAGCCAAAACCTATCGGATTTACCCCTTGGTTTTTGAGTGAAAAAATCGGCTTGCATGATTCTTATTGTAAAACCTGAGAGGTTTATCCGGTTTTTTTACGCTTAACACTAGTTATATTTGGCTCCGTAAACTGGAATCATGACATACGATATAGTAATAATTGGCGGTGGAATTGTGGGGCTTGCAACTGCTCTTAAGATCCAAAAAGAACGGCCAAACCTCAAAATCGCCATTTTAGAAAAGGAAGACCAACTAGCTAAACATCAGACCGGCAATAATAGCGGGGTAATCCACTCGGGCCTTTACTACAAACCGGGCTCACTTAAGGCCATCAATTGCATTGGCGGGTATCATGAACTGATTCAGTTCTGTAAGGAAGAGGAAATTCCGTTTGAAATCACGGGAAAAGTAGTGGTTGCCACCCGGGAAGAGCAAAAACCCTTACTGCACAATCTCTATGAAAGAGGTCTTCAGAATGGATTGGAAGGCACTAAGTACATCACCTTGGATGAATTGAGAGAATATGAACCGCACTGTGCGGGAGTGGCGGCACTGCATGTACCCCAGACCGGGATTGTGGACTATTATAAAGTAGCACTGGCTTACGGAAGAAAAATAGCTCAGAATGGTGGCGAAGTGTTGTTGAATCATAAAGTACTGGGAATAAAACAACAAGAAGGTGTTAATTACATTGAAACTTTCAACAAAACCCTTACAAGTAAATTGGTAATTAACTGCGCAGGGCTTTACTCCGACAAGGTGGCGCAGATGGGTGAACATGATCCGATGGATGTAAAAATCATCCCTTTCCGGGGAGAGTATTTTAAACTAAAAAAGGAAAGAGAGTTTTTGGTCAAAAATCTGATATATCCGGTACCGGATCCTAACTTTCCATTTCTGGGTGTACACTTCACCCGGATGATGAAAGGCGGTGTAGAAGCCGGTCCAAATGCAGTTTTGGCCTTTCGGAGAGAAGGATACAAAAAATCTCAAATTAATCTTAAAGAACTTGCAGAATCCCTGGCTTGGCCGGGTTTTCAGAAAGTAGCAGCCAAATACTGGCAGACAGGCTTTGGCGAGATGTACAGATCTTTTTCCAAAGCGGCATTTACCAAAGCTCTTCAGGAACTGATTCCCGAAATTCAAGAATCAGACCTTACCGAAGGCGGAGCCGGCGTGAGGGCTCAGGCCTGCGATCGCACAGGCGGGCTGCTGGACGATTTTTCTATCAAAGAATCCCTGCATGCCATCCATGTACTCAATGCTCCCTCTCCTGCGGCTACCAGTTCACTGGCCATAGGCGGAACTGTGGCGAGTCTGGCTTTGAAGAGGTTTTAATCCTTTTCTGAAACATTTTCCTCCCGCGAGAAGAGGCTGTCTCATAATCAGGTTTTCTTGTCAGGCTGAGTAGCCAGTCTGCCGAAGGCATGAAAAGCGAAGTCTTTTATGCGCTAATTAAGCTCATTTCGAACAACTTTGGCGCAAAGTCTTCGGACTTGTGCCTTTTTCAATGCAGTCTTCAGACTGCTATGGTTCCATAAATTTATGATCACAGAAAGGCAGTCTGGAGACTGCAATATTATGGGTCCAAGTCTGAAGACTTAGACCAGGTAAAGGTTTTAAACCTCGAATTAATCTTAAACCTGCGTATTCACAGAATCCGGCAGGTATCGGTTTGCAAGTTTGATCATTTCATCTCCTTTTACCAGATCACTTGCGCTGAGTTCGGAAGTATGCCGGTGCCCGGATGCTCCCAAAAGTTCCTGAACAGCATGTACTGTGTTTTTGTGGAAATTATAAACCCGTTCGGATTTGTCTGAGATCACCAGGCCTCTCACCAATCCTGCTCTTTGTGTGGCCACTCCCGTAGGACACTCATTCGTATTGCACCGAAGAGCCTGAATGCATCCCACACTAAACATAAATCCTCTGGCAGAATTGCATAAATCTGCACCCAGAGCGATATTTTTTAGGATAGCAAAAGCACTAATGGCTTTTCCCGAAGCTATAATTTTGATTTGATCACGGATCTGAAATTTTTCCAAAGTCATTCGGACAAATATCAGTGCAGGTTCCAGCGGTAATCCAACACTGTCTGAGAATTCCAGCGGGGCGGCTCCCGTTCCTCCTTCTGCCCCATCCACCGTGATGAAATCCGGAAAGACATTTTTGGATACCATCTCCTTACAAATCGCCAAAAACTCCTCGGTACGTCCCACACAGAGCTTGAATCCTACGGGCTTTCCTCCCGACAATTCCCTCAATTTGGTGATAAACTCGAGCAATTCTGAAGCATTGGTAAAGGCGCTGTGAGCAGGAGGTGAAAGAATTGTCATGCCCTTTACCACTCCCCGTATTTTAGCTATTTCCTCTGTATTTTTCACTCCGGGAAGTACTCCGCCATGCCCGGGTTTTGCGCCTTGCGAAATCTTAATTTCAATCATTTTGACTTCCGGCCAATTTGCTTTCTCCGCAAATTTCTCTTCACTGAAATTCCCGAGCTCATCCCTGCATCCAAAGTACCCGGTTCCGATTTGCCACACCAGATCTCCACCTTCCCTGTGATGGTCAGATATTCCACCTTCACCGGTATTGTGGGAAAAACCACCTTTTTTTGCTCCTAGGTTCAGTGCTTTGATGGCATTGGAACTTAAGGAACCAAAGCTCATAGCCGAAATATTGAAGATAGAAGAAGAATAAGGTTGCTTACAGGAATCATTTCCGATAATTACCCGAGGATCTTCATCATGTGTATGAACAGCATAGATAGAATGCCTAAGTCCTATATAGTCTTCCCCATTTATATCCCGCTGGGTTCCAAAAGGATGTGAGTCATTGACATTCTTGGAACGTCTGTATACCAAAGACCGAATATTTCTGCTGAATGGACTTCCATCCGTATTTGTCTCGATAAAATATTGTTGGATTTCGGGACTGATCTTCTCAAGCAAGTAGCGAAAATGTCCTACGACGGGGAAATTCCTCAAAATGGCGTGTGTCTTTTGAGTAACATCATAAAGTCCTATCCCAAAAAGAATTACAATAATTCCCAGGATAAAATACCCTAGCTTGAACTGGACAAACTGAAAGTACCACATCAGAAAAAATGTCAATAACGCAAGCAGAACCAGACTGCCGAAAAACACTCTTTTCATCTGTTTATAATTTGATTTTTAATGGTCAGATGGAATCTCGCATGTAGGATAATCATCCCAGTGCGTGTCATTTTCGTCATACTCGATTTCATAGTAAAATAGTTGTTTGTTAGATGTACAATATACTAAAACCCTTGGCCCTGTAGCTAATCAAGGAGGAATTGAAGTACCCTATGCTCTGCCCAGGTAAACTCTTGCCCCCGAACTACAAAACCTGTATGTCCTCCCCGTCCGGGCATTTCAAGCGTAAGTTCCTTCATCTTGTCCGCCAGCTTTACCGGATAACATTCAGATCCCAGAAGTGGGTCATTGAGCGCATTGATCACTAATGTAGGAATAGCTATGGAAGGCATCCAGTTATCTGCACTGACTGATTGGTAAAAATCCGCGGCATCCTTAAATCCATGAAGTTTGGCTGTAAATAGCGTATCAAAGGAATCAAAATCTGTGACTCTATCCAATAAATCCAGATCCAGTAATTCAGGAAACTGAGCGGCTTTAGCACGGATCTTACCTTTGAGTTTTCCCAAAAACCTATTCTTATAAAAAGCATTGCTTCTACGTTTCAGGGTGGCGGCACTGGAAAGTAAATTACAGGGAGTAGAGTAGACTGCTGCCCTTTTGATTTGCATCGGTAAATCGCTGCCTTTTTCTCCAAGATACTTGAGCGTCTGCGCCCCTCCCATGCTTATTCCAGTGAGAAAAATTTCCGTGTAAGACTGGTTTTTCAACACATACGCAACTGTTGTTTCCAGATCATAACTTGCTCCATGGTGATACAGTATCGGTTTCAAATTGATCTCTCCGCCACATGAACGATTATTCCAAGTCAATACATCTATATGATTGGAATTGAAAAGTTTAACCATCCCTTTGACATAGTGTCTTTCAGAGTCTCCCTCTAAGCCATGGGAAATGATCAGCAACTTGGAGCTTCCTACACGGGACCAATCCAAATTCAAAAAATCACCATCAGGCGTATCAATTTTCTCCCTCGTATAGGATACATCTGAGACTTTTCTGAATAAGCTTGGAATGATAGTTTCCAGATGTCCATTGAATAAATATGCCGGAGGGCCTGCGTAGGTGGATTCAATTATACTCATGGGGCCTCAAAAATAGAAAGCTTTACACCAAATTCATTTTTTCTTAAAATCCCCAAAGTACTTTTCCGGTACTTTTGAGCCATATAATTCTTCATAGGGTAATGACTTCAAAAGTGGAGCGGCGGGTGCCTGCTCCTTTTTTTATTGTGCCAGATCATAGACCCGCTTAATCGCCTGATCTAACTTTTGATGCAAGCGATAATAATGGACATTAAAAGCTGCAGCATCAAATCCCTCCGTTTCGATAATATCTTTGCCCACCTGTAACTCCTCTATGATATGGCATAGTTCAAACATACTGAGCGTGGGCTTTAATTTATGGCGAATTTGCTGGATTTTCGTGTCATTTTTTTCTCTGGAGCCTTCAGCATACTTTTCTTTTAGCTCCACAAGTCCCGAATAAATTGCTAAAGTCAATTCCTTCTCAAACTCCTTATCCCCTTCTGACATTTCGCAGATAAGCTTAGCAAGTCCAGGATAGATTTGTTCCATAGTGATTAGTTGGATGAAGAGGTGCCTGCCACAAATCCGGTGGACCAAGCCGCTTGAAAATTAAAACCTCCGGTAATTCCGTCGATATTGAGGACTTCTCCCGCAAAGTAAAGATTAGGGTGAAATTTACTTTCCAGGGTTTCTGGGTTTACTTCATTCAGGGAAATTCCTCCCGCAGTTACAAATTCCTCCTTAAAGGTGGTTTTTCCTTCAACTTTCAAAGTATAGCAAAAAAGATTCTGTACCAACTTATTGATTTGCTTTTTCGATAGGGTTCCGTATAATTGCCCTACTTCTATTCCTGAGCGCACACAGAAATGCTCCCAAAGTCTGGATGGGATTTCAAAAAGTGAATGGCTTATCACTTTGCGATTCGGGTGGGCAATACTGTAATTTTTGATATGCGTACTGTATTCTTCTTCACCTAATGCCCCGTTCCAATTGACCAATGCCGTGGCTATATAATTCTCCTCCTTGAGCCACTGTGCTCCAAATGCGGATAATTTCAACACCGCAGGCCCACTTAGTCCCCAGTGAGTTACCAATACAGGACCACGATAAGTCAGCTTGGTGCCTTCGATTTTAACTATCCCATCTATTACGGACAACCCCATCAGCTCTCGAATAGACTCTTTCGGGGTATTAAAAGTAAACAGTGACGGAATAGGATCTAAAATAGTGTGATTCAGATTTTTAAGAAATGAATAATTATCCAACTTGGGATGACCTCCCGTAGCTATGATTAGCTTATCAACCATGAAAATCCCCTCATCTGTATCAAGTTTGTACTGAGCAGAAGCAGGTGTTATAGTGTTAACTCCACAGGATTTCCTGACGTTGACTTTGTGTTTTTGAGCTTCATTGAACAACACATCGATGATAGATTGGGATGAGTCCGAAACAGGAAACATCCTGCCATCAGCTTCTACTTTCAATTCCACTCCTCTACTTTCGAACCAGGCGATGGTATCCTCTGATTTGAATTTGGGAAAAACACGCTTTAGAAATTTCTCTCCCCTAGGATAATTCTTGACCAATTTTGAAATCTCCATCGGTCTATGAGTGACATTGCATCTCCCTCCCCCTGAAACTTTCACCTTCGCAAGCAGTTTGGGCGATTTTTCAAAAATGATAACTTCCCTGTCTGCTGCACTAGCATGGATGGCAGCAAAAAAACCGGCAGCTCCACCTCCAATTATACCTATTTTCAAAACTAATGTTTTATTGAAATGCTTTTACTTATTAAACTAACTATCTCTTTTTAGTAAATGAACCTAAAATCCCTCTGGTCAATTCCCTGAAAATCGTTCTTCCTACCTGTCTCACCATGGTGTTTTTACTTAATTCCTGTATAAGTGATTCGTCTTGGGAGGTTCTATTTGTATTTCTGGTGGTCACCTTCGGGCCGGGTAATTCAGCTTTTTTCTGAACCTCCTCCAGCTCTGCCATCTTCTTTTCCAGCAACTCAAAGGCACTCTCTGGATTTATATCCTGATTGTATTTGTAAATCAACGCAGAACTTTTAACCACCTCATCTATCTCTTCGTCATTCAAAATATCCATTCTGGTGATCGGAGCTCTGACCAGTGTGTGAGCCAGCGGTGTAGGTATGCCCTTTTCATTCAAAGCTGTGACCAGCGCCTCGCCGATTCCCATCGCTGTCAACACTTCGGAAGTCTTATAATAAGGCGAGTCAGGGTAATTTTCTGCCGTTTTGATAATAGCCTTCCTGTCCTTGGCTGTAAAAGCTCTCAATGCGTGCTGCACTTTCAAGCCTAATTGCCCCAGTATACTATCCGGGACATCCGTAGGAGTTTGGGTACAAAAATATACACCAACTCCTTTCGACCGAATTAATTTCACAATAGTTTCGATCTTTTGGAGAAGATCTTTGGAAGCATTGGAAAACACCAGATGCGCTTCGTCTATAAACAGGCAAAGTTTTGGCTGATCAGCATCTCCCTGCTCGGGAAAAGTCTCATAAATCTCCGAAAGCAAACTGAGCATAAAGGTAGAAAAGAGCTTAGGACGGCTTTGAACATCAGTCAAACGGATCACCGAGATGATACCTTTTCCATCTTTTGTCCTCAAAAAATCGTCTACTTCGAATGATTTTTCACCAAAGAAACGCTCCGCCCCCTGCTGCTCCAGCTCGATAATCTTCCGCATGATTGTATTCACGGAAGCCAATGAGACTTGCCCATATTCCTTTTGAATGGCCTCTTTGCCTTCATTGGTGATGAACTGCAGCACGCGCTTTAAATCCTTCAAATCCACTAAGGGGAGGTGATGCAAGTCACAATAGCGGAACACAAGGGAAATTACACCTTGCTGCGTATCGTTCAACTCAAGTATCTGAGCAATCAAAACCGGTCCAAATTCCAAAACAGTTGCTTTCAGCCTTACTCCTTTTTCGTGAGAAATGGACATCAGTTCTACAGGCATTCCCATCGGCACATAGTCTACACCGATTACCTCAGATCTGTTCTTGATAAAATCGCTGACTCTACCGGGCTGGGCAAGACCTGAAAGATCCCCTTTCAAATCCATCAAAACAGACGGTACTCCTTTCATTGCCAATTGCTCAGCAATCACTTGCAGGGTTTTTGTTTTTCCGGTTCCTGTGGCCCCTGCAATCAGCCCATGCCTATTCATGGTTTTTAGCGCAATTTTGACCTGGGCACCCGTCACAGGTATTCCGTCCAATACACCCGTGCCCAGAATGATTGAGTCATTTTTATATTTTTGACCTTCGGCCAAATGAAAGATGAAGTCTTCTGTTTTACTCATGGTCAAAATGATTGTTAAACCAAACTACCAAAAACCTTGATGCCTTAAGCAAAAAGGTTTTTGGTAATCGATATCAATAAAATGGTTAATAAGTCACCATAGGCTCAAGGGCCTTGGCTTGCTCTACAAAGTCGGCCACTTTAGAAGCAGCAGGTACTACTCTGGTAAGCCCTTTTTCCTCTTGTGTTTTCACAAGAGCAGCATAAAGATTTTCAGCATTTCTGGTTCTCAACTCTTTCACGGTATCCACTCCGGTAGCTTTAAGCAGCTCTGCGAATTGGCTTGCTACTCCATTGATTCGAAAAAGATCGGCCATATTCACCCACACTAGAATCCTACTTTCGGAAAGACCTGATGCTTCCGCAATAGCTTTTCTTCCTGCTTTGGACGCTCCTTTTTCCAATAAGCTTTCTACCGTGGTTATTCCTGCAGCGGCAAGTTTTTCTTTCATAGCAGGACCTATGCTCTCGATCATTGTGATTGTTTTCCCCATGTTATTTAAGTTTTAGGTTTAAAAAAACTGACTAAAATTCATTAATTCGGGTTATGAATCGAGGGGCCCCTAATAAAGAACTTATACCAAAATAGAAACATTTTTTAATTTAGAAAATCCATTTTGCAGATTATGTAAGGGAACAGCCTTTTGGAAACATTAACTTTACGATAAAGAAACTTCTACCTTTATTGCTTCTTTAGAAAAACTATATTCCTGTGAACTCAAGATTTCATCCTCCCATATTCTTATTCATTCTTTTTCTTACTGCTGCATTTGGCCAAGTTTCGCTTGCACAAATCGGCCCAAACCTCGGACAAACAGACAACCGGATGAAAGGGGCAAAAGCAGCAATAGAGCGGAATGACTATGAAACTGCAAATTCAATATTCAGAAATCTAATTGATTCAGGACAGCCCCTACCTGAGGAAATGCCCTATTTATTTGCCGAGACCCTTTTTGAACTTAAGCAATATGACAACTCAGCCAATTTTCTCAGTAAGTATTTGGAGCTGACAGGATTTGCCGGCTCACACTATAAAGGCGCTCAAGAACTTCAGGAGAGGCTGAAAAACCCATTGAAAGAAATTCAACAATGTCAGCTTTGTGATCGTAGGGGCTATCGGTTCAAGACTTGCTTCACCTGTGAAGGAAAACGGCAGATCGAGCAGGATTGTAATTATTGTAAGGCAAAAGGCGTGGTGGGCTGCAGCCGATGCAGCGGTTCAGGTATGATCACCAGAATGAATATTTTCAACATTGTGGAATACTTCGAATGTGATAGATGCGAGGGAAAGGGGCGGCTTGATTGTCCTGTATGCAAAGGAAGTCTGAAGGAAGTAAGCTCTTGCCAAACTTGTAATGGCAGTGGAAAACTAAGCTCGGAGACGATTTGCGACCATGAAGGAGAGCACCATGATCATTCTTAAAAGCGTCCAAGTATAATCAAAATGTGTACTGTCTTCCAATAAACAGAGCCTATTGTAAACCTATAGCAGGGTTTAAACACTAACTCTGTCAACTTTTTAGCTCAAATCATATACCGGTGTAGTGTTAACCAAAACCTGTCAGGTTTTCACCATCGATTTTTGATAAATAAATAGGTTCTGATAGTTCTAATAGCAAAACCTGACAGGTTTATCCGGTACTTTTTACACTTAACATAATACTAGTTTAGACGGCCATACGCCCGCTAGGCAAGCAAAAACGTCCTTAATAGCACAGGTTAGATCCGGCTTCTAAACAGCCTTTCATAAAAAAACCGGCCTAAGCCGGTTTTAGAAATTACTTACAGTATTTGGTTAACGCCTCCTTTGCTCCCGGATAATCCAGAGCCGATGCAAGCTGAAAATCCTCACAAGCACTTTTTACTTTGCTTTTCATGGCGATTTTCAACAACCCTCTGTTGAAATAGGCTTGTCCAAATTCCTTATCCACTGAGATTGCATTGCCATAAGCTTTCAGGGCTTCATCAGGTTTACCGATTTGGTGTAAAGCCCGGGCCTTCATAAAGGAAGCCATAGCGGGTGCTCCTGGAATTTCAGCTGCCTGATCTGCATAGAGCAGCGCATTGGTATAATTCTTTTGATTGTAATGCACATTTGCCAGACTGAGAAGTACCTGGAAATTGTTTGGCTCTACTTCCAGAGCTTTTTCAAAATCAGCTTTTGCTTCATCATAATTTCCCTGTTCCTCATTCGCTCTGCCTCTGTTATAAAGCATGCGAAAATCATTAGGTTTGAATTTCAAATCTTCGGAATACTTATCCGCTGCCTTCTCATATTCTCCTTTATTGAAATATGCATCACCGGCACTGGTCTTATCCTCTGAACAAGACCAAAGAGATGCCGAAATAAATAGAGCTATAATCGCCCGAGTACTCGTTTTCATTAGTTTTGGTTTAGACTGCTACACTATTATCCCTGAGCGCATCATTAAGAGATGTTTTGAGATCTGTGGAGGCTTTTCTTTGACCGATGATCAAAGCGCAGGGAACTTGGAAAGTACCTGCATTGAATTTTTTGGCAATAGATCCGGGAATTACAACAGAACGCTCAGGTACATAACCTTTGTATTCTTTAGGCTCTGATCCCGTCACATCTATGATTTTGGAACTAGCTGTCAATGTGACACCGGCACCGATTACAGCTTCTTTACCGATTCTTACTCCTTCTACTATAATGGCTCTGGATCCGATAAACGCTCCATCCTCAATAATAACCGGAGCTGCCTGAATAGGTTCCAGCACCCCACCAATTCCTACTCCACCACTTAAATGAACGTTTTTGCCGATCTGCGCACAGGAACCGACAGTAGCCCAGGTGTCAACCATCGTGCCACCATCCACATATGCACCGATATTAACATAACTTGGCATCATCACCACTCCGCTCGCAAGATATGCTCCATAGCGGGCCACTGCATGAGGTACTACACGAACACCTTTCTCAGCATAGTTGGTTTTAAGCGCCATTTTATCATGGAATTCAAAAGGGCCAACCTCGATAGTTTCCATCTTTTGGATGGGGAAATATAGGATTACAGCCTTTTTTACCCAGTCATTTACTTTCCAGCTGCCATCCTCAGCAGGCTCAGCCACACGTATTACCCCTGCATCCAAATCCGCAATAACAGCTCTAATTGCTTGTTGTGTTGTCTCTTCTTTTAATAATTCCCGGCTGTCCCAGGCTTTTTCAATGATGGTTTTCAGTTCCATTATTTTGGTTAGTTTCGTTTAATGAGTGAAAAATCAGCTTCCTTAATTCCTGTCTTGATCGCGTCAAGCCTTAAGCCCGCCAAAGATACAAGAGCTTGGGGAAAGCTTGGCCTTTCGCTGCGAGAAACAGGGTTATATGGCCTAAGTTTTATGGGATTTTCACATTTTAAAGAAGAAAAAGAAGCAGAAACACACCTCTATTCTTCACTATCAGACAGCAACTCATCATGGGCAAGAATTGCCTCACAGATCAAATTCCTCAAAATCCTATTGAAGGTCCGTCCAAAAATCCTGATTTGCTGCACCTACGAATACCTGCCAATTGCCTCATTTTTCAAAAGGTTTTTAGCCTATAAACTCGTCTATGATGTGCAGGAAAACTATGTCAAAAACCTTGAACTTAACCCCGGTTTAAGCTCCGCTAAAAAGGCAAATATTACTAGGTTAATTCGTCGAATAGAAAGGGTAAAAGGGGTCGATTTATTTCTGCTTGCTGAGCGTTGCTATGCTGAGGAGATGCCGGACAAAACCCCATTTTTGATTTTGGAGAATAAACATGCCGGAGAAATTAAGCAGGTATCACCGGTCAGATTTCCCCACAAAAGCGGATACACTTTTTTGATTTCGGGGACACTTACTCCGGCATTTGGGACACTGGAAGCAATCGGTTGGTTTAAGGAAATTTTAAAAGAATACCCAGAATCCTTACTCAAAATCATAGGACATTGTCCTCTGCAAGGCTTCCATTCACAGCTTCTGGAAGCTTGTAAAAACACTACCCAAATCCGACTAAAATCGGCTGTTTTACCTATCCCTCACGAAGAGATCATCAGGGAATATTCTGATGTGGATTTCGCTATTTTACCTTACCAAAACAGGGAAACAATACAAAATAAAATGCCTACCAAACTATTCGAATCGGCAGCCCTCGGAGTACCGGTTTTGATAGGCGGAAATCCTAAATGGCTAGACTTTCTCGAAACATTTTCAGGAGGATTTCCCATAGATTTTTTCGACTCCCGTCATGCTTGCCGGCAATTCAGAACCGCGCTTCATCAGGAGTATTTCACTCAAATCCCTGATGATTCTATCCTGTGGAAATCCCAACACACAGACTTCATTTCGGCTATCAAGAACCTATCCCCACGAAAATAGGATGTGGATTACTATCCACACTTATCCACCTACGTCCTGATTTTTACACTCATTTCCACAAAATGGAAACTGGGATATTTTGATTTCAAACCCTTCGCTTCTTGGGGTCAATAAATTTTAATTACCTAATAATCAATATATTAAATCCAATATAAATGGTGTCTAATTTAATTTTTAGACAAGACTAAAACCTTAAACACATTTGAAAATAGGTTATCCACAGGTGATTTAGTCTCTGTTGAATTAATTTTTAGATATATCTAATTTAATTTTTATATTTGCCTCAGTACAACTTACATTACCTATGGTCTTAACCACAGCTGAGGAGAATTACCTGAAAGCCATCTACCACCTTTCGGAAGGAGCAACGAAAAGTGTATCCACAAACGACGTGGCTGCCGAGATGAAAACCAAGCCGGCATCCGTATCTGATATGCTCAGAAAACTGGGAGACAAAGAGGTGATCGAGTACCGAAAATATTATGGTGTAAACATCACCGAGGAAGGTAAAAAAAGAGCGCTTCAGACTATCAGGAAACACCGGCTTTGGGAAGTGTTTTTGGTAGACAAATTACAGTTCGCTTGGGATGAAGTTCACGAGGTGGCAGAGGAACTGGAACACATCCAATCTCCCCTACTTATTCAGCGTCTTGACGAGTTTCTGAACTATCCCAAATTCGATCCTCACGGAGACCCAATTCCGGATGAGTTCGGTGATGTAAGAGCAAGGCCCAGAGTGGCGCTGAACGAAATGGAGATAAACCAGACAGGCCAGATCGTAGCAGTCAAAGACAGTTCGGCAGCCTTTCTTCGCTACCTAGACAAAGTCGGAGCATACATAGGTGCAAGGATAAAAATTCTGGACAAAGTCGAGTTTGACGGCTCATTGGAAATTCTGGTGGACCAAAAGAAAACCCTCTTTATGTCGAAGGATGTAGCCATGAATATTCTCGCTATTCAGTCATGAAAAACACCATTGTCCTACTTCCTATTTTACTTCTTTTCTTTGGATGCAAATTTGACAATCCAAAAGAAAGAGCGAGGCCACAGATCGTAGCCACGACCAGTATTCTGGCAGATGGAATCCGAAATCTCGTAGGAGAAAATGCGGAAGTGGTTTCACTTATGCCTGCCGGAGTGGATCCACATCTGTACAAGGCATCAGTCCGGGATTTGGATCTGCTCCAAAATGCAGACTTGGTCATTTATCACGGGTTGTTTCTGGAAGGGAAGATGACGGAGATTTTCGAGAAACTGGCCTTCAGTCAAAATCTGATCAATGTCTCAGAAGATATTCCCAATGAGTTGCTTTTAAGATCAGGACCGGAAGCCCACTCCGTAGATCCACACATTTGGTTTGATGTTTCACTCTGGTCACTGGCACTCTCCCGCGCCTCGGAAGAAATCATCAAATGGAAACCTGAATGGAAGTCAACGGTAAATGAGAACACTGAATCTTATCTCTCCAAACTCGGAGTATTGCATAAGGATAATCTTGCCAAAGTAGCAGAGCTCCGCAAAGCTAATCAAGCCCTGATCACTGCCCATGATGCATTCTCCTACTTTGGCAAAGCTTACGATCTGGAAGTTCTGGGACTCCAAGGCTTATCCACACTGAGTGAACCCGGACTTAGAGATTTGACCGGCCTGGTCAACTTTATTGTCACCCGAAACATACACGCTGTCTTTGCAGAGCAGACTATTTCTCCGAAGGCAATAGAAGCTGTGGTAGCAGGTTGCGCCAATCAAAATCATAAAATCAAATTGGCAGGGCCGCTTTATACCGATAGTCTCGGAGCGGCAGACTCCTCTGCCGGCACTTATATAGGAATGGTAAGTACCAATGTTCAAGTAATTTTTGAAAGCCTAACCCAATGATCACACACGTAGAATCCCCTATTTTAGAAATACATGATCTGACTGTCAGTTATGATCAAAGTCCTGTCTTATGGAATGTGGATCTGAGCTTGCCTGCGGGAAAGCTTATTGGAATTCTCGGCCCCAACGGCGCGGGAAAATCCACCCTGATCAAAGCAATCATGGGTCTTGTTCCCATCACAGGAGGATATGTCAAGATTTTTGACCGGGAGTTAAATGACGTAAGAAGCCGCATCAGCTATGTGCCACAGCGGGAATCCGTAGACTGGAATTTCCCTGCCTCTGTATTGGATGTGGTCATGATGGGTACTTATGGAAAACTCGGACTTTTCCGCAGACCTGGGAAAAAAGAAAAGAAAATCGCCATGGATTGCTTGGAAAAAGTAGGGATGCAATCCTTCGAAAAGCGCCAAATATCCGAACTCTCCGGTGGTCAGCAGCAGCGGGTCTTTATCGCCAGAGCTCTTGCGCAGGAAGCAGATCTATACCTGATGGACGAACCTTTTGCAGGAGTGGATATGGCCACGGAAACAGCCATTTTCCAGCTTCTACAAGAAATGACAGCAGCAGGCAAAACAGTAATCGTAGTACACCATGATATACATTCTGCGATGAATTACTTTGACTGGATCATTATGCTGAATCTTCACTTGGTAGCATCAGGTCCGAAAACTGAGGTGGTGACGGAAGAACTCCTGCGCAAAACGTATGGAGGAAAACTCAACCTGCTCACCAAAGTCACTGACATCATCAGACAAAAGGACTTCAACCCATTGAAAAACTGATGAGCGATTTTGTCTATTTCTTCACATTTCAGGATAGCTCGATCGCCTTTGTGGTCATCGGGATTATATTGCTAGGCATAGGCTCTGCATATGTGGGAACTTATAGCTTCCTTGACAAAAAAGCCCTGCTCGGAGATGCCATTTCCCATGCCGTGCTACCGGGAATCTGTCTGGGGTTTATGCTGGCAGGCGAAAAAAATCCTATCTATATCGTCACAGGTGCATTTTTATCAGGAGCTTTGGCCACATTTCTTACTTCTTGGCTGAAAAGCAATACCAGATTAAGCGATGATGCGATTATTGCCTCTATCCTATCCATATTCTTTGGCTTCGGAATAGTCCTGCTCACAGTCATCCAAAAGTCAGGCAATCCCGAAATGGCAGGTCTGAATCAGTTTATCTTCGGAAATGCAATCGCAATTCTGGAAGAAGATCTCTATATCTACGGGGGATTGGCAATACTGATTATTATTTCGCTTAGCGCCTTCCGAAAAGAATTTTCTATGCTGGTTTTCAATGCTGATTTCGGAAAGTCTATCGGTTTTCCTATGGGAGCAATCCGGCTGGCCTTTAATGTACTGATGATTTTGGCCGTGGTGATCGGAATCCAAGCAATCGGAGTAGTACTAATGGCTGCTTTGCTGATCGCCCCCGGAGCGGCAGCGAGATTCTGGACAAACAACCTCGGGAAACTTCTACTTATTGCAGGGGCGTTTTCTGCTATTTCGGGAATCATCGGAACTTACGTTTCCTTCGTGATTCCACAGATGCCGACCGGCCCCTGGGTGGTGGTCTTCCTTTCTATATTTGCATTTGTCTCCTTTCTCTTTGCCCCTAAAAAAGGAGTGCTCTCCCGCTTCGTGGCTAGAAAGAATTACTTAAAAAAGACCCATCAAGACCATTTATTGAAAAGCATATTTCACGGTATGGAGGGTGGCAAAAACTCATTCACTATAGAAGAAATCTATGAGGACTTTCCATACAAAAAGAAGGAAACCAAAGTCAGTATTGAAAATTTAATCAAAGAAAACTTACTTACTGTTAATCAAGGATTTATACACTTCACTACTAAGGGAAAATCCGAAGCAAAACGAATAGTACGCCTTCATAGACTATGGGAACTTTACCTCAATGAATACATGAATATCGCCCCTGATCATGTGCATGATTCTGCCGAAAAACTGGAGCACATTCTGACTCCTGAACTTGAAGCATTGCTGGAAAACAGACTAAATTATCCCAAACTCGATCCTCACCAGGAGACTATCCCCCGCGACACCGATGAGCTTTGACCAAAACGCATTTCTGATCATTTTCACAGCATCCATTATTTCCATTTCATGTGGGCTGCTGGGAGTTTTTATGATGCTCCGCAAAATGTCCATGACAGGAGACGCCATTTCCCATGCAGTACTTCCGGGCATTGTTATAGGATTCTTCGTCTCCGGCAGTCAGCGTGGATTGGAGGTGATTATCGGAGCCGGCTTATTGGGAATATTGGCTACATTGATTATCAACTGGCTTAAGACAAAAGCGAAAGTGCAACTCGATGCATCCATAGGCATCACATTCACACTCCTGTTTGCGATAGGAATTATTCTGATCAATATGCTCGCCTATAAGGTAGACTTAGATCAGGAATGTGTGCTATATGGTGAGATTGCCTACCTGCCTATTGATCTTTGGATCACCAACTCCGGCTTTAGTATGGGGCCTAGAATCACCTATTTAGCAGTATTGAATTTGCTTTTGGTAAGTGGCTTTATATTTATGTTATACAAGGAGTTAAGCCTAACCAGTTTTGATGAAAATTTCGGCATAGTAATCGGACTTCCTGCCGGCGCAATTAACCTAGCTCTGATGAGCATGGTATCCTATACTACCGTAAGCAGTTTCGAAGCAGTAGGCGCTATTCTGGTAGTTGCCTTATTGGTAGTTCCTCCCGCCACTGCATTTCTCTGGACTAAAAAATTAACTTCTTTGATAAAACTTACCTGTGCTTTAGGTATTTTTATCGCGATAGCCGGTTATTACCTGGCCTATTTGGTGGATAGTTCTATTGCCGGGATGATGGTTGCCGTGGGTGGTGTCATTTTCTTGGGAAGTGCTTTATTTAAAAGCATCAATCCGAATTTGCTGTTCGGAACTTCCACACCAAGCAAGCCGTTGGAGATTTGAAAACAAGAAGGATGAAAAAAATAGTAATCATAGGCTTAATTCTAATCACTGCCCATTTTGCGCAAGCGCAGGAGAAGATAGAATGGCTGAAATTTGAAGAGGCTGTAGCTGCCACCGAGGCAAACCCAAAAATGCTTTTGATCGATGTCTACACCGACTGGTGTGGCTGGTGCAAGAAAATGGACAAAGAGACATTCACGGATCCTGCAGTGATACAATACATTAATGAGAAGTTCTATGCTGTGAAAATGAATGCCGAGGACAATAAGCGCCAGTTTGACTTCAAAGGCAAAGACTACACAGAAGCCAAAATGGCTGCCACCATGCGTGTGCAATCCTACCCCAATTTTGTAATCATCGACCCTACCCTAAGAAATATCACCCAACTGCCCGGATACAGGCAACCTGTACAGTTTCTGGAAGGCTTAAGCCAGATAGTAGATAAAGGAATCGGCACAAAATGAGTTTTTCCCTTTCCGATCAGAATGATACCATTATAGCATTGGCTACACCTCAGGGTGTTGGAGCTATCGCTGTGATTCGCCTTTCAGGCAAAAATGCCATTCAGCTTACGAATGAAGTCTTTTTTGGCAAAAATTTGGAGAAGCAAGAATCCCACACCATACATTTTGGAACTATCCGTGATGGCGACAAAATCATAGATGAGGTACTCGTTTCCCTATTTATCGCCCCCAAATCATTTACCAAGGAAAACGTGGTGGAAATCTCCACGCACGGTTCCTCTTATATCATCAATCAGGTTCTCAAGCTTTTCATCCGAAAAGGAGCCCGACCGGCTAAACCGGGAGAATTCACCCAGCGTGCATTTCTTAACGGACAATTTGACCTGGCGCAGGCAGAGGCTGTAGCGGATCTGATCCATGCAGATTCTGAGACTTCGCATCAGGCAGCACTTAGTCAAATGAGAGGCGGATTTAGCTCTGAAATACAAGAACTTAGAAGTAAACTGATTCATTTTGCTTCAATGATAGAACTGGAACTGGACTTTGGTGAAGAAGACGTGGAATTTGCAAGCCGGGAAGAATTGCGGACATTGGTAGAGCGGCTTTTGAGAGTGGTCGAAGAATTGATCTTGAGTTTTGATCTGGGAAATGTGATCAAAAACGGTGTTCCCACCGTCATCGCGGGTAAACCGAATGCGGGGAAGTCCACCCTACTCAATGCACTGCTCAATGAGGAAAAAGCCATAGTCTCTGAGATCGCAGGAACTACGAGAGATTTTATCGAAGATGAAATTAATATTGGAGGCGTGATCTTTCGCTTTATCGATACTGCAGGTTTGCGGGAAACGACAGACACCATAGAGGCAATCGGCGTAAGCCGAACCCAAGAGAAAATGAAGACCGCTTCGTTGATTTTATATCTGTTTGATTTGGGTGATACAGACTTGGTAGAGATCAATAGGGATGTCAATAAACTGGAAAACCAAGGTGTACCCTTCTTGAAAGTTGCGAATAAAGTAGATAAGGGTAATACTCAGTTAATAAACAAGTTAAAGGAGAAGCATCCGGACACTATTTTTATCTCGGCGGGGAACAAAGAGAATCTGGAAGGGCTGAAAGTCCGTATCCTTGAACTTGTCAATCTGGACAAATTCAGAACGGGAAATACGGTCGTAACCAATGTGCGGCATTACGATTCTCTGGTAAAAACACGCGAGTCTTTACTCGATATATTGAGTGGACTGGACAATGAAGTGACCAATGATTTTGTGGCAATGGACATCCGCCGCTCCCTTCATTTTCTCGGTGAAATTACCGGTGAGATCACCACTGATGATCTGTTGGAGAATATTTTTCGGAATTTTTGTATTGGGAAATAAACAAGTAAATTGGAATATGAAGAGTACTAAGAAAACCCAAAAATCAACTTTAAAGATCAAAAGACAGACTGCATATTTAACAAAAAGAGATGTCGTACGAGTAGCTACAACAGCAATCAAAAAAGCTTCGAATCAAGCTATGAAAACAGCTGGCTATGTAATCAAAGCTGAAAACGGTTGGGTTGTGCGGGAAAATAAAGATGGAAGTATAGATAGAATTAGATAACTGTTTCTGGTGACTAATAATCAGATATTTTTTTTTAAACTTTTTAAGTTTAAAAAAGCGACAATCATTTTTATAGTGATTTTAGTTTAAAAATTTATTGGACTTATTATCTTTGGTTTTATAAAACCGAATAATTAGGGTAACGATTGCATGCGAATGCCAATGATTACCGAAACTTCACGGTCAACAGTAAGTTAATTTGTCTATACATTGATATCGGCGACTCAAATACCAAGATAATGACCGCTGGAGTGAAGGACCAAACTAAGATTCCTTCCGGCACCGATTTTTCTTCGAAAATATGATTCCCGGCATGCAGTAACGTGTTGCTAAATGGAAATAAGGATCATGCGTCCCTTGCCACATCCTGGCATTAATTTGCTTTCCGAGTATAATTACTTGGAGTCTATCCACTATATATCGTCTATACGGTAATGCCCTGTAGATATTTTCTTTCGCTTCTGTTGTTTATCAGCTCGTGGCAGATGGCCATGGGGCAGAATTCGACTATTGGTACGGAATTTTGGGTCGGATTCATGGAGAATCTTGATATGGAAGATGGTCGTTACAGTGACGTTGTCCTAATCATAACAGCTAATGAAAAGACTTCAGGGGTGATAGAATACCTCGGTCGCTCATCGTCGTTTGATTTGAATACAGGCCAACAGTATGAATTCAGGGTGAATTCAGGTAATCTTAACCTGGTGCACAGAACTTCGGGGAAGGTGGAAAACAAAGGTATTTTTATCAAAGCCACTGGAAAAATTGCGGTCCATGCTTTCAACGAAATGTTCAGAACTACTGATGGTACAGTGGTTTTGCCTGTTGGGGGATTGGGAAAAGATTATTACATCACCTCGCATCAGGAAGTCAGTCCCTTTCCAAGCACCTTACTGGTGGTGGCCTCAGAGGACAATACCAAAATAGAAATCACCACTTCGGTAAATTCGGTCAGTGGCAACCAGGCCGGGATCCCGTCTACTATTGTACTTAATCGGGGACAAAGTTACCAAATTAAAGCAAATAAAGATTTGACAGGTTCCCGGGTACGGATAGTAGATGATAATGAAAACGACTGTAAAAAAATTGCTGTTTTTGGAGGAAGCATGTGTACTTGGGTGGGAGATTGTGAGGCATGTGACAATCTTTTCCAGCAAGCATATCCAGTCAGTTCCTGGGGCAAACACTTCGTACATATCGCATTGAAAGATAGGATATCAGGAGAGTTGGTTAAAGTACTGGCTTCGGAGGACGGCACTGAAGTCAGTCTTAATGGAATACCTCAAGGGACCATTCAGAAGGGGCAATTTCTGACAATCAATTTCCGTGCGGACGAATCGGGAAAAATTGAAACATCGAAACCCTCATCTGTCACCGTATTTTCGAGAGGCGTAGGATGTAACGATAGTAATATTCCGGAACTTGCCAATTTCGGAGACCCCTTTATGATCACCTACAGTCCGATTGAGCAATTTCTAAAAGACCTGGTTTTCAATTCCTTCCAAATGGCTAACATCAGCAACCATTATGTCAACATTGTAGTGGAAGCCGGTACACAGCACAATACGGCTCTGGACGGCGACAACATCGGAGGATTTTTTGAACCATTGCCTGGCGATACCGATTTTCAGATTGCCAGAATCAGGGTATCAGGAGGTGTGCACCATTTGACCAACCCGGATGGCTTTGCCGCATATGTTTATGGTTTTGGATTCCGGGAGTCTTATGGCTATGCTGCCGGGGCAGCATTGGGTAATCTGGACATCGATATCCAATCAGAATACGAATTTGAAGTAATTGGCGACAAAGTGGCCTGTCTTGATCAGGAAGGGGAATGGAGTATCAGTACCGGCGCTTCCGATTTTACGTATTTTGTATGGGACTTTGGAGACGGTAGTCCCTCCCAAACAGGTCAACATGCCTCTCATACTTTTATCAGACCTGGCAAGTATATGATCAGTGTCACCGCATCCATCGGTTCCTGTGAAGACGGGGATGAGTCCACATTTGAAGTGGAAGTTATGAACCCAGAAGCCGAATTGGTCGGGCAGACAACTGTATGTCCCTATACCGAGGAAGTAATGTACCGGTTGGTGGACAAGCAGGATATCACCGACACTAAATTTGAAGCTATTGGAGGGGAAATCCTGGAAAGCTACGTAGACTCTGTCTTGGTCAGATGGGGTCCAACCAATTCCGATGCAAAGCTCATCATGACACCCTATACTGAAAATGGCTGCCCGGGTCGCCCAGTTGAATTGGAAGTGAAGATTGACTCCGATCTTCAGGCGCTAAGACCAATTGGTCCGGAGGAAGTGTGTTTTGACCCTGGACTGGCCCACGCTTACAGCGTTGAAGCCCACGTACAGGGAAGAGAGTATGAATGGACGGTTACCGGGGGTAAACTTGTTTCAGGACAGGGAAGCCATGAAATCCAAGTAATTTGGGACCAACCCGGAATACAAGCCGGAATTAGCTACACCGTTTATGGCACAGAAAATCCTTCTTGTGTGGGTATATCTCCTGAAATCACCATTGAAGTGGCTGAGCCATTGGCCAATCCGCAGGTTACAAACGTAGCCTGCGCCGGCGAATCCTCTGGGACAATCGAACTTAAACTACTTGGAGACCACGGTCCTTATACCTATGAATGGCAGCATGATCCCAACTTAGATGGCCCAATCGCAGAAAATTTATCAGCAGGATTTTACTCGGTCACGATCAGGAACCAAAAGGGGTGCAGCCAGGTCATCAAAGCCATTGAGGTGAGCGAAACCGTTCCCTTGATCAGGATGCCAACCGGCTTCGACTCTAGGCAAGCTCCAGGGATTTATGAAGGCGTATCCCATTGCAAGGTCAGTTTTGAACTATGGATATATGACCGTTGGGGAGCACTGGTTTATTACGGGGATACTGGCTGGGACGGCAGAATAAACGGGAAAGAGGCTCCCTTCGGATCTTATGTCTATATGGTCAAATATTATTACACCCTGGATAAAAAAACACAGCGCGAGGAGAAAAAAGGCACTTTTGTACTTGTTCGCTAAAGTTGCCAAAATGCAAGATTTTTCTATAAGGGTAAATTTGCCAAATAGAATACACCTGGCTGCCGCAGGCGGGGTTGACATTGATAATGGGCACAGGCATATTTTCTTTAGTAATCTGGATATTCATGGTGTCTTTATTGGAACTTTAAGCTTGATAACTTGATTGAATTGGTGTATTATTACACCGTAACTACACTTCATAATGGCCAGACAAACAATAACAGTAAATGAACCAAATGACCGCTGGATGAAGCAGAAGGTTCAGGAAAATGAATATGCCAGCAAAAGCGAATTGATAAATGATCTGATCCGGCATCAACGAGAACAGGAAGAAGAGCGTATCTGGCTAAGAAATGAGCTTATTAAAGGTGAGGAAAGCGGGGTATCTCACAAATCCATGGCTGAGATATTGGAAGAAGCCAAAAGACGCGCTCGAAAAGCCCAATGACCTTTTCACTCACCCGTGAAGCTGAAGAAGACTTAATCCATATTTATTTGTAGGGACTAACCAATTTCGGTGAATTACAGGCAGAAAAGTACTTTTCCTCATTGGAAAACGCTTTTGAGAGAATTGCGGAAAGGCCTGAAATGTATCCATCTGCTGCAGAAATTAGATCTGGTTATCGATTTTGCGTACATAGCTCACACACAATTTATTTTTCAAATGAAGATCAAGTTAGGATCATCAGGATAATTTGAAAACAGAGATTTTCTTAATAAAAATAAAGGGAGAACACAGGAGAAATTAGGGAGTTTATCAAGATATCATTCGAGAGTTGTCAAGAATTGATTCAATTAGCCTTAGAAGGTTCTATTTTGTACAACTCCTGTACAACTGACTACCCTTAATAATATTGAAAATCAATAGGTTAACACTTGCTGTATCGGGAAGTAAAAACGTTGACAATAATCCAGCAGAATTGTACACTTTACCTATTGAGAAACTTAATAAGCCCGTTCTTCATCGAGCAGGGATGGAAAGTATCGAAAGAGTGTAAATAAAGATTTCTTTTTTGACCAAGAGTCGAAGGCTCTCCAGTAATCCAATATAAAATTCGGATCGAACCAACTGGATAAATCGCCAAATGGTAAGGAATCCTTGACAGTTCAGCAAGAAGGTCAACGAAAAGTGCCCCGGAAAATAAAGTTCTACAATCTAGATGTAATCATTTCAGTAGGTTATCGAGTCAAATCAAACCAGGGTACTCAATTTAGGATCTGGTCAACTAAACGACTGAAAAACTACTTTATCCAAGGCTACTCAATCAATGAAAACAGACTCGCTCAGAAACAACAGGAAGTCCAAACCCTCAAAGATGGCATTCGCATTTTAAGCCGTGCCATTAAGCAGAAAGCACAAGATCAGAACTTGGATTGGTTAAACCAGTTTGCAAAAGGGCTAGAGTTGCTTGATGATTATGATCATGAGAACCTGGACAAAAAGGGATTAAGCAAGAGAAAAGCAAAATCACCCTTAATCACCTGAATATCAATAGGTAATAAGATCAATGAGATCAGATTTTGAATCTGGTGTTTTTGGAAAAGAAAAAGACGGAAGCTTTGAAAGTGCAGTAGCACAAATCAGTAAGGGCTTCGGTGAAGAGGACTTCTATCCTACTCTGGAAGAAAAAGCAGCTACCCTCCTATACTTGATTGTGAAGAATCATGGTTTTGTAGATGGTAACAAACGAATTGCTGCAGCTTGCTTTCATGTGTTTATAATTTGTTTTTTAGCGGTCAGATAGCCTGTCCCGATCTTTCATCGGGAGAATGCACTATTTAATCACCTCCCTGTCTGAGAAGCTTTCTCATGGGCATTTCTTCTCTTTTTGCAGACGAATGATTTACTTCATAATAGAGAAGGAATTTCGATCATTAGCAATGATACACTTGCCAGCTTAACGCTTTTTATAGCATCCAGCAAGCCTGATAGCCTGTCCCGACGAAAGACGGGAAAATGGATACGGTGAAGAAATTGGTAATTAGTGTTCTGAACAGGAACCGCTCTTGATTGATGAAATCTAAAATGGAAAGACACGTAGAAACATACATTCACCCAGGGAGAACTTTCTTTGAGGAGGTAATAAAACCTAATAAGCTTAAACTTGGAGAGGTTGCTGATCTCTTGCAAGTTTCGAGGTTAACAGTATCAAAAATTGTAAATGAAAAGAGTGGGATTTCACCAAATATTGCGCTTCGAATTGAGACCGTTTTTGGCGGCAGTGCCCATATGTGGACTAGAATGCAAAATAAATATGACATGGCTCTTGCCGTTAAAGAATTCAACCGCAACAGTCCGAAAGGATCTTAAAACGTAGAACAATGGCACACAAGAAAAAAGGGCAGTTGACTGTTTCTGGAGAATGGGCTAAACATTTGAGAAAATATATGAGAAACCAGTTTTGGAAAGGAGAAAGAAAGGCGGGCAAGGAATTGGTTCGAGCCGAACTAAAAGACGATTGTCCAGGTGATTGATTAAATAACTGGTTATCGCAAAATTTGCGACAACCACTTAAACATGGTGCTAGGAAAACTGAGTATTATCACCTAGGCATCATTATGTGATTACTGAGATATAATTGAAAGGAATTTTCTAGAGAAAACGTCTTACCTGTTTTTCATAAAAACCCCAATTTTTTACCCAGTTTTCATTCATAAAACCTGATATTTTGTGATTTGAAAAAGTCACTACAAAAATTTATTTCCAATTTTATTATTCGTAATTTTGTTACAAATATCAGAACAATTAAAAACTAATGCGTGTTGTCACTTACAAGCGAATCAAAGAGTTTTCAGAGAAACACGCTGACTCAGAAACGCCATTAAAGTTCTGGTATTCAGTAACCAGCAAAAAAGAGTGGAATTCAATAAATGATATTAAAAAGGATTTCAACTCTGTTGATTATGTTGGCAACAATCGATTCGTTTTCAACATTAAAGGGAATTCATATCGCCTAATCGCCATCATATCATTCAACGCCAGCAAGGTTTACATTCGGTTTATTGGAACTCATGCGGAGTACCACAAAATAAAAGACATTCAAACTATCTAGAACATGATCAAATCGGAAAAAGAATATAAAGCCATTCTAGAAAGAATTGAGGAATTGCTTTCTAATACAGATAATATAGAAAATTCTGAAGCCAAAGGATTTGTTGAATTGAATATTCTCTCAGATTTGGTTGCGGATTATGAAGAAGCCCATTTCCCAGTATTACCACCTACTCTAGCAGAAGCTATTAAATTAAGAATGCATGAGCGTGGCTTAAGTCAAAAAGCTCTTTCTGATTTCTTAGGCATTAGCAGTTCAAGAATTAGCGAATACCTCAACGGGAAAAGTGAACCAACACTAAAAGTGGCTCGTGATATAAGCCGAAAACTGGATATTGAAGCTTCCATCGTTTTAGGGGTTTAGTGAATATTCAAGTGTACTGCCATGAAATGGAATAATGTTCTCAACAATGATCAAGAATATGAAGCTGCTTTGAAAAAGTTAAGCCCAATATTCGATGCAGATCCTGAAAGCCCTGAAGGAAAAGAAGCTGAGCAATTGGTTAACTTGATCACAGCATACGAAAAAATACACTACCCTATTCCTGAAATCGAAGTAAAAAACAATACTTCTAAAAATTCAATTTAAAATTGAAATAAGCCTACAAAAATCGATAATAAGGAATTTATGTACCGAATTTGTACCTAAAATAGTTCAACATACTGATTGTCAAATAGTTACATATTCTGTATCGGAAAGTAGGCCACTATTAGATAGCTCTAAACAAATCCAAGTATGAAAAGTTTCCATTATTATCCAGATTTTGAATGGCTCTAAAAACTCCGGAATAACTTTCTAAAGAACTAAAAATCAGTTATTTTTAAAGGAATACTATTTCTCAATTTTTAATATCTACGTAATGAAAGCACTGCGCTTTACTTTCTCCTTTGTATTTCTTCTGGTGTTGGTTGGTTGTTCTGATAAATCGGAATCACCCAATATGAATGTTGATCGATACATAAGCTTATTGAAAGCGGGGAAATACGATCATTGGGAACTTCCAGATTTTACTTCAAAAGATATTTCAAAACTTTTATCCTATAGAAATGAAAGTCAACTAATTACTGATTTTCCAATCAATATGATTTCTTCTTACATGGCTTCTGAGGTTTCATTAGGGATGTATGTTTTGTGGACTGTAGAATCCATTCGTGCAAGATCCATCGGAAGTGAGTTTTTGATAGGCACTTTTCCATCCCAAAACCCCGTGGTGGAGAGAAAAGAGAATCTTCAGTTTATTGAACAAGACCTACAGGTACAGAAAGTAGTAGCTGACACCTACTTTGACTGGTGGGAAAGCAATAAGGTTAAGGACTTTGCTGAATTTCATCAGATCGATCCTCTGGCCAATACGGAATATCGCTGGCATTAATATTTCTCCAATAGCTTCGTTCTTCGCTGGATGTATTTCAGCTTGTCAATCTCTTTAATGAACGCTACCTGTTTTGCCAACTTGTCTGCCTGCATAGTTCTACAAATTATGAGAGAATTTTATTTTTTGATGCCATTTTCAAACGGTAATTAACATCCTGTTCTCCACCCCTGCCTGATAGTTTTGTCTATGCCGATCAGCAGTGATTCAGCGACTAAATTAACAGATTAAGTTTTATACGCTTGACAAAAATAAATTTCAACAAAAATATATAGACTGATTTGTCTATTACAAAAATTGATTTTACCTTTGACGATGTAGAGGAGATTCCCTGTTCATTCCTTTCAGCTTACTTAGTGCAAACCAAAAAATATGAGTGGAAAATCCGACCCCAAACAGCGAATGTTAGAAACTGCCTCCAGGCTATTCTACACCCAAGGGTATAATGCTACAGGGATTAATCAGATATTGGAAGAATCCAAAGTGGCAAAAGCCAGTCTATATCAACACTTTGGCTCTAAAGACCAACTGGGGATTGCTTATCTACAAAGTGCAAGGGAGGAATGGTTTGCCGGATTGGACAAATGGACATTTGCCAAACATGCCCCAAAACAAAAAGTACTTGCATGCATTGATTTTTTGGAATATGCGTTAAGAATGAATGATTTCAGGGGGTGTAAGTTTCTAAATATGCTGGCGGAGATTGCCGATTCCTCTCCCCTAATGCGGCAACAGATTATTGAACATAAAGCAAAACTAAGGGAATATATCAAAGAATTAGTCATACGTTCACTCCCTTCACATTCTCCCGAAGAGGCTGATCTGATAGGCGATAGTGTGTATTTATTGTTTGAGGGAGCGATAGTCGAGTCCAAAATCTATAAAGATACCTGGCCCGTTAAATCGGTAAAAAAAATGATAAAAAATATGTTGGGTGAATGAAAAAAATTTACTTAAAAAATAGACATATTTGTCTATTTATTTTACTCAAACCCTTAGTCGAGATTATCATCGATTCAGGAAGTAATGATCATTCAGTAGTCTCTATTTAACCAAGTTTTCAAGGCAATTAAATTCTCACTAACCAATACAAATTATGGACAAGAAATATCCCCTTCCCCCATTCACTGAAGAAACTGCAAGACTAAAAGTGCAAGCAGCAGAGGATGCCTGGAATAGTAAAAATCCCGAAAAGGTAAGTTTAGCTTATACTCTTGATACTGAATGGCGAAACCGCTCTGTATTTCTGAAAGGACGGGAAGAAGTGCGGGAATTTTTACAGGGAAAATGGGAAAAGGAGCTGGATTACAAACTTAAAAAAGAGCTGTGGGCCTTTACTGATAATAGGATAAGTGTCCGCTTTGAATACGAATGGCATGATTCCCTTGGACAATGGTATAGATCGTATGGCAATGAAATGTGGGAGTTTGATGAATTCGGATATATGCAAAAACGCTATGCCAGCATCAATGATGTACCCATTGAAGAAGTGGACCGAAGACTGAAATGAGGCCTGTCTCCTAACTCATAATTGTCACATTGAGCAGCTTGCCTTGCTGTGGCAGGAAGTCGAAATGAGTTTAATTAACACATAAAAAACTTCGATTTTCATGCCTTCGGAAAACTGGCTGCTTAGCCTGACAAGAAAACCTAATTATGAAACAATCTCGCCTAACCAAGAGGAACATTCAAAATCAATAAACTAATTCACTTTAAACAATTTCTTTATGAAATCGAGCATGTCGAAGACGACACACAACTTGTCCCGAACTTGCTTCGGGAGAGGGATGATTATTCGCCGTGCGAGATTCCATCCCGTTTCCTTCGTCACGGGACAAGTTATGACCATTAAAAATCAAAATGTAAACAGATGAAAACAGCAGTTTTAATTCTCTCTGACCCCAACGCCGGCTCGGAGGAATCCTTAGGGCGTCTCTTTAATGCCTTGGCCACAGTTTATGAATTTAAAATTTCCGGAGAAGAGGTATCCGTTTATTTCCAGGGAGCCGGCACCAGATGGCCCGAACACCTGATGAAAAGCGATCATCCAGCCCATAAACTTTTCAAAGAAATAGAGGACAAAATAATAGGTGTTTCTTGTGGATGCGCTGATGTATTTGGCGCCAAACCTTCCGGATTTGATCTTATCACTGATAACCAAGTACCGGGCACCACAGGTCTGCCAAGTCTTGTCACGATGCAAAAAGAAGGTTCTCACATTCTTATTTTCTAACCGCACTAAAGCCTGCTCTTGGAGAGCGGGCTTTAGTGATTACTTCAGATGCAACACCCATGAAAACAGAAATTTATCACGCCGGAGAATTAGAAGCCCAACAGAATGCCGGTGAAGAAAGTATAGCCCTGAGAAACGGTAGGATGGTTTCTGACAGGATAATTCCGGGTGCCGTTAAATTCATTGAAAATCAGCCTTTTTTTATCCTTAGCCACAGGGATGAATCCGGAAATGTCTGGACTCACTTTCTGACGGGTTCTCCCGGATATATTGAGGTAAGCAATGAACAGGCCATTACCCTCTACCCTTCCTTGATTAATTCCAATCTGGATGAGGTACCATGGAATAGCATACAGCTTAACCCAAAAGTAGGCATCCTATTTATAGAATTATCTTCAAGAAAACGGTTTAGAGTCAACGGAACACTGAACGTGGATGCAGATAAAATTACTCTCAAAGTAGAACAAGCCTATCCCAACTGCCCCAAATATATCCAGAAGCGGTATATAACTAGCATAAACAAGGCATCCGCTAAAGCGGAGTGCATAGTAGGAACCACGCTAAACAAGACGCTTATTTCCCTTATAGCAAAGACAGACACGATGTTTGTAGGAAGTAGCAATAATCTGGGGGAAATGGATGCTTCACACCGCGGAGGGCCTCCCGGATTTGTTCAGGTACTGGATACTTTAACTCTGAAAATCCCGGATTATTCAGGGAATGGTATGTATAACACCTTGGGCAACTTTATTCTTCAACCGCAGGCAGGACTCTTATTTATCGATTTTGATAACCACTCTGTTCTTCAACTTACGGGTACAGCAAAGATAATCTGGAAAGATGAGGAGGCCTCACAAGAGACGGGAGGCACTTTACGCTATTGGATTTTCTCTCTTGAAAAATTCAGATTGCTTCGCAATTCAGAAAATATCCGATGGGATTTCATTGAATCCTCCCCCTTTAATCCTACCTGATACTTTTTACGAAAATTCTCCAATTAGCTCCCTCAAAACCTCAAAGAAAAATACAGATTCTGACAGATGTCATTGAATCAGGCGAATCACTTAGTGGTTTTCTGATCATCGCTTTTACCGGATCAAAGTAAAGCATTGGTTTGGGACACCCCAAAAACAAGAAAACAGAAAATTATACCGGTTTCAACGATTTTTTTACCACATGGCCTCCCTGCCACTCCATTAGTTTTGTGGAAAACACTTCAACAAATACTATGTTAAAAAAGATAATTTTCCATGACCATCCAGTGTATTCCAACCTGGCTCATACCCTTCTGAGAATCTTTTACGGAATTGCCTTGATAAATCACGGACAGGATAAATTAAGAAATTTTTCAGAATACAGCGCTGATTTCCCGGATCCCATGGGTGTCGGTAGTGACCTGTCACTTGGCCTTGTCGTATGCAGTGAATTTTTTGGAGGTCTGCTGATTCTCCTTGGGCTGTTTACCAGACTGGCTTCCGCTTCAGTCATGGTTACTTTTGCAATCGCCTATTTTATTTTCCACCATGCAGACCCCTTCGAGGCAAAAGAATTGGCATTGTTCTACTTTGTGATTTCCTGTTATTTCCTACTTAGCGGATCGGGAAAAATTTCATTGGACAGCAAATTCTTTGATGTTCGAAATGAAAATTGAAAGGTTGGTCATTGTGACCATACTGGTACTGAGTTCTAGACTGATCTCTGCTCAAGGGATACAAATGGAACCTATGGTAGGTCACAATGGCTTCTATTATCAGCATATTATCGGAACACCGTTCGATGGGCACACCGGATTGGGAATTCTCAACATCTCTTCGGCCTCTGCCCGCTATTCAAAAAGCCCAGCCCCTGAGTTGATGAGCCAGATTTATCTTACCCGTCAGGTCTGGCAAGAGTTGGGTGTGGGCGCCGGGATGATTTATGTGACCGGCGTAGGGATGAGGACTACTGCAATGGCTCAAATTTTGAAAACCAAAAAGAATTTCACCTTAGTGCTCTTTCCAAGGATTGACCTCTGGAAAAATCCCTCTATGGAACTGATGACCATAATGGAATATAGACCAAAAATCGCATCAAATCTCACTCTTTATTCACGCCTTCAGTTGCAGACCATTTGGAACAAAGAGCATCACCTCAAAAGCAGCCAACACCTGCGTGTTGGACTGGATATGGGAGGCATTCAGTTTGGACTTGCTACTGTACTGGAAGAATATGGGGCAGGATTTTCTACCTACCAAAACTATGGGCTGTTTATCAGAAAAGAAATAAAGAGTTTCCCTACAAAAGAAATATGATTCCTTGCATTGAAAAAATTGGCAAAAAGCATCACTCCAATTTAAAAACCGGACTAAAAACGGCAAGAAATTGTTCTCTTAATGAATTTAGGCTTTTTTGCAACTAATGAAATCCAAAGCAAGTTTATAGAGGCGTGCTCAGGACATTCGCTTCTTGTAAAGTAAGTTCAGGTCTGTTAATACGTTTATCCGGTTCCAAAAACCGAAATTAAACGAATACAAGTAGTGATGGATGCAATAAACAGAAAGCAAATACCATTCGACCAAGTTCAATCAAAGAGAAAATCGATTAATTATGCCCAATTCCTACATAGATCCCATTAAACATTTCCAAACTAATCCTTCTTCAAAGGAACTTCCCTCCTTTTTGATTGCTGACGAGAAGTTTTTTTTTGGAGTAAAAGGCACTGTTTTTAGAAGTTATTACTACAGCATCTTTTACTTTCAGAGTGGAGAAGCCCAATTTGAAGTAGGCTCTGAGAGCTATTTCGTAAAGGCAGGGGACGTCGCCATTGTGGGACCTGGGCTGCCTTATCGGTGGTTAAATAGAAAAGAACTGACCTTTGACGCCATCATCTTTAACAGTGATGTGTTTAGGAAAGGTTTTGACACTTCATTTATTAATATGCTGGATTATTTTTGTCCTGACGCCGATAAGGTAATGGAAATGGATAAGGAACAGCGTCATAATTTCTCCACGCTCCTTACAACGCTGAAGGAGGTTAGATTCAAGGATGCTGCTGTGCCCGGGATCCTGCATGCTGTCTTAATGCTGCTACAGGAATATTACCATAAACTTCCCCAAAACAAAACAATATCGCAGTCTGGCAAAGCAGAGTTTGTCAGCACATTTAGGGGATTGCTAGCTGAGCATATTACGAATAAAAAAAACGTTTCTTTTTATGCCTCAGAAATGAATATTACGTCCAAATATCTGAGCGAAATTCTAATGGAGGAGACTGGATGGACCGCAAAAAAATGGATTGAATATCATTTAATCACAGAGGCCAAAACAATGCTGAGCTATTCTAAACTTCCTATCAAGGAAGTTTCTTACCAACTGGGATATCAGGATGCTTCACACTTTACCAAAGCATTTAAGAAGTGGACACAACTTACTCCCCGTGAGTTTGGTATTGGTGTTTAATAGTTGAAATAGGAAAATGTGATTATCTGCAATGATGCCAGTAGCATTATTTTCTTTTGTTTCTTTACTGGCAGAAAAGCGGATATACATAGGAAAATACTTCTGAGTATAAAAGCAAGAAATGGATTGTCGGAGATTCTACCTAGGAATTTGTTTGTTCCAATTTTGCAGCCTGTCCAGATATAAATAGCTTTCGACAAACTTTCTATGTTCCGGACTGGTCATTCTCTCCAAAAGCTCCAAAGCGGAGATGTAACTTGCCAGATTTCCATTGGAAGAAAAGAACTTACCGTCTTCCACAAAAGTCACCAAGCTGTCATCCTGCACTTTAAGATTTGGATAATCCTTTTGAAGCTGTTCGCCCCCACCAATCCAAGTCACTATTTTTTTACCATCCGCAATTCCGGATTCCCCAATCAATTGAGCCCCTGCGCAGTTACTCACCGTATATCTGGTCTCTTTATTTTTATCCCTTATAAAATCAACAATTGCCGGATTGTGCACCTGAGCGTACATATCATAAGCACTCGGAACAAATAGAGCCTCTAATTTCGGGCAGTTCTTGAATGTATAATCCGGGACAAACTTCATTCCCTCTTCAGTAGTAATCGGATACTCCCCTTCAGCTATTGTGATCACATTAAAAAGTTGTTTCCCATCTTCAGTCAGTTTGGAGAAGACATCTGAGGTAGCTATCACTTCACTTTGAAGTACTCCATTGTACATTAATAGGCCTATAGTCGGCAATTTTGCATTGAAGGGTTTTAAGTGTTTTGTCAGTGTGTCCCCTTCAATTACTGTTTTGTCAGTACTTAGAGCATCCATGTTATCTTTTGACTTGTCGGTAGAGCAAGCGCTTATGATTGATGCCAGAACCAGAATTGAACTAATTAGCTGTTTTGTCATTTTCTTTTATTTATTAATAATCCTAAGATGGACTTGTGAGTTCACTAAAGCCAGAAGTCATCCTTATCCAAGTATAGGAAAAATTCAGAAGCGGGGCTTAGTATTCTTCGATAACTTGCCCGGCCAGAAACCGGTATATTGTTGTATGCTCAGTTGTTCTCCCCTCCTATCGAATAGATAAAATAGTGTGGCTATCGAAGGAACCAGTCTTGCTGAACTTTCAGCTATAGCACATGCCTCTGCCTACTGATAAATAGTATCGATGATGGCATCAATTTCAGGCAATCTGTTTGAGGCATGTGCTTTAATCTTCAGCTATTGGATTTTATAACCATTTTTTGGCTTAGCATCATTCGGTTTCATCTCCCATTACAACCTTCACAGTATTTGGACTTCTTTTGGTACCATTAAAAAGAGTGTACAGCCCTGGATAGATTTAACTGCGTGTTTGAAGTTTGCCGGAGTGTATAAATAATCCCCCTGCTTGAAAGTCGTTCCTTCAATTTCACATCCTCCCTCAAGAACAAGTATTTCCTCACCTTCAGGATGATTGTGACAAGGATACTTCGAGCCTGGCTCGAACTTCAGAAGGAAAGTTAACGGTCTTTTGCCTTCTTTGTCAAATCTAAGAGGCATCCAACTAATTCCCGTACAATCTACGCCGTCTTCCAACAATGGCGACCATTCTGTGGACGATGTCTGAACAATGTAATCATGAATATCTGTACTCATCTCATTAAATTTTAAGTTTATAAATAAGTTTTAATCGGATCCCCCTGCCGTCCTGCAGTACGGTGAAACATCCTATGCAAAACTCCATAGGATTTCAACCTTTCGAAATAGAAGATTCCGGAAAAAGCATGTAAGATTTAGCCTATTTGGTCTCTATAGACTTTTGGAGATACTCCGGTGTGTTTCTTGAAGAAATTTGAAAAGTAGAATGGATCTTTAAATCCAAGCTGAAAGGCAATCTCTTTTACACTTAAACTTTCATAAATCAGGAGTCTCTTAGCTTCCGAAGCGATCAATCCGTACACGACCATCTGCGCAGTTTTGCCTGTGTGGGTTTTAGCCTGGTCATTTAATTTTTGTTCGGTGGTTTTCAGTTTCTCAGCATACTGCGCCAATGTATAGGTAGAATTAAAACCGGCTCTTACCAGTTCAAGAAATTTTAGCAGTAATGCGTCGGGTTTCCAAATTTCGTCCCCACGGTTGATCTTTGACCGGTTGATCTCTACCAAAATCAACTCTATTCTTGAATGCACAGATGTAAGATATTGATAGGGTTCCTCATTCAGTTCCTGATTGATTAGCTTGAGTTGCTCAGTCACTGCTTCGAAATTGCTTACGGGTATAACCTGATTTTCATCGAAATGGCAGAAAAGCCCATTTTCAAAGATCAGCTCTACATCCTTATCATCCTTACAAAAAAAATCATAGGTGAATTCAAGGATATATCCTTCTACCTCCCTGCTTTCCTTGATAAAATGAATTTGCCCTGAAGTGATCGTTATCACCTCATGCTTTTCAAGTGTGAAATCATTTCCATCTATCTGAACAATAAGGCTACCCTCCCTGCACCAGATCAATACATATTTCATGATCCTTCTAGGTTCCACTAAATCAGTTTCGGATAAATGAAAGACCCTTACCAAGAGAAAATATTGATTAATGTTTCAAGTAAAATAGACAAATTTCCGTCTAAATTACCACTGCCCCTTTTGCTTACTGAGTGTCAATTTCAAAAACGTGAGAAAAAGCAACAACCCAGAACAGATAATTACAGGTAATAAAAGCCTAAACCACTCTACCGCATTCTCCTTTTCCATAAATTCCGGCTCAAACTTCTCCCAGTTCTCCTCAAGCACTGAAGCGTTATCAAAAATTCTTGGATAGAAATGAAGCCTCATCTTTTCATGAAATTCATTAGTCTTGTCCAGAAATTCCATGTGATTTGTGGAACCTGTTCCCGCTAGATTATTAAAAGCCAGCTGCACATGCATGGTGGGAATAGCCCAGGCAATACTGCGGCTCACCTTCCCACGCTGCTCAAGCTTAGCCCTCATGGCATCACTTTCCTCCCTGGCCTCATCATCCCCCATTTGCTGCATGGCATAGTACCATAGCCAAGTGAATTCCTCTTCCTCTTCCTCTTCCTCCGGCATACCGTAATCCTCAAACTGCGGATAATGAGCATAAAAATCTGCCATGGTTTCCCGCTTATCAGAATCCCATTTTTTATGATAGCCATCCCGCTGTTCTATCATGGTAGCCAGCGCTTCAGGAACAGGGTACCGATTGCTCACATAGCTATTGATACTTGCCGGCAGCAGTATGGCCAGCACCAGCCATAGGGACAACATTGTCAGTGCGTTTAAACTTGAGTTTTTCTGGAAAACAACCACCAAAAAACAAACCGTAAACCAGAAGATAATGTAGCAGAAACCCAAAAGAAAAAAAGCAAAAAAAGCAGCATCAAGTGGAATTCCCAAAACCAACTTTGCCGCTGTGAGCAACAGCACAAAAAGCGCTAAAATCACCAGTACCCGCACAGATAACTTAGCAAGCAAGTACTTCAGCTTAGATCTAGACTGAATGGATACCAGTTGCCAGGTGCCCACTTCCCGCTCTTCCGAAAGAAGGTTGAAAGTGAAAACTATAATCAGCAGAGGAAGCAGGTAGATAATCACAAAGCCCAGATCCAGATTACCGGATTGCAGGCTTGAGGGATTTACCAAATCTGTATCATACTTCTGTCCTTCCAGATTCCGGATCGTGACGTGTTGAATGGCCGGGTTGACATCGCTTTGGCCTATGGATAAACCGGCCATTTTTTCCGGCTTATTGATCAGCGCAAACTTCAAATAATACATCAACAACCCAAATTCTTCTTGGTGAAAGTTGACGTTCCTTTCAATATGCTCTTGTTGGTACAGCGTAACCTGCTCAGCGGCCCTTTCCTGACGATCCAGAAATTGCTTACCGATCAGGATTCCCGTCATCCCCAGTACTGAGACCAGAAGTAGACATAGGATAACCACATTTGATCTGAAAAACTGCTTAAACATTAACCGATACATAACTTAAACGGATTTAGCTTTTTTGGAAAGATAAGAGATGTACCATACAGCAGCCAGGCACCATAGAACTAAGGAGATCAAGGATAACAGCTCATTTTTCACGGCTCTGCCGAATGAAAAAAAGCGATGGTGAAAGTCAGGCATTTCGCTCCAATTCTCCTTACCTACCACATGGGTTTTACCATTTGATCCGGAGACTTTGGCAGGACTGATATACTCCATTTGAAGTTCATTCATCTTTTGCGCCAGCTCATATCGATACTTTTCTGCCTGATCCTGAAAATCGACATAGGCGGCAAAGTCCGTCCCCGACAGTGCCATTGATAGATTCTTCACCGCAATGTAAGGGTTGATCACTGCGGTCAATTCTGAAATACTGTTTTGCTTCTTGTATATCTGCATCAGCTCATTCAGATGGTTTTCATAAATAACAGAACTGTTTTTCTCTCCTTGCCCCATTACAAATCCCCCATAGTTGAACGGAAGCTCTTCTACAGAGGAGACCTGATGAACTTTCAATACAGAATCCTTTAGCTGTTTGAAATAAGGGTCATTGGGATTATGGCTATCTCCTTTTTGGATAATCTCCTCTTCTATGACAGATTGGAATTCCACTTTGGAAGGAGACGGGAAGAAATAACTTCCCAATGCCTGTGAGGATCGGGGCAGCAATACGACCAATAGAAGCCAAATGGCCAGTAATTTGATAAGTGCATTCTTGGATTTGGCCGAGCTGGTAGAGACTGCAATAGTCACCATGCTTAGAAGCATGAAAAACATTCCATAAACCAAGCCCAATACAAAAAATCTTGGCCATAAGCCTGCATCTCCCCCTTCAGCAATTAGAAAAAACAACATTAATAGTCCTACAGGAACCAGGCATAGCAGGGTCAATGCCATCAATCCAAGTGTTTTTCCCATCAATATTTCCTTCCATCTAGCTCCCTGAGTCAGAATTATCTTCAGCGTTCCATTTTCCCGGTCTGCGGATACAGCCGAAAAACCCAGAAAAAAGATGATCAAAGGAAAAACCGTCTGAAGTATCATCGCCATACTAAGCTCTCCAAATCGCAGAAGGCCGGTAGAAAGACTCGCTTCAGAGAAGTTGACGGAATTTTGCTTGTGGGCTTCGAGAAACACCGCGTTTCCTGTAAAACTCTCTATGCCGGAATCAAACATACTCAGCGGGTACTTCTGCCTAAACGCAAAAGTCCCAAAATGCGCCATACGATGCGGATGCTTGTCAGGGTTGGACTCCCAACTTTCCCGCGCTTCATGCTGATAATGGCTCCGGATTTCAGTTTGCTTTTCGTAATTGGTCCATCCCGTGTAAGCACTGAAACACAGCAAGCCAAAAATGACTGTCATCAGAGGATAAATAGCTTTGGTCTTGAAGGTATTCACCCAAAAATGCCTGGCTATCAGTAAGACTGTTTCTTTTCTCATGGTACAGGTTAAAATTGGTAAGTGGCAGTCAACATCATATTCCTCGGTGCTCCCGGAAATAGCCTGAGGTAGTTTTGTGCCCCCACCCAATAAGTTTTATCCAATAGGTTGTTCACTTTCAACGTCAGCTGAAAGTCACTTTTCTCGGGTGCGTAGTAGATCGCCATATCTACCAGCGTATATTCAGGCACCGTAAAATCTCTGGTGAACCAAGGTATCTTGTCTCCGCTGTATTGAACTCCTAAGCCTACTCCTATATCATCAAGAAGTCCACCTGCAAAGTCATATCGTGTCCAAAGGTTGGCACTGTTGATAGGCGTGTTTTCTTTCCGTTTTCCATTCAATGTATTGTCGGCATCCCTGACGATCTCCGCATTGATGTAACTATACGTGGCATTCACTTGCCAATTCGAGGAAATGTAGCCGTTCAGTTCCACTTCTAAGCCTCTGCTCCTATCAGCCCCTCTTTGTACCAAAGAATCAGGAAATTCCGGCAAGTTGGCATTCATGAGGATATTCTTCTGATTGATCTCATACAGTGCAACCGAAGCACTAAGTCTGCTGTCAAGAAACTCTCCTTTTGCTCCGATTTCCTTCAGATCACTAATGAGGGGTTTGAATCGGGCAGCGGAATTCGGATTCCAGAAAAATGCCTCGGTACTCGGCATCAGCGTTACGGTATTGGACTGGGGCTGGTATCCTTCCAGATAGGTTGCGTATACGTTTATGTCTTTGGTAATCCCATAGGTGAGTCCTATTCTAGGAATCAGCGCAGAATTTTTGAAACTTGCTTCTTGTGCTATATTGTAGTTGGTGATATTCTCAAACCATTCCTGTCTTAGGCTAATCAACGAGGAGAGCTTGCCGAATTTCACTTGGTACTGAACATAAGAGCTATTGGTGGTGGTCAGGGTAGGCGGAATAGAGAAAATTGAATTGAAGTTATAATCCTCAGTATTCAGCGTTTCATAGACAGGATTGTTCAAGTCAAAATGTGGCACATTAGGCATAGGAAGCGTAGTGCCATTGACCTCGTAAGTCAGGTAATCCTGAGCGGCGGTGGGATCAAATCCATTGGTGACTGTACCATCCTTCCGCAAGTATCCACGGGCAGAATTCTGTTTTCCACCTTTTGTTTGGTGCCAACGGCTCAGATCATACCCGACCAAAATTTTATGACCTACTTTCCCCGTATTGAAATCCGCATCAAAGTACGCACTTAGATTATCAGTATCCCAAAATTGCTGCCGATCCACGTAGCGCATACTTACCATACTTGGTATCGGGTTGTTTTCTATATCCACTGCGAAAGCGTTAGTCGTACGATGTTCCGACAAATCTTCTGTCCAGGTCTGCTTCATATAAGCCAAATTGAAATTGGCAAATCGAGTCAGCTTCTGACTGAGATTTGACATAAATACCAGCTCGGTTGACCGAAAGAAATCATCTCTGGCACCTAGACTACGGCTGATAGGCGTACTGTTGAGGTCAGTTACGCCTGCTTGAGCACCAAAAATAGGCTGCCCTCTGTCCAGCGTACCTTTATTGTCACTGTAGATCATCTCGACATTTATAGCGGTACGGTCATTCGGCACATAGCTAATAGAAGGTGAAACTAAGAAGGCATCATTCTTCACCTGATCACGAAATGATTTTCCTTCCTGCACTCCTATATTCAAGCGGTAGAGCAAAGTCTTTTCCTCGTTTATCGGACCTGTGAAATCCAATGTCCCACGGAATGTACTAAAGCTCCCTACACTCATCCTGATCTCCTTTCTGTCATCTTTCAATGGTTTCTTGGTGACCATGTTGATACTTCCTCCCGGGTCTACGCTCGAAAAGGTCACTGATGCCGGTCCTTTCAGCACTTCCACCCGTTCAATATTTGCCGTAATGGGCTGAAGGAAAAAAAACTGATGCGTACGCATTCCATTTAGGATCTGCCCATCTTCATTTTGGGTAATACCCCGAATATTAAAATGGTTGTAAAATCCCGTTGAACTCACTCCACTGACAGTCTTGACAGCTTCTGCTAATTGGTAAGCCTGCCTATCGTCAATAAGCTCCTTGGTCACTACGGATAGAGCCTGTGGCAAATCCTTGTTTTTGACCCCTATTTTGGTAGCCGAAAAAGAATAATCGCTGGTATAATCCCGCTGGATACGTCCTATGACCTCAATCGTCTGGAGTTGCTGTTCATCATCTGCCAGCACTATATTTCCCAAATCTATGCCGCTCCTTCCATCTATTACTACAGTGGTCCGATATGTTTTATACCCCAAAAATCTTATTTCCAGCTCAACCGCATTCTCTCCTTCCGATGAGAGTTCAAAATAACCGTTTACATCCGTTATCACTTGGGATTTTCCCTGATCATGTTGGATCTGTACCGCAGCCCCCGGAAGTGGGGAATTGTCTTGTGATCGTACAATGCCCCGAATCAAAACCTGAGCAGCCACCGGCAAGCTGAAGAATGCCGGAAAAAATAAGAAAACTATAAATTTCAATTTCATGTGTTTATAATTGTTTTTCAATGGTCACATAGCCTGTCCCGATCCGCCGCGGCGGATCGGGAGAATCTCGCATGCAGGATAATCATACCAGTGTGTGACGCTTGAGTCATGCTCGATTTCATCTGTTTAGATAGTTTTCAAGTATAACTCCTGCAATTCCATAGCATCCACATCCTTGGCGATGGCCATGTGAACCAACTCTCCTTCTTTCATAATACCTATTTTCGTTCCCACATTTACAGCATTGAAAATATCGTGAGTGGCCATGAAAATCGATGTTCCATTCGAAGCCAATTCCTTGCAAATCGCAGTAAATTCAGCTGTTGCTTTTGGGTCAAGTCCTGATGTAGGTTCGTCCATGAAAATAACCTCGGCATGCTTTGAGAGCGCGATGGAAATCCCCACTTTTTGACGCATACCTTTAGAATAAGTGGACAATGGACGGGAAATCACATCCGGCTGTAGGCCTGATTTGACTAAAAAAGACTCCAGTTCTTGCTTGGAGTAGCTAAATCCCGCCATTCTACTAAACAGATCTAAATTCTCAATTCCTGATAGATTACCATAGAGTTGGACTATTTCCGGGATATAGGCTATCAGTTTGTTGAAGTCAGAGGAGTTGGGTTTGATTTCAATGCCATTGATCAGTGCCTTACCGGTAGTAGAAGGGATCAACCCTAGAAAAATATTGATGGTAGTAGTCTTTCCGGCTCCATTCTGACCCAGCAAACAAAACACCTCTCCCTTTTCAATTTTAAGATTTAGCCCCTTGAGCGCCTGGAATGTCCCATAGCTCTTCGTTAGATTGATGGCTTCAAGCATCGTAGATGGTTTAGTTTTATTGCAACAAGATTGCAAATATGACACAATCCGTCTTTTTATGCAATGGGGTAAAGAATTAAAAATTGAAAATATTTCTGCCAAACTGCCTTCTGCCCAGACCATCTTTTGGAAGAATAAGGCCGACAGGAAGTAAGTTGAGGTTCCATTTCATGGAATCACTAAAAAAGGTGTGCCCTATCAGGAAGGAAGGAAGGAAGGAAGGCACTAAATCAATCAACCGGATAATGGCCAATAGCTGTTCATTGATACGGGATCATGTATTTCCGGATTTTTCAAAATGGTTTCCGGTGCAAACGGCTTAAAATTGGAGTCACAGTTAGAATTTCACGTTATGCATAACTGTTTACGACTGTCTGAAATCCGGCAATTTCCAAGACTGCAAAATGCGGAATCAACTAACCTCAGAATTAGATAGAAGCACTTTAGTCCTTCAATATGTATGAAAATTGAACAACGTGGTCTTCTGCTGTTGGCTTTGTCAGGCGATAAAAGTCGATGGCATAATCATCAACTTTTTCTGCCTGGACATACAATTCTTCAAAGCCATTCCGCTTACAATATTCTTTTGTAAATAGTATGAGTTGCTTGCCTATTCCTTTTCTTTGGTATTCGGTCAATACCGCAAGATCGTATAAGTATGCCAGTTTCTTATCAGAATAATATTGATCAAGTAAATAGATGGTTAAGCCGGCAACTACTTTTTTATTGTGCAAAGCCACGATAGAAATAAAGCTGTCTTTCGCCAAAATACCCTGCAAGTGTGAATTAGCCGGTCGTTTGAAATTCTCCATTTCAAAAACCAGTTCAAATACTGAAATTAATTCCTGAAACTCGTCAATTTCATTGGGCATCAAAACTTTCATTTCTATAGCGTGTAGCATTCTTGGTTTGATTATAAGTTAACTCTCATCCACTAATTTGATTATCTTATTATCCCTAAACTCAAATGTAGACTTGCCATGAAGTCTCAGCTCATCTCCCTTTTTCATTCCATTAGGGAAATCTGTCGCCAAAACTCCAAAATAATCCACTTCGATTACTGTCTTTATTGAATCGCTCTTGAAAGATGTAATTGTTTGTTTTCTCTTTGAAAAATAGCTCTTTGCTACTTCTGCCTGATTTATAAACTCTTGAAGCCCTGTCAGCACCATTGAGACTTGTCCGTTCTGAATATTTTGAAAAACTATTTCACCGGAAAAATCCCTCACCATTTTTTGGAGGTCAAACTCATTGTAACCTGCTATGTAATTCTCAATTATCCTTTCTCTTTCATCCATAGAATCTTTCATTACTGAGTTGGTGTGGTTATTTCCTCTTGTCATTCAAAAATTCTTCCGTAAAGTGTTCTCTTTACTGTGGATAAAGTATCTCCATATTTTCGATTTATTCGGGTTGGATCCTCGAGGTAATTTTGGATGTCTGAAATACTGCGGACTTTTCCATTTTTTACTTTAATCAATATTTCATTTTCAAAAGTTTTGTAAAAAACTCCATCCCCACGCAACAATTCTCCATTCGACAAACTAAAATCGCCTGAAAACCAATCGATATGAACTTTCCCATTTTTAACTTTATTACTAAACAATTTATTAATTCTCTGTTCAGAAGCATTTTGGTCAATTCTGCGTTCTCCGCAGTCTATGATATTTTTAAGAAACAAGCTATCGTTCTCAATTGAATATATTGCTTGATAACCTCTCCAGCAATTGAATAATGAACCATCTCTAGAACCCAAGCCTACTAACCTTCCATCATCCTGTTTTGAAGTTTTCTGGAAATATTCCTCAAGTATCAAGCTGTAAACAGGAATTGTATCGCCTTTGTAAATTACGTAATCCGGTATTTGAGGGCTCGCAAATCCATACTTCGATAAAAACAGAATTACAATTATTAAAATAGACCTTATTATTTTCATGGTGTGTTCCATTTCTCAAATTCCCGCAATCGGTTAGTGTATGAGGCATGGGCTAATTTTATAGCAGTTATTATTCTACGAATACCAAAATAAAGAGAAACAACCTTACTTACAAACAGAACCACTCCGTGACATATACACAATGCCGCGTTTCTATTCTATTCCTAATTCTGCTTTATTGATGTGTTCAAGTAATGTATTTTCCAAATAACTACAAATTCCCCAGAACTTATCGTCCATTTCTTCAATGTGCTTTTGAAGTTGTTCTTCAGGGAATTTTTCGAATTGTGCTTGTCTGGCATTAGGCCCTTGAGGTACTCCACTTGGAAAATAAATACGGTTAAACTCATTTAATTGATTTACAATAGAGTGGAAACCCAGATATTCCAAGTCTTCAATTGTATCCAAGTTTTTATCAGCTCCATGGTTCATATAATGATCCCAAAGTCCACCTGTAGTCAATGGTTCTACATTAAACCACACCCGTTGTTCTCGGGTCAGCTTATTATAGTCGGAGAAACCTAAATTCACTATTCTTTCCCAAGCAGGTTGAGCTTCTTCCCTTGTCATTTATTTTGTTTTTTTACAGTCTAATACGTTGCTACAATCTTTAAGGCAGGATTAATATCGATTTTGTGAGATTTACTGTAAACAATCTCTAGTTTTTTTCATAAAATTCTCCAAACCCAAATGCCATTACCTTATCAAAACAGTTAAAATATTTTTTACCTTTCCCAGACCTATTTGCTAATAATATTTTTGCACATAAATCTCCATTCTCGCATAGAAACCCTAAATATTGTCGATCATATTTTATGATTTGTTTTTCAACATTATTCTTTAATTTAATTTCTTTTGACACCCTAGCGTCATTTTTCAAAACATTATAATACTGTTCAATAAGTATTTTTTCAATTTTTATGACTTGATTTTCATTGAGCAGAACTGAATTTATTCTTTTATCCAATACAAATCCATAATAATCTGCCGGAAAAATATATTCTCGATATTTTTTCCCTTTATCAAAATCGTGGAATCGGCAACTATTTCTTCTGGAAAAAATGAAATATAGCATTGCGCATCCCCTACTTGCGGAATTATCATCAATAGTAGCAAAATCATTATTTTAAACATAATTCCATCTTGTTATATGCTGACCTACCTCGCTTCTACAATTCCCCGGATTTCGTTGAAATAGTTCATTGAGCTGCCCGACTTAAAGCGGTCGTCATTCAATGCAAAGCCTTTGATGATGTACTCTTTCAAACGCTGTGTACCCCATATACGGAACTGAGTTCCCTGAACCGATTTTACCCGATAACCGACTGAGATAATAACATCTAAATTGTAGTGGTTGGTTTCATAGTTTTTCCCATCATCGGCAGTAAGTCGGAAATTCCGACATACTGAATTTTCATCCAATTCACCTTCTTTAAAAACGTTTTGAATATGCTCTGTAATAGTAGTTCTGGCTTTGCCAAACAATAATGCCATTTGTGCTTGCGTGAGCCAAACCGTTTCATTCTCCAAGCGAACATCTATTTTGATGTTACCATCCGGGTTTTGATATATCAGGATTTCACTGTTCATCTTCAATTCTTTAAAATGGAAGGTAGTCATCTTCTTCATCTACTAGTTTAGAATCTTCTTTGGTTACTTTTTCTCCCCCGGCAATGAAATGAGCCCGTTCATAAAGTTCATCAAAAGTCAAAATCTTAACATTTCTGCTGTCACACCTAAAAAGTTTAAACGTCTTTTCCCTTTACAGCTGCTTCAATGCTCCTCCATCTGCTCTTACACAAGCCCCGTTTGTGGCAATGGATAAGGGGCTAGCCAAATATGCAGCCAATACAGCGATTTCAGACGGCTCTATAAAGCGCTGCATGAGGGAATCCGGATTGCTATTCTGCATAATACCGGACTTTATTTGATCCACGGTTACATTCTGAGTCTGAGCAATTTGTTCAACGATTTCCGCAACACCATCAGAATAAGTTGGACCTCCCAAAATAGTATTGACCGTTACTCCTGTACCTTTTGTAAGTTTGGATAGCCCGTTGCCCACTGCCATTATCGCTGCCTTGGTCATTCCGTAATGGATCATATCGGCAGGCACATTTACACCGGATTCGCTGCTGATAAAAACAATGCGTCCGAAATTCCGCTCCAACATCCCGGGTAAAAGATGTCTGGATAATCTCACGCCGCTCAGTACGTTTACATTGAAAATGTTCATCCATTCCGCATCCGCGATTTCCCCAAATGGCCTAAGTTCAAAGATTCCTACGTTGTTGACCAGTATATCAATGCCGTTCAACTCCTTCAGCAATACATCCACTGCTTCAGAATCTGAAAAATCAGCCGGCATTCCGGAAACAGATCCATGAGGAAATTCATGCATCAACTTTTCTACCGCATTATTCAGCTTTTCTTCATTCCTTCCATTGATCACCACATCAGCTCCTTCATTTAAAAGTTGTCTCGCAATCGCAAAGCCAATGCCTTGTGTGGAACCGCTGATAAATGCTTTCTTTGATTTTAATTGTAAGTCCATGATTTTGTTGTGTTTCTGCTTATTTTGTATTGATCATTCCGTTAATAGTGAAAAAAAATTAGCTGATCACAGCTAATTGCATTTCTATTTGTTCTTGAAGGATATTCTTATCCGGATACATCCGCCGCAGCGTATTTAATCCACACCAAAACGTGATAAGGTATTTTCCCAGAATCACAGGATCAGTTTGATTGCTGATTCTTTTCAGTTCCTGAGCCTTCCGGATAGTATCCGCAAACATGTGCTCCACCTCTTTCAGGATATTTACCGCCTCCAACTCCAGATCATCGTCGACATGGGTCATCTCCACCACGGAATTGGCAATTATACAGCCGTTCAGATGACTTTCCTCGGCTGCTTCCGCAATGCTTCGAAAAAAGTTTTTGATCAAATCGAGCGGTGATTCGCTCTGCTCAAGTTCTCTCTTGAAGCTCTCAAATGCCTCCTTCCTCTGGAGCAATGCCTTACCAAATATTTCTTTTTTACCTCCTTTAAAAGTATTGTAAAAACTCCCACTGCCAATCCCTGTTCCTTTCAGTAAATCTCCCAGAGAGGTAGCTGTATAGCCTTTTTTCCAAAAGATTTCCTGTGCCTTTAGGATCAACTCCTCATTGGCGTGAAGTGTAGGTCTGCCTCTCATATTATTTTTGTATTGATCAATACAAAAATAATTGATTCACTAATTGAAACCAACCCATTTTGCATTTTTCAAGAATAGACAGTAAGCTGTGCTTGGAATTAATACTAGATCAAATCCCCCTTTACCCTCTGCTGCGAAAGGTAAAGGGGGATTTTTCTCCACTAAAAGCAGGCATAATTTCTATATGTTCATTCACGCGGATACACAAAGTATCTTTTATAAATTCTGCCTATTCCAATATCCCCTCTTTCTGAAGTAAAGCTGCAGACTCCATCAGCATCAGTCCTGACAGCTGGGTAGTTAGATCAACCTGCCCGCCTGGCAATTCTCTCCAATTTGGACCTGCTAGCATTTCAGGTCTTTTCATCCCGCTTTTGTAAAAGGTACCTGCATTAAAACTCAGGTAGTCTACCATAGTTTTACGATCCGTATCACTAAGCGAAGGCTCTTGTATAAGCTCAGTGAAATACCGGATAAAAATCCCTTTGAATAAGCCTCCATCTCCCTGCCCCTCATCTTTCAGAATACCTTCAGTGGATATCTCAGCACGGGTCATGGAGGATTTTGCAGTCTGTATTGCATCTAAGAGATATCCATTTTCGCCGGTAATCCGGAATAGACGAAGCCCTGATCCTATCCAGGTTCCGGCATTATAGGTGAAAATCCAATCCTTTTTCACGGTAGGCACACCCTCAATCAATTCTATATTATCCCAAACCAGACCTGTCTCGGGATCAACCAAATGTTCCTTTTGCCAAGCGTACAGTTCCTTCGCCCAATCCAAGTAATATTCATCTCCCGTTACATTATAAAGTCTGGTAGCAAGCACTACGGTTGGCCCATTTGAAACTGCATTTTTTAGGTTTGGGGTATCCTTTTTCCATGTTATGCCTCCACCAAAGACTTCGCTATAACTTTCCAATACATCATGCCATAAGTATTCGGCTACCTCAAGATACTCTTCATCTCCTGTGGCTTCGTAGGCACGTACACATGAGTTGCCGAGCCAAAGCATATCGTCGTTAAACACATTCGTATAGGTATTCCCATTGTTGGATTTAATCCCCTGCAGAAGTTTCTTCATCCTATCAGGATAAATCCCGTCTCCTGTCCGGTTGTAAGCATCTACATACACATGCAGTGCATGCGCATTTGGCCAATATCCTCCAAATGATCCGCCCGGATTGAAATTAAAAGAACCGTCTGCCGAGATATAAAGAGAGTAAGTGGAAGCTTGCATCGAATCCGCGGTAACACCCCAATCGTACTGAATTTCCTCCACTTCCTGAAAATCAGTTCTAAGAGGTCCCAGATCTTTGTCTACACACGACGACTGGGTAATTCCTGAAAATAGAGTGGCAAGGATTGCTATAAAATTTTTCATTGCTAGTTATCTAAAGTGATTTAATCTATTGAAACAGAATGCGTGTAGCTTGGAACTTCCGCATTGAAGATGACGCTGATATCTGCATTGGAATTGTCCACCTCTGTCGCAAACTTGTAGCTGTTATTCCATCGGTCATCAGAGACAGGTACCATATACCAATAAGCCGGTCCAGTCGAATCTGTAGGACGCTGATTATCCCCGTTTGTGCTTCCAAACCACTCCTCCGCTTCATTGCCTTCAGAATCCAGCGTCGTAAAGCGGAATTTATACCTTTCGTCACGCCCCCAACCTTCTTGTTTGAAAACAATCGGGAAGTCCTCAACAGACCAAGTTCCGTTGGTATCGTAAGGAAGCTCGGTAAGAAATACTCCATCCGGTGCAAACCATAATTCCACCTTACTGACTTCATGTATTTCAGTAGTACCGTTAGAAAAATCCACCCGGATCCTATACACCTTCCGGTCACCCGAATACGCTGTTTCCCCGTCAGCTCTTAGCTTGCCATCTTCGATATAAAAAGTGTCTGACTCTCCTGAATTTCTGGAGGCAAAATAGTAGCTTCCTTCTACCAATGAAGTATAGGCTTCAAACGTATTGACACTGGTTTTTTTCATCAGAATAGCTCCCGACAGTTCATCGCCGGCTTCGGTGGCTGAGCCTAAAAGAAATAGTTCATCAGGTGCTGGAAATCCAGCAGGCCTTAATACTTCTATGGTCCTAATATCTACCAGCGGCTGTACGTTGATCCCTTTCGAAGACTGTACCGACCACTGAAGCTTTCCTACTCCTTCCGGCTGTATTCCGGCCATCTGTGCGATTTTGTTTAACTCTGAAAAGGGTAGCGTAAGCCTGCGCTGCAATCCTCTTCCGTCGGAAGGAAGTAGGTAAAGTGGATCAGAGAAATCCCCGTCTTCGGTATCAAATACCACATCATATAAGACTACCCCATTATCAGCTGCCTTAGAGGCCTCCCACTCGAATATTGCGGAACTCTGTGCTCCGAGATTTAAATAGGCATTGTTTTCCGGTAAATAAAGTGAATTCACAGGAGTGACTTCTGTGCGCATCTCCGCATCTTCCTGACAAGAGAACAGGGAGATCAAAACAGTCAATACACCAAGTATTTTATATAGGAAATTTTTCATTTTTAATTGGGTTAAGGTTATGGGAAGAGCCAGGATTAATTCCACCCGGGGTTTTGGGTCAAATTTGGATTAATATTCCGCTCATCGCGGGGAATAGGCCACAGGTAGTGTTTGGAAGGATCAAAGGATCTTAAATTCACCCGGAGGTATCCATTATCCTCGGAAGGAGGCCCGAATTTGGCACCGTGTGCCCATCCATTAAGTACATCTTCTGCAATGCCCCACCTTCTGATATCAAATACCCTCAGCCCTTCCATGGCCAGCTCTACTCTACGCTCGTTTCTGATGATCTCCCTGAATTCATTCTGTGCAAGCCCTGAATTAAATTGCAAGGCTTCAGAAGCAGTAAATCCCGCACGATTTCTAAGTGCCTGAATTGTCAGATTCCATGTGCTTTCATCCATTTGCCCAAGCTCATTTTTCGCTTCTGCATGCATTAAAAGAATATCTGCGTATCGAATCAGCATCAAATTTAACCCGGACGCAAACTGCACTAGATGAGTAGGGTCAAAATACTTGCGGGTATAATAGCCTGTAGTAGTGCTCGAGGATCCCGGCACATATTCATCCGGAGCTGATGGGTCCGGATCAGTCCCGGGCTTGATATAGATAGTGTGACGCGCTCCATTATTCTCCCAGTCATATAAGTGGTAAACCACGGTGGCAGTAAGGCGTGGATCCCGATTTGCATAGGGATTCTCTTCGTCGTATCCTGAATGAGGATGGCTGATAGGCAGTCCATCTTCTGTAAGATAACTATCCACCAACTCTTGGGTGGGTGCCAATGCATTGAGCCTTGCCCCCGCAGACAGGGGAGCCATGTCGAAAAATTGACCCCAAGTCCTGAATTGAGGCACATATTGCAAACTGAGAATATCTTCCTGATTATATTCATTTTGCGGCAAAAAGAGCCCTTCGTAGGAAGGAAACAACCCGTAACTTCCATAGGAATCGCCACTTATTAACTCTTCGGTAGCCTGCACTACTTCCTGCCATTGTCCTTCGTACAAATGTACTCTTGCCTTGAGTGCCAGCGCCGCTCCAGCCGTAATACGTCCTCTTTCAGCTTCCGGAAGCTCCTGTCGGACAGGCAATATTCTACTTACCTGATCCAATTCCTGAACAATAAACTCCAGCACCTGTTCCTTAGGCGTCCGGGTGATTATCTGAGCTTCTTCTATAGTCAGATCCTGCGCTATTAGGGGAACATCTCCAAACCAGGTCATCAACTGAAAATGTAAAAATGCCCTGATAAACCTAGCCTCAGCCATCATTCTGGCCTTGTTATCTTCATTCATATCAGGTACTCTATCAATATTTTCCAGAAGAATATTGCATGTTTTGATTCCTGTATAATTCCCACTCCACTGGCCCTGAAGTCGTCCCAATGAAGGGTCATAGGTTCCTGCTGCCAGAGAAGCTGCGCCCTCGGTATCTCCCCTGCCATTAAATGCATTGTCAGAAGCTGCCTCATCATAGAAAAAACGATTACTGCCAAACATTTGTGAATAGGCCGTATTCAGCACACTTTGTGCTTTGGCTTCAGAGTTCCAGTAGGTAAGGTCCGTAAAGGTATTTTCCGGAGCTAAATCAAGTTCCTTACACCCGATACAGCATAGAGCCGTAAGAGTGGATAGAATCAAGGTATATAGTTTTAGTTTTGTCATTTGGTAGGGGAATTAAAAGGTGATGTCCAGGCCAAATCCATAGTATACCATAGTAGGATATGCTCTAGCACTATTGGCCCCGCCGCTTCTCATACTATTGTCGAATTCAGATAATTCAGGATCTACAAATTTCACTTTGGACAATGTGAACAGATTTTGACCTGACAGGTAAGCCCGGCAGGTTTGCATTCCTACTTTCTCCGCCAAAGGTTGTGGCAAGGTATAGCCCAACTGTACATTCTTCAGCCGTAGGTAAGCTCCGTCATAGAGATACATGTCGGAACCTCTCCTGAAATTATTGGTGTTTGATTGGCTACCATTCTCTGCCAATATAGGATAGCGGGCATCCGGATTTTGGGGAGTCCAATAGTCCAGTTGATGGGTGTACATAGTCATCCCATAATTGAAATGGAATGGTTCTACGATTTCCCCGCGGATCATCATCGTTCTACGCCCCACTCCCTGGGCAAAAATATTGAGGTCAAAGCCCTTAACTTTCACATTGTAGGTAAGCCCAAAGGTCAGGCGGGGAAATGGGTTGCCAAAGACATAGTTGTCGTCATCGTTGATAATCCCGTTGCCGTCTACATCCACATACCGATTATCTCCGGGTTGAACGTTCAACCCTTCCGGTTTTGGTCCGCTCTCTACTTCGTCTATATTCTGAAAATAACCGTCACGCTTCAAGCCCACATAGGAATTGAAGGGATAGCCTTCTTTGAGTAGTACCTGTAATTCTTCCAGTCCTGTGAGCCGCTCATTGCCCTGAAAATCCAGAACCTCATTCTGCGAGTCTCCGAGATTGAATGTGAACGAATGATTGAACAGCTGCCCTCTATGTCTATAGGTGGTAGTGATTTCCCATCCCCTGTTTCTCACCTTTCCGCTGTTGAAGTCCGGTAAGGATGTGCCAAATACTCCCGGAACAGCCGGTGGAACAAGTATATCCGAAGTTATCTTATCGAAATAATCCAAGCTCAACGTCAAGGCTCCATCCATGAAATCCAGATCCGCCCCGATATTGAACGTCGCTGCTCTCTCCCATTGAATATTTGGGTTGGCATAATTGAAGCCTGTACCTCCTACCGCAGCGTTGTTAAAGCCATAAGCATTTTGGTAAGTAAAAAAGGTAGTCTGGTACTGATAATTACCCACGTTCTGGTTTCCCAATACTCCATAGGAAGACCGTATCTTTAGATCTCCCACTCTGCTCCGGTACCCGCTCATGAAAGCTTCCTCGGATAGCCTGTATCCCAAGGAGGCCGAAGGGAAGAAACCCCACCGTTTTCCCTCACGGAATTTGGACGAACCGTCATATCTGAAACTGACTTCCGCAAAGTATTTTTTCTTATAATCGTAAGATGCACTGCCAAATGCGGAATAAAGGCTGTTTTCGGAAGAACTCTGATTGGAATTATAAGAATCAGGGCTGATCACAGTCTCCGTAACCGGTGTACCCAAATCCGGATCTGTGAAAGTCTTGTAAATACCGATTCCACGATCCGTGTGATTCTCATTGGAAACTCCCAAAAGGATACTCAGATCATGGACTTCGGAAAAAACTCTGGCATAATCCATCATCACCTGGGTATTAAGATCCATCCCCTTTCGATTTTCGTCGTTTGTATTCCGATTGCCTCCGTATATTCCTCTTGGGTAGAATTCTACCTCTTTGACTCTTGCATATTGATTGTTTGAGTACATATTGAACCCGAATACTCCCCTTACTTTGAAGTGATCCGTGAGGCGGAATTCACCACTTAGATTCCCGAATACATTATCGTCAATATGCTCTCGAAATCCTCCCTGCTCCAATATCCCGAGTGGATTGAATTCCTGTAAAATATCATTTGTCAAGTATCTTCCCTCAGAATCTTTTTGAGTATAATAAAGAGGCACACGATTGGCATCTGCCATCAGCGTTCCGCTGGAAAACGAGTGATCCGAGATAAGTCTACGGGAATAGGCCAACCTTGAACTAAGTTTGAATCTGCCAAATTCATTGGTAAGGTTCATCCTATAATTCAATCTCTTGTAGCCTTTGGCAGGGCCTACAAAATTACTTTGTTGGTCTGTGTACCCTGCTGATACCAGGTAGGTACTGTTCTCCCCACCTCCGGATACAGTAATATTGTGATTTTGCTGAACTGCATTATCAAATATCTCCTTGGCAAACCATTCCGTATCTCCATTTTGTTGGATTTGTCGTATTTCTTCAGGACTGAATATTGCCTCACTTCTGCCTGCGTTGAAAGCAGCTTCATTTCGTAGCATGGCATTCTGATACCCATGAACAGGCGAAGTAAAGAACTGAGGGGTATTAACTCCCACCAGACCATTGTATGTTACCATAGGGCGGGAATTCTTTTTCCCCTGCTTAGTCGTGATTAAGACTACACCGTTATTGGCGCGGGAGCCATATATGGCAGCACTTCCGGCATCTTTCAATACAGAGACACTCTCTATATCAGACGGGTTGAGAAGATTTATATCTCCGCCGATCACACCATCGATCACAACCAGAGGAGAATTGTCTCCCAATGTGCTGATACCTCTGATGTTTAGGTTGACTCCGGCACCGGGTTCGGAGTTCCGCTGCTGTACAATAAGGTTTGCCGAAACACCCTGCAATGCCTGGCTCATAGTCGCCACGGGCCTCCCTTCAAGTGCTTCCTGTCCCACCTGATCCACGGCTCCTATTAAGCTGACTTTTTTCCGTGTACCGTATCCCACCACGATCACCTCTTCCAATGATGACAGGTTTACGCTCATAGTGACATTTATAATGCTTTGGGATCCAACAGTGATTTTTTGATTTTCATACCCCATAAAAGAAAACACCAACACATCCCCCACTTCTGCCTCTATGGAATAATTACCGTCTAAATCGGTAACTGTGCCGACGGAAGACTGCCCCTCTATGACCACAGAAGCCCCCGGTAGACTACCTCCTGTCTCATCTACTACTTTGCCCGTCACAAGCACAGCCGGGTTTGCGACTTCCGAACTAGTCTGGACTACCGCCAGAGGCGATTTAGAAACATGGATAGTATTGTTGATTTGCTTGAACGAGAGACTGGATTTGGCAGAAAGTTCTTCTAATACTGAAAGCAGATTTTTGTCCTGCACATCCAAAGACACTCTGGGGGTGTTTTTGACCAGATTCAGATCAAAGGCAAATCTGAAGTTGGTTTTGTCTTCAATCTCTTTTAAAATCTTCTCGACTCTTGCATCATTTAACCGTATGCTTACAATGACATCTTTCAGGTCATTCTGCTGACTGGCGAAAGCCTGCGCTGATCCGGTAAATCCTCCTGCCATAAAGAATAGACAGAGTAGATACCGTACTAGCAGCTTCCCCCTCAAAATTTGTAATTGTTGTTTCATTAGTATTTTGGGATTATTGGGTTAGGTATGGATGGTCCGTATGATCATCTAGTTTTTGGTTATTTTGACTTTTTCTTCTTTGATTTCGTAGGAGATGCCGAGCGAATACTGCATTCCCATCAGAATATTTTCGAGATTTTCATTTTGAAATTCTCCACTGTATTTCCCCTTGAGCTCTACTCCCGGAGCAAATTCAAAGCTTACGTTGTACCACTTAGAAAGCCTTTCAAAAACATGTGAATAGCTCTCTTCTTGAAATTTAAGAATGCGGTGTCTCCAGCCTACTAGGTGATTGTAGTCATAACTCCCCTTTTGGAGTGACTTGCTGGCGGTATCGTAATAGGTAGCTTCCATCGGCAGAATAGTCGTAGTAACTCCTGCTTCGGTATCCACTTGGACCTTACCTGTGACCACGGCCACATGCATCCTGGCTTCTTCGGGATAGGCGCTTACGTCAAATGAAGTCCCCAATACCTTGGTGATCAATTCTCCACTTAATACCGTAAACGGTAATTCTTCATTTCTCTGAACTTCAAAAAATGCCTGGCCAACCAGCTCCACTGTACGCTCATGCTCAAAGGAAGGCGGATATCTGATCTCGCTGTCTGAATTCAACATAACAGTAGAACCGTCCGGCAAGTGAACAATTTTCTTCATTCCTTTTGGGACAGACCTTGTCAGCCACTCCTGACTTTCATAAACTTTCACTTCCTCCCTCTCCGTAGTTCCCATATAATTGAACCATAAAAATCCTGCGATCAAGAATGACGCTGCCACCGGCCAAACCCAGGAAAACCTCTTTTTGTACCTTTCGGAATACAAACTTGGCCGACTCTGGATTTCCCACTTTGCATTGTATTCCAACAACCTATTTTTTAGACGGTTAAAGTCATCTTCTTCCATCCGGTGTTGATTCTTCCACCCAATGGATTTGGAGAGTTCAATCGCCCGATCCATTAGCTCTTTCTTGCCCTCATTAGCCTTAGCCCAGTCATGCCAATAGCGATCGAGCTCAGTGCTGGGATTTAATGCCCACTTTATAAATAGAGGGTTTTTCAAGAAGTCCGCTTCATTACTTGGATTAAAACTCATTCGCTTATATATGTCAATTATGGCGTTTTCATTTTCTATATATCTATAGAGACATAGTCTAGCCATATGACCCCATGGTTCGCCATTTTTTTATTCCAACCCAAAAATGATTGTATTGAACGAATTGGATTTTGCCCTTTAGAGAAGGGTACCAAGCACTGCACGAATGCAAAAAATCATGAAAAAAGAAGAGCTGAAATTATCCTATAAACAAATAAAAGATTCTCAGTATATCGCGGTGCTTTTCCAGAAGAGTACTCAACCCATCCAGAGATCTGTATAATAATTTTCTGGCAGATTTCACTTGGGAAAACTCCATAACGTCCGCAATCTCAGCATAGGACAACCCTTCAAAAAAGTAAAGTGCCAAAATTTCCCGCTGTCTTACTGGCAATTGGTTGCAGGCATTTTCCAACAGCTGTTTTTGGTCAATGGTAAACTTAGTATTAATCCAATGGTAGTCAGGAGTAACACTAAGTTGAAACCTTCCACTCAACCCACAGTTCTCGTCCAACACAAGCTTCTTATGCTGTTTCAATAATCTTAAGAGTCTTCTCCTAAAACAGCTAAAGAGGTAGTGCTTGACAGATTGGGCTATACCCAGCTTGTGCTTATTTCTGACCAATTGGTAGAAAACATCTTGGATAGCATCGTTAATTAGTCCTGTATCATGGGTGAATTGCTTTCCATAATTAAAAAGCTTGTGGGAATACCGCTCAAACAGTTTAGAAAGTGCATTCTCACTCCCCTGCAAAAAATCCAACCAAATAGAGTTTTCGGATGCCTCATGACCTGACGGTGCACTATATTCCTGAGAAAGGAAATCCTGAGCTACAGGTTCATCCTTCTCCGGTCGTAAAAAACCGTCTAGATAGGCTCTACTACTCATGAATGGGTTATTGTTTTTTCAAATCGAAAGTATCCGCCAAAAGGTTCTTTTATCAAGTTTACCTTTTAGTTAATCCAAAAATAATAATTTATAATCTTCCACCAAATCCAAACGAAACACGCTAAAAATCATGGAATACACAATTCGCTTTGCCCACATTTAAAAATAAATCATCAAAATTTGGTCGTATTACCTGACCAAAAGAATCATTTAAGCTAACACAGCTGACTTCTATCCGGGCAGCGTTCACATTTCAATCCGGACTGAATCCCCCCAGCCGAGCGTACTATACCCGAATTGTACTTTTACTTCCTGTTCTTTATACTTAGATCTAGTTGTACACATGATCAAAAAAAGGAATCGCAGATCTGACGCGATTCGTACATAATTGGCTTACACTCACTAGGTATTTAAAAAAAGTGTAATCACCCCAAAACTATAAAAAGCTGCCCGGGATGCCCAGACAGCTTTTTCAAATTTCTAACCAATTCTCTATATGTAATGCTCAATGATCGTGGCCGTGTTCAGCGTGGATTTCAAAGTCTAGTGTCAAAACATCTTTTCCTGCAAACTTACTGGCATAGTCCGTAGAATTCCAGTCCGTTCTTTCCACCAAGCCCTTGGTCTCAGCACTATCAAACTCTCTCAAAATGTATGAAATCATAATTGTTCCTCCCTCGTTAGCCTCACCGATGGTGAAATAACTTAAGATGCCTGTGGTTTCGTATTTCCCACTTACAGGAGTTTCATCACCATAAGTCTGCTCTCTAGGCTGGAAGATTGCTCCTGTTTCATCATCGGTATCAGGATTAAGGACCAAGTCACCACCGACCAGGAATGCTTTGTAAAGATCAGCAGTAGCTTTATCTTTTATGAACTCGCCTTCTACACGGTTGCCCTGATAATTCCAAGCCTGCAATTCAACCTTGTAAATACCATCGGGATCTAGATGCAAATGTCCACCTGATACTGCATTTCCCTCAGCATCGAATTCTACCGTAAATGATTCACCTTCTGTAGCTGAAGCTATTCCGTGGAAGTGATCACCATGAGCTCCCAAGTCATCTCCACCTGATATTTCAGTGAAAACCAAACTGGATTTCTGTATGCCTTCCAATACTACCGGATCCGGATCATCGTCATCGGAACAGGAAAATGCCAAAAAGGAAACTGCCGCAAGCAACGGCAATACGAATCTTCTATTAGACTGTATCATAAATAATTTACTGGTAAATAAATGTTTGTGTTTGTTTAATCAGATCTGAACCCTAAATATACAACATTGTTGCATATAAGTAAATCGATTATGCAATAATGTTGCGATAAATTTGACCAGTGGAAGCATGAAAGTTTAGACCGACTATACCCGGTTTTAGTTGATTTGGATGCTTATACCTCTAATTGTCTGCCAGCCTTCCTTATCTGTCAACTTGATCATAAAGTGATAGTCACCGGGATCTATATCCTCCGGAATTTCCAACTCTTCACTGGCTCTAAAAGAGTTTTGGCCTGACGGGATAGAATAACCTTCTATAACCAACCAAGGATTAATGGGTGCTTTTTTATCGTCCATCTGGCAATCATTCACCTCCGTACTATGGGTATGGTGGTCAAAATTATGATGGATGTCCAAGCTGTAACTTCCCAGCTCAAAATTGTCAGTAAACTGAGCTTCAAAAGGCAAGGTCTCGCCACGCTGAAAAACTGCGCACTGCGCCGGTGATGCCTCAGCAAAATCCATAGAAATGGAAGGCGGCTGGGTGTCTATTTCATCTTCATTTCCTGAGCAGGATATGAACATCAGTGAAAGAAGAGCAGCTCCTATTGTTAAGGATGTAATTTTCATATGTTTATAATTTTTCTGTCACTTCATTTTTATATTTTTAGGTAAGGGTAAGAAAACGCTAAGAAGTTAAATTTTCATATTCATGCT